>JBMOFD010000007.1:0-38031 GCA_049314435.1 Chlamydiia bacterium | reverse complement strand
CTGAATTCACGAACGTCATCCTCTCCGTCTACGAGAGCGGTTTCCATCTAGAGCCCCACGTCGATGTGAACGCCAAAGACCTCTATGGCAAAGCGCCGTTCTATTTCAGTGAACGTGTGTATGGCATCGTCATTGAGCCTGACCCAACGGGACATCTCTACTTTGCCAAATGGGAAGGGGAAGGTCGGGTCCCTCCCATGGATATCGAACCGATCTACTCACTGGAAGAGCAGGCGGGCACTATCTTCTGCCTGGAAGGCGAGTTCCGAAAAACTCCCTATTTCCATGCGGTCACTCCTGTCTCCCGCCACCGCATCTCGGTCACATTCCGCACGGTTGAGAGGATCTTGTAGTCGCCGAAGCCAGGTCGAGAGACCTGGCCTCTATCTGTTCGGCTGGCTAGAGCACTTCGGCTGCTAATGCGGCCAAAGCCGATCGCTCTGTCTTGTCCAAGAAGATATGCCCGAACATTGGATGTTTACGGAAGCGCGATACCGTCAGGGTGAGGCCGTTGCTATCCTTATCCAGATAAGGGTTGTCGATCTGGGTAGGATCGCCGGTGAGGATGACCTTGGTCCCTTGACCAGCACGCGAGATGATCGTCTTCACTTCGTGAGGCGTGAGGTTCTGTGCCTCGTCGATGATCATGTACATCTTCGGCAAGCTGCGTCCACGGATGTAGGTCACCGCTTCCATCTCGATTTTCTTGGACTCCAAGAGCCAGGTCATCGTGTCAGCGCCTGAGGCTCCTGCCCCATTGGTCTGGCAGAGGTACTCCAAGTTGTCATAGATCGGCTGCATCCAGTGACTCAGTTTTTCTTCTTTGCTTCCCGGCAAATAGCCGATGTCTTTCCCCAATGGCACAATCGGACGACTCACCAAGATCCGGTTGTACACCTGTTCATCAAAGACCTTCCTGAGCCCAGCGGCGATCGCCAAGAGCGTTTTCCCCGTTCCTGCCTGACCGATCAGCGTCACGAGCTGTACGTCGTCACGCAGGAGAATGTCCAAGGCACAGCGCTGCTCAGAGTTGAGCGGCTGAAGACCCCACACGTCTCGGGGTAGTTTCTGCAGAGCGACGAGCTGATGCCCGTCGGGCTGATAGCGAGCGAGGGCTGTCCCGTCATCCCCTGCTTTCAGCTGATAGTATTCATTGGGATAGAGCTCCTGTCCTGCTTCTGCCGATCCTATGAAGGGAATCCGACCATCTTTAAGGAAGAGCTCAATGTGGGAGACGTCGACATCCAGGGTGCGGATCCCACGGAACATCTTTTCGTAGGAGACCTTGAAGTTCTCATAGTCCTGAGCCTCGATCCCTAAAGAGATCGCCTTTACCCGATGCACCACATCCTTCGACACAAAGACGACGTGCTCCCCTCTCTCCTTCAAGAGGAAGGCCGTGGCCAATGTTCGATGGGGCGCACGATCGAGCGCTAAGGGAAAGCGGCTACGATCGGTGGGCTGGTACTCCAAGACAATGCGGAGTGATCCATGCTTTTTGGCTACTTCCAGCCCCTCTTTTCCAAGGTGCAGGGCCTCCGTGTCCACAGTACGGAGAACAGTGCGCGCATGACGTCCTAGCTCATCTGGATTCTTTTTGAAGTTGTCCAACTCCTCCAGCGTGGTGCCCGAGATGACCACATCGTTACCGCCGAACTGATGGAGCGCATTTGGGTCATGCAGGAGGACGTTGGTGTCCACTACAAAAGTCTTCTTCGTCATGCGGCCTCCCGGCTGTTGGGTGCTGATGCGTGGCGCATCATCCACCCGGTCTGAGCTCAAACGCCGGATCATAGTCAGAGAGGGTTGAGGACGCAAATGACACGATTTCAGAGCCGTGATGTCCCACATTCCAAGAGCTATATGGTCTAAACTTTAGCAGCCAACCTGCTCGGCTGCTAAGTTCGTTTGACCATCCGCTCTCCTAGCAGTACAATGGGAGCTTGAGGAGGCTCGAATCTATGGCAATCACTCGACGTGCACTCCACCTTCCTCCCTATATCAGCACGAGCTGGCAGCATGTGGTGTCTCTCCACATGGAACAGGATGAAGAGGAAGGCCCTATTCTCGTTGTGACACTGGTCAATGGAACGCAGATTTTGGTGCCTGCGCTGGAAGAGCCCGTTGTTCGGCAGATCTTCGCGGTACATGCCAAGGTGCTGGAAGCGGAACAGTCGACTCAAGAACCCTCCATTGCCCAGGTGATGACGAAGCGCACACCTACGGAAGTGGTGGCGGATGAGTTGGAAACGATGATGGAGCACACACCTTCTCAGGCTGATGCTCCTCCCCTGCCTCGAGATCTGCTCGATCGGGTGCAGCAGCTTGGGAAACTCATGGGTGCGGACTTTGTCGTCACACTCCCTCAGCCGGAACCTGGATGCAACTGCTGCCATTGCCAAGTGCATCGGGCACTGCATCATGGTCTGGCACAGCAAGCGGCCTCGGCGTCGGCCCCGCCTGTAGATGAGCAGGCTTCTGGGTCGGACTGGACGATTCAATCTGAGGAGGGCAGCACTGCCTTCCATGTGATTCGTGGTTCTGACGAGAGCGTCTCCTACCTGGTGACACTGGGTGAATCAATCAGCTGCTCGTGTGGACAACCGGGCTGCGAGCACATCCGTGCCGTTCTGATGAGCTAGGCTTTAGGGGTCCAAAGGGCCCCTTTGCATCCAGTCTTGACGCCTACATAGGCAAAAAGCTCCTGCGCGAGTATTCTTCAGTCAAACCGAAGGTGGGCCTCTTTTCGGTCCTGCCGCCAACTTACAAACTACTATGCGTATTCATTTAGCTTTCACTGCGCTCACAGTCCTCTGGGTAGGCGGGTCCTATCTCATGGCCAACGAGATCGTCGAACCTGCTGTGGAGAGTGCTGAAGTAGCTCTCCAACAGCGACAATCCATTGCTGCGATGACGGGACGCATCTCCCGTGACCGCGTGCGCCTGCGCAACCGTGCAGACCGCGATGCTCCTGTGATCATGGAGCTGCATAAGGACGACCTCGTGCTGATCGACGGTCTTGAGCGGGACTTTTATGCCGTACGTCCTATGCAGGGCATGAAGGCCTATGTCTTCCGCAGCTACATTTTGGATGGCAACGTAGAAGCCTCCAATGTGAACGTACGCCTAGCTCCCTCCTTGGATGCGACGGTGATCGGTCGACTGCAACAAGGGGAGCGTGTATCTGGCGAGATTGCTGCTGCTCAAAGCAAATGGCTGGAGATTGCCTGCCCAGAGCAGTGCCGCTTCTTTGTCGCTAAGGAGTATGTCGAACAGGCCGGCGGACCTGATCTCTACCAGAAGATGGGTGCTCGTCAATCTGAGATGCATCGGCTCCTCCAGCGCGCTGAACACCTTGCACAACAAGAGCTCAGCAAACCCTACGACCAGATGCGACTCGATGAAGCGCAGGTTCTGCTCCAGCAAGTGGCACAAGGCTTCCGTGACTTCCCCTCTCATGCTGAGCGAGCTCAGACTCTGCTGACGAAGATCCAGAAAGACTACCTCGGCAAGAAGGCCAACTTCCTCGGTGGAGAATCGGGCGCGTCAGTAGCTCAAGAGCCTCTAGCCCTCGCGGCTGTGGAAGACCTCTCCGCCTCGGAGTCTCGCCCAATCACCGACCGCATGAGACTGTGGGAACCTGTTGAACAGGGGCTGATCGAGAGTTGGATCGCGGCTAATACCAACCAAACGCCTCTTGATTACTACGCAGAAGAGCTCCGCACAGCCTCAGAGCTGGAAGGGATCCTTGAGCCTTTTGCCAGCACGGGCACCAATCGCCCCGGTGACTATGTGCTCAAGAAGGGCGCAGTGCCCGCAGCCTGTGTCTATAGCACCTCTGTGAATCTGCAAGATCAAGTGGGAAGGAAGGTTCGCTTGCTAGCCAGCCCGCGTCCTGACCACCACTATGCATTCCCAGCCTACTATGTGCATGACGTAGAAGTTCTGACACAGAACTAGAAAGAGAAGCGTCCACCACTCCTGAGGAGCAGGCAGAACACAACTGCCGCTCCAAAGGCGACGAGGACCATGCCCTCCAGTCGACGAAGCCGCTCCCGCAGCACCCAATGAGCAAACAGCGAGCTGAGGAGCGGCCCCGCATTCAAGATCGGCCAAGCTAGAGCCCCTGATTCCCGAGTGACTGCATAGAAGAAGAGGGCCTGGGCCACAACGGCCAAGACCGATCGTCCCAACAGCATCGGAACAAAGTTCAGCCGTTCGCGTGTAGCTTCCTTCAGCTCCTGCCAAATCCCCGTGAAGTTCGTGCACAACACAGCGACCACTCTCCACACCATCATGGCCGTAAAGAGCTGCGTGAACGCAAAGATCTCCTTGGCTAGGTGATCAGCACCTGTGAGGTGATTCACCATGGTCTGTGTCAGTGGAAGCAGGACGATCATGACGATCACCCAGCGCTCGGCCGGTCTGCGTTTCCAGCCCACTCCCCTAAGGAAGGGAATGAAGAGAGCCGTACTGAGCATGGCAAAGAGCCCGTCATTCAGTGCCATCTGCCGACCCAGCAGGAAGACCACGGCTGGGAGGAAGAGATCGCTTAGCTTGGAGACCGCACAAATGGTGCGCACAGGCAGATCACGAAGTCCGCGATAGAAGGCCGAAGCGCTGGCGTGCGTCAAGAATCCATTGCAGATCGCTGCAGGATGGAGGATCAGCTGCCCAAACTCGGCATTCAATCCCCCCATGAAGGCCAGAACGCCTAACATGAGAATAAGCGGAAAGACTGCATTGAAGAAAAGAGTAAGGGCAAGACTGACTCGACGATAGCCGAGAGCCGTGCGGTCAGCCAGGTTGAGCAGGCCGCGAATGCAGACACTTCCAAGGGCACCCGCCAACACATCGACAGACAATACGATGGGGAGGCTCATGAAAATAATCCTAATGCAAACGCAGCTCGGGCCGGCTATGGATGGGAACTGTTCTCATGATACTCCCAGGCCACGAGCTTTGTCGAGCGCATCGACATCGGTTTCAAGGGAGTTCTTCTATCTAGAGCCCAGAGATCTCCCTGTTCGCCAACAGGTAGCTTGGGTGGTTCCCTACTTCTCAAAGGCTCCAGGATCCAGGGATCAGAGCAGTCTTTGCCACAGAGCTCGCTATCGACCAGAAAATTCAGAATGCATAACCAAGTTCAAGCCACAGCGTATTCTCACTATACTCATCAGCAAAATCACCCTCGTAGGACAGGGCAATAGAGAACTTGTCATTCATCACTTGCGTGATTTTAGCTCTAGGAATGATGAGAAAGCGGCTGGGAGCGAGGCCATCAACACACATGGAGCAGCCATTTCCGCATTCGCTGGCAAAGGCTCCACTTAAGAGGGCATGCGGGCGATGGTCATAGGCTACGGCTAAGCCGAGCTGGGGGACCCAACTGGATATCTGTTTGGAGGCCCATAGCCGCACCTCGGTACGTAGCAAATCTGTCGACTCGCGCTGTACCGAAAGGTTCACATCCCCTGCCCCATGTTCCACAAAGGCCGACCGATGCATGTGCATCCAGTCCACTGAGCCCTCTACAGCTAGATCCACAGGAAAGTCATGGGTATTGACGCCCAGTCCCACGTAGAGGTCCACCTCGCCGCCATCCACATCCCAGCACGCCGTGCGCTGAATCGATCCGGCCAAGGAGGCAAACTGGATGGAGCGGCTGCCATGGTAGGTATCTCCGGCGCCGCCGATGGCCAAATCCAGGTAGGCGTAGCGACCGAATGCTCGCCCAAAGAGAGCGGCGTGGTAGCTCTGCAGGCTAGCTCCCATATAGCTACTGGACCACTCCATGTGCGTTGAGGTGTAACCGATCGCTGCACCCAGCAGCCAATGTTCTCCCTGTGCATCGGCACCGAGGGTGATACCCTTCTCACGGGCATGGTAGCCTAGCTGATCGCATAGAGACCCCTGCTTGGCCAAGCTGCCAAAGGGAGTAAGCCATACGTGCGCGCATGCATCGTCCCATCCGTAGGAGGCAAGAGTACGGGTCTGATCCAATCGATCGACGAGTGTGTCGAGGTAATTGAGGGAGCTATATTGCTGAGCCACCAGCATGGCAGCATAGGGAGCTGGGTGGAGCTGATCGAATGCGAAGCTCAGTTCACAGGGAGTGGCTCCGTTGAGGACGGTGATGACCCTGGATAGATCGCTCTCACAAGGGATAAGGCCGTTAAAGTAGAGGCAGTCGAGGTACCCAGCCACGTGTCTTGCCTGACAGCACCCAAGAGCGGCGTCCTCAAGAACATCCTGGAAATAGATGGGAGTGAGGCTGAGTTCAATGGCATCCTCGAGATAGACCAGGCTGGGGGAGAAGCGAGGAAGAGTGGTGTTGCGCACAGAGGAGAAGGTCCCTGACACGCTACCAGCTGTCACGATCGTATAGGTGGGCTCGCCCTGGAAAGGACCACAGTCAGCAATGAGTTCGAAGGTGGATCCAGGATCGATAGTGAACGTCTCTGTAGCCACGACGAGACTAGCTTGATTGCCGGCATTGATCTCGGTGATGAGAGTGGACCCAGACTCCATGAGGAAGCTGCGTCCGGTCAGTGTGCCGATGGAGTTCCCAGCTCGTAGAGTACCGTCGACGATGACAGTCCCCAGGGTTCCAGTCCCTTTGAGGGTCGCTCCTGCCTGGACGGTCAACGTACACTGATCGAGTGAGCCTTGCACAGACAACGTCCCGCCGGATACAGCTGAGTTGCCGGTGAGTGGGTTCACTCCAGTGAGCGTGAGGATGCCAGATCCGGCCTTGGTAAGACCACCCGATCCGCTGATGCTCCCACTGTAGGTGGTGCTGAGGGCGCTATCGACAATGAGGCCCCCGCTGCCTAGCAGAATGCCACCTGAGCCAGATAGGCTGCCGACCATTTGAGGTGCCGAGAGACCAAGGAGAGATAGGGATCCAGAGTGGATGACAAGCGGACTATGGATCGGGAGGGTGGCACTCCCGCTCAGGGCAAGAACTCCGCCGTCGATGGCGGTCGTGCCGCTATACCCAAGCAATCCTGACAAGTTCAGGATCCCATTACCCGATTTGGTCAGGCCTCCCGTTGTTGTCGAAAAGGGTCCAGTGAGCGTTGTGGTTCCTGATGGAACACTGAGAGTCGCCGTGCCTCCAGATGCGATGAGAATGGAGTTCGCCACAGAGATGCCATCGTTCAAACCCAATGTCGTGCCATCAGACATCGTCAAGAGGCCCGAACCCAGTCCGGTATTGGAGGCTACGGTGATCTGACCAGCGACCAGCACTGTACCGCCTGAGTGCTGATTATCCCCACTCAGCACAAGAACTCCATCCCCGGATTTCGAGAGGATCCCTGTGGTATTGTCAGTGTTGCCGGTCAATGAACCTGTGCCTGAAGGCACACTGATCGTGCCTATCCCGCCGGCAGGAAGCTGTATCTCGTTGACGGCAGAGACGCCATCGTTGAGGCTCAATGTCGTGCCATCTGCCATCGTGAGAAGGGCTGGACCCAGAGCGGCATTGTTCCCCAGGGTGATTTGTCCCGCATTGAGGAAAGTTCCTCCAGTATAGCTACTGGCGCCCAACAGAGTGAAAGTTCCACTCCCCTGCTTAATCACAGGGCCATATCCAGAGATCGATCCCCCATAGGTCGTGTCGGTGGAATCGCCAGTAGTGAGCGACCCTAATTGCGATGGGCTCACACCCAGAAGCACATTCCCGCCCAAAGGCCCTCCCCCAGACAGGCTGAGGATGGTCTGAAAGGTATCCTGAATATTGATCAGGACACTGGGATCGTCGGCGAGAACAAAGGGGGAATTGGGCGGAAACGTAATAACATCGAATACGGCCGCTTCAAAGGATCCCGACACCACCGTGGTCATCCCGGTGTAGGAGGATTGATCGGCGCCACCGCCATTCAGCCGGAACCTTCCACCACCAGTTAAGGTGACACCACCAGGACCTGTGATCGTTGCGATTTCGATGTAGTTACTCTCGATCTCGAAAGGGATGGTATTGGGTAGGACGATCGTAACGAAGATGGCAGGGCCTTCACTTCCGCTATCCACTCCCAATGATGTATAGAGCGTTAGGGTGTCGGATGGATCCGAGGAAGACAGGAATGCTCCGCCTGTGGCTCCGATGAACTGCAGGGAGGCCAGTCTGATAGGCTCATCAATCGAGATGAATGGGCCAAAAAAATTGTCGGGGATGATGGCAATGTCGTTGGGGCCATTGGGCACGATAGGTGGGGACCAATTAGAGGGTTCGCTCCATAAGCCCCCGTTTTCGATGAAAATCGCTGTAGTGGCATAGGCTGCGAAGGGCAAAAAGCCCCAAAATCCACCAAGAAGGGCATGTGTGGCTATTCGTCGTCCATACATACCTTAGACTCCTGAGTCGGGTAAACGCACCGCGGCCGATGCTAAAAAAGCCTCACTGCCGTGTAGCACACGGTCATGGAAAAGAAAAGTCCTTCTGCCTGGATGTCAGAGATCCCTACTCTGGAGAACTCCCAAGCTCAAACAAGAACGTTGAGAATCACACTCTAGAATTCGACCACCTCGGCCATTTCCTGAAGCCGCTGCTCTTCCCGCTGCTGCGAAGCTAGCTTACGATGCGGGCCTGGCATCAACACGACCTTGGTCAGCCACAAGGCTTCTTCTAAGGTGTCGACCTGGAAGCTAATGCTCTCCTGGATCATGGGGTGCTGATGCACATTGCCTGTCGTCTCCATGACCAAGATCACCGGGATCTGGAACGCCTTAGCCCATGCGATCTCCATGACCGTCCCGATGCTCACTTT
This sequence comes from Chlamydiia bacterium, assembly GCA_049314435.1. Classification (GTDB taxonomy): domain Bacteria; phylum Chlamydiota; class Chlamydiia; order Chlamydiales; family JBMOFD01; genus JBMOFD01. The sequence goes on along the minus strand of JBMOFD010000007.1, from coordinate 29,257 downwards.
TTCAGCTCCGCTCAGGTTGGCAATCACGAGATCCGATCGCTTCACGTCATTGAAATCACGGGCCGTCAGACCTCTGGCTGAGGAGAGTTCGTGATGAGCATAGGAAGTCTGCATCGTCCGTTCCTGTTCGAGGTAATCTTTGCCTCGCAAAGGACTCAACCCGATGATCTCCGCGGGCAATCCCTGGATGAACTGCTCTCTCCAGTTCACACAGTCGTCGAAGCTGAGGCCCACGATGGGCCCAGCGAGGTAGACGTGATAGGGCATGGAATCCTCCGGTTGCTGGATGAGACTAAACTACATGCCTATTTCGATAGATCTCCTAGCAGGCTGACAAGAGCCTCCTTTTGACTCTCATGCGCCAAGGATGCCACCGCATATAGGGGCCTTGAGTCGAGATTGTCGCAAATCGAGTAGTCGAGCGCTGAGAATCGGATGCCAAAAGTGGATTTGGGGTGAGAGTCCAAAAACTGCCACAAGCTACGTAGGGATGTACCATGACCGCTCTTGACCTCGATCGGCAGGATTTGATCTCGTCTCTGCAGAAGATAATCGACCTCGGCCAGGCTATTCCTTTCCTTGCGCTTCCAGAAATAGAGCTCTCCCTTAGCCGTGGGGCTTCCATAGCAGATCAATTCCTGGCCCACAAAACCCTCAGCGATCTCTCCCCGATTCTCAAATCCCTCCAAGGGGTTGAGAAACCATGTGGAGATGTCGGATCCCAGGATTGCCTGACACAATGCCATGTCGAGATAGATGACCTTAAAAACGTCAAAGTCGACCTCAGCACCAATGGGGATCCCCTGCCCAGAGGCCCGACGAATGACATGGAGGATATTCGCCCTCTCAAGTAGTTCTAATGCAGGCGCGAGCTCTCGTTTTCGATACTCTCCATGGATTTCGCTATAGGAACATTTTCTTCCCACAAGATGTGGGATCTGGCGAAAGATCTGTTCGAGGTATTTCACTTGGCTCTTTCTAGCGTACTTTTCAAAGTCCTGCCGATAGGTAGCGGCGATCTGTTGTAGGACCTGTAAGGAGGGAGCCGGATCTTTCGTTTGGACCCAGCGTGCCACTGATTCAGGCATGCCACCGATCGAAAGATACTCCCCTACCCGAGCCAAGATCATCGTGTGAATCGGAGAACCCATGGCAACGCCAATAGGGTGATTCAGGATTTCCCTTGCAATCAGGACGTCTCCTGTAGCGACGAGGTACTCCACGAAGGAGAGTGGGTACATATGCAACATAGAGATGCGTCCTACGGGGAGGCCGACTTTCTCGATCGCAAATTCCAAGAGAGATCCAGCAGCGATCACGTGAAGTCCCGGCATCTCCTCGTAGAAGTAACGAAGAGCCAATATGGCCCGAGGTGACTCCTGGACCTCGTCGAGGAAGAGAAGAGTCTCTCCTTCGATGATGGGAGTCTTTATTAGAAGGGAAAGATCGCGAATGAGCCTTTCAGGAACCAGGTCCTTTTCGAATATCGAGGCAGCTCCTTCCAGCTGTTCAAAATTCACCTCAGCAAAATACCGAAACCTCTGACCAAGCTGCCTCACAGCGTAGGTCTTCCCCACCTGCCTCGCGCCCCTTAGCAATAGCGGCTTGCGATAGGGATCCACTTTCCATTTATCTAGATGGAAGTCTATGAGCCTCTTGAACATGGCTGTTTTCCAGGGCAAAAATCATCGACTTTTGGTCGAAATACAAACCAAAACTGCTGTCTTTTTGGTTAAAAAACAAGGGTCAACAATTTTTAACCCCACAAAAGCACCAAGGCCTCCCCGCGCTTAGTCGGTTAGATGCCGGTCCGGCGAGCAAAGCCAATAAGACCAGCGCAGGGGGGGTCAAATTTTCTTTAACCAACGGACTCTAGGAAAAGGATCTCAGCAAATGCTTGGAGATCCTGATGTCCCTCATTCCACCTCCGTCTCATGGGGATGAAGGCAAATGGGCACCCCCGAGTCCAAAGATCAGGCCTCCCCTTACGCCGGTCAAGGAAGCCCTGGCCAAGATGGGCGCTGACTTCAATGCATGGTCACCTAGAGCTCCCCGCAACTGGAAGGCCATCGAAGCTCCGCAAGACGTAAGAGAGCTCTTGGTAGCCTTGAGTCAGGATCACGCGGAGACCATTGCCAAAGCTCTCAAAGCCAAAGCTCTTGATCTAACTCATAGCCCTTTTCAGAATGCAGGTCATGATCCGACTGCCACTCAAGCTCTCTGGGAGCTATGCCAATGGGCAGACCCCCAGCAGGCAGCTTCGCTTTTTGTCTCGGTCATGGGCCAGAGCTTTGGGAACAAGGCCGCCAACCTGATGCTACTCGATCTGCAGCTCAAGGAAATCCCCGGTGCCCAAGCGCCACGAGTTCCTGAGTTCTTCTCGGTATCGCATCGTGAAGTTGCTGCCTTTTTGGATGACCACATCCCAGGCTGGCGCTCTCTAGATCCAACAGCCTGTAGCGAGCAGATCAGAGCCGTCTTCGAGCAGTTTCCTAATGAAGCGATCGATCGTTTGGGCCTGAACCAGTTACTCGAGAAGTGGCAGCAGAACAACTGGATCGCCATGGTCCGTTCTACGGGCCGCGAGGACTCCGCCGAAACCGCCAATGCCGGCGGCAACGAATCAGTGGCCAACGTGGCCTGCCAACGGCCCGCCATCGCAGCCGCCATGGGCAGAGTCATCGCCTCGTACTTCAGCTCACGTTCTCTGAGCCAGCAGCGCATGTTGCTCGGAGAGGTCGAGCAAGAGGCCTTTGTACCGGTTCTCATCCAAAGGATGATTCGTGAGCCGGCTCACGCTCAACCTCATCAGATCCCTGTGAGTGGCGTACTCTTCTCTCAAGAAGTCCAAGGACCCACGCCCGAAGCCGTCATGGTGCAGGCTACCTATGGACATGGGGAGGGCGTCGTCGCAGGGGAGGTCCCCTGCGACTCCTATTACCTCCTTCATGGAGAACACTACTCAGCCATACGAGGTAAATCCTATCGAGTGGCTCCAGCTGGTGATGAGGGCACAGAGTTCCAGGAGAACGCACCTGCACTGTGGGATCGTCCCTGTCTGAGTCCCGAGCTGCTGATGCAGCTGGAGGATATAGGTCGCCATCTCCAAGAGGTCTACCATGGTCCGATCGATATAGAGTTCGTCGTAGAACAGGGGCAGCTCTATGTCGTGCAAGTGCGCCCAATCGTCAGTCGAGCACCCGAAACAGCTACCTTTGTGGACATTTCTAAAGCGAAAAAGGCTGGGCTCCAACGTATGAAGATGGAGGAGTGCATCGTCTCCGCAGGCCAGAAGGTCGTCAGGATCGATGATCCATCCGAACTGGTCGTCGCTAAGACCCTGGATGGAGCTCTCAGAGAGGCTCTGAAGAGACGAGATCAAGGTCTGATCACCAAAGCTGTGATCACTCAAGAGTCGGCCGGCGTGCTTTCCCACTGGGCGACCTCTTTTCGTGAGATGGGTATCCCTGTTCTGGTAGGTCCCGATCCTAAGGCCCACATCAAGCCAGGCATGACGCTGCTGGTCGATCCTCAACGAACCAGCCTCTGGATCGGCACCGGAAGCACAGAGGGTGTCATCCGTGAGGGCACCATACGCCACCCCGTCCCCTCTGTACTGTCTGACATGCAGCCATCAGAGGATCCCTCTTCCAACATAGGGGGAGCGCTGGGAGCGCAGCGGGATTCGTTCCTCGATCTCGGCACCACATGGGATCTTGAATCCCTTCTCGATGCCATCGGAGATACCACCCAGCCAGAACGTCTGAAAGAGGCCTATGCTGTCCTCAGCGGTCGTCTGCAGCGACATGCAGGAAGGCTCAAGAGTAGCGGCACCCCTCAGAAGACACAGGATGCTTTCCTCTCTCTATGTCGACGTATCGAATACCTGGGCTGGAGAGCACTCACCTATCTCCAAGGGGCCGATCGTAACATTGGACGAGTCGTCCCCTTGATGGCGTCTTGGGTAGCAGCTCTGCTCACCCAGAAGGGCACTGAGACGATCGGGGGCTCCATCGCACAAATCCTCCGCAATGAAAAGCTCCCTCCTGTGATTGCCGATGAGGGCATGAGAATAGGGCTTGAGAAGATCTGGACGAAAGCAGGGGCAGCCGATCGTCTCGATGAGATGTCTCGAGCCGTCATGGCTTTGAAGTCGGTGGTGATCGATCCCGACTTACAAGAGAGCTGGCAAGAGATCACCTGTGAACTTCTCCGCAGAGGACCTAAGTACGCCAATGGCGTGCTGGAGTGCGTACAGGCTCTTCAGAAGCTCCATCTCCTCGTACCGATGTTGAATGGCCCCATCAGCAAGGCCATGCGATTACGACCTGTTCGAGAGGCTGTCCAAGCGCTTCTGGAACAGGTCGCGGAGGCGATTCCCCATCTGAATCAGATGGTGCAATCGACTCGGGATCTTCGCTTGCGCATGCAGGCGACCCAGCAGAGCCTTCCATCCTGGACGGAACTGGAGGGCTTTGACCAGCGATGGGAGCAGTTCCAGAAACAGATCCTGGAACCAGCCCATGCCCTCCTACCGGCCCTCTTGTCTGACAATGAACTGGAGAGAATCCAAGCTGGCCACCTTCTGGCCTCCATCACCGACCTGACCGATTCGGTCATCAAAACGGTGAAGGGCCATGATGCCTTGCCTGTCGAAGAGCGCTTTAGACGAGTCCGCCTCATGGTCGAGGAACTGCAGAGGCTCTCCGTCGCTGCTACGAAACGTGTCATGGAGCTGCCTAAAGAAAAAACTCTTCCCGTGGGTCGGGAATTTTGGGTGCCGCACCCATACTGCCAAGATGGCTACCTCACGGTCTGGGAGGCTGCTGCTTCTCGACTGAACAATTCGATGGACCATCTTGCAGAGGAAAAAAACAGTGGCCTCACTCCTAACTATGGGTCCTACTTAGAACCGAGCGCCTTCAACGTCTCCTCGGCTCTATTCACTGCGGGGACCAACCCGTCTCGAGAGATCGGTGGGTCCGTTGGACGGGCCCCTGCCTTGGAGACACCTGAGGTCTTGCCTGCCGTTCTCGTCACCTTGGAGGATGCCTTTACCTTGGCTCACCAGAATCTACTGGCCGCGTGTCGGCTTGTCGATCGCTGGACCATCGACTCGATGCAAGCCCTCCCCTTTGAGAGCCAATTCTTCCTGTACAAGTTCCCTCGTGGACGCTTATCCGGGGTCAACTGCGCAGCCGATGAGGTGTCCGTGGATCTCTCGGTGCCGCTGCGCAACCACGCAGCTCACCTATGTGTCAAACAGGCTAAGGAGGGCACTGGCCTGAGCGTGGAACTCTCTCTCTACGGCCACAATTTGACTCAACGGTGGCAGAGGCTGCGCCGACTGGTTGAGAGAACCTACCCAGGAACAGGTGCAGTCCTTCGGGGACCATCGACCCTTCCTGGCATGGAGACCAACCGTGACGCCTTGAGAGCTCCTCATGCCTTGCGTCTTACGATCTCACTATCCGCCACCTCGATGAAGGATATAGGCAACCTGGCGGAGAGCCTAAACAACATTCTTAGCTGGACATCTGGCTATGCCCAAGACTTGCCTCGTTTGCTCCCCTATCGCCCCACCGAGACCCAGATGTCCCGTGACGTGCTACGCGCCATGCAGCGGAAAGTGCTCGTGTCGGCCACGTCCACCGCCTGCTCTCCACAGGCTCTAAGGTCGTGCTATGGTGGTCATGAGGGTGAGCTTTCTGCTGCAGAACATCGCAACCTGCTAAACCTGGCTCTTAGCACCACCTGGAAGGATGCGCTGGGGTCCAGCCTTGATCGTCTATGGGCAGATTCCACATGGCTGGCCTCGGTGGGAAGGCAGAATCCTCACATGGCATTCCTGGGAGGAGCGATAGGCCACCTTCTAAATCGCTCTCTTCGATTGGAGCTTACGTCTCAAGAGATCGACCAGCGACTCCAACAGCTTCAGTCATTGGTTCCAAGTCTAGAGCAGGTCATTCGCCAGGGGACAGCTGACCAGGGAATGGATAAATATTCTCAATTGGTACCGCTACTGCAGAACGATCCCACTCTTGCTCGCGCCGCCATCGAACGAGATGTTCGCTCCATCCGATACCTAAACCCAGAGAACAGCCAGTTCCTACTTCTTGTTAAAGAGGCCATTCAGCTTGATCGAAAGGCCCTTGGTTCAGTCGAACGCTGCCCTGCCGTGGACAATGATCCGGAGATCATCGAGGCTCTCCAACAAGAGCTTAAGAGGAGTTCTGCAACCTCCACCTCTATTCCAAACAACTTTCTATCACACCCCCATGTCGTCATCCACGCACTTGAACATGGATATTGGTGGGTCCTTAAGGACTTACCTCAAGACATATGGAAGGACCCTGCTATACAACAGGCAATAGAAGCAGCTATCCCCTCTGTGGTTAAGGCGTTGACAAATCGCTGGATCGAGTTGAGGGATTTGCCTGAAGCCATTCGTTATCTGCCAGCGACTAGGGAACTGCGGCGAGAGCTTGTGCTGGCCGCAGTAAGGGCCAATCCAGCCGCAGCGAACTACCTAGATGCCTCCTATGCTCATGATCAAGAGATTTTGACTCTGATAGAACCGCAGATCGCTCGTTGGATCGGTTACATCAAAATACATGGACAACGAGGCCTAGGGAGCTCAGTTTCGTCGAACACTTCTCCGCTTCAGAATCTCCCACCGCTGGCCCTGGCCATCCCCGCCGTGGTGATCGCCGGCATTAAAAAGACAGATATTCAGCAGCTGGAGGCCTTATACCGGTTGTTGAACCCAGAACTTCGACTTCAAGAAGAGATCGCCCTAGAACTTGTGAGCAAAGATGGCGCAGCTCTCTCGTACATTGAACGTCCAGTTCGAGACCACCGGTCCGTTCAACTCGCCGCAGCGCGTCAGACCTGGGGAGCCCTAAAGTTCATGGCTCCGGAGGTCAGGGCCGCCCCCGACATCGTGGAAGCCGCCGTCCCTTCCGCACTCCAAACCGTGACAAATCCGCCTAGATCACCTCCTGGACGAAGCCCTGCTTTTTTTAAGGCCATGCCGACAGCCCTCCTCTATCAGCCAGCCATCCTTGACCGGGTGAGCCAGAGCGATCTTTGGGCTTTATTCAAGTTGGGATCCAATGAGTTGGCTAACCAGAAAGCTTCTCGTGATAGAATTCTGGAATGTGCTGCTGAGGCCATTGTTCAGGACCCAGCCCACTGGCCCGACCAACAGCTCTCGAAAGCAGAGGCAGAATTTAAGCCTCTTTGGGGAGGGTCCCTCCCAAAGTCGGATGATGTCTCGCGAATACAACATCCCGCAAAAAGGTGCTACGACACAATGCGCTCTATGATCATCGAGGCTGCACACCTCGCGAAGCAGCGAGATCCCTCCATTGAGGATCGACTGCCTGCCTGGCTACGCAGCTAGAACATCTCCAGCCTAAGCTTCCCCAGGGACCTCTACCACAGGTTGAGGCTCCACCTCCAACCACTCAGGGACCCCCATGAGTCTGGCGCCCTCTTCGAGCGATGGCACTTCTGGTAAAGTATCCTCTACACCGACCTGTAGATCACGGAAACGCCTTGCCGTCACGAATACGCGCCGTTCTAGGCTGCCAGCTGCTTGGTTGTAGGAGCGCATCGCACGTTCAAGATCCTTACCTAACCCCGACCAATGGCGCCCAAAGTCGCTGAGACGCTTATAGAGCTCCTTCCCGAGCGTGGAGATCTCCACAGCATTCTTAGAGAGCTCCATCTGCGACCAGCCATAGGCAGCTGATCTCAGAAGGGCAATCAGTGTCGTAGGCGTTGCTAAGATCACTTTCTGATGCACGCCCTCTTCGATCAGGCCTGGATCAACCTGAAGAGCTGCGCTGAAGAAGGGCTCCCCTGGCAGGAAGAGCACCACAAATTCTGGCATCGTCTCAAACTGCTGCCAGTAGCGTTTACCGGAGAGCTCGGTGATGTGCTGACGGATGCGCTGAGCGTGTTCCAGAAGGCACTTACGTCGTTCGTTCTCATCCGTAGCATCCTGGGCACGCAAGTAGGCATCCAGAGGAGCCTTGGCATCGACCACCAGGTATCTGTCACCGGGCAGACGTATCACCATGTCGGGACGGAGCTGGCGCCCTTCGTCATTGGTCATCGTCGACTGCTCCATGAAGTCGCAATGGGAGAGCATCCCGGCGAGCTCCACGACGCGACGGAGCTGGATCTCGCCCCAGCGTCCTCGCACCTGAGGAGCCTTGAGGGCTTGCACCAAGCGGGCTGTCTCAACCTGCAGCGTCTGTTCTGACTGCATGAGTTGGCGCAACTGCACCTGTAGCCCTTCGTAGGCTCCGCTTCGCTGGCGCTCCACCTCATTGATGCGTGCTTCTAACCGTTCGATCGCCTGGGAAACGGGCGTGACACCGGCCACCAGCTGTTCATTCTTCTCCGTCCAGTGGGTCTGTAGGAATCCACTCAATGAACCCCAGTGCTGCTGAGCGGTCTCCAAGAGCTGCTGCTGCGACTGATGGAGAACTGATGAGGCAAGCCCTTGAAAGACTTCGCGTGCTTGGAGAGCCCATCCTTCCGCCTGGCTCTGAGAAGCCTGGAGACGCTCTTGTAAGCCGACGACTTGTGATTGAGCTTGAGCTAGCCGCTCATGCCACTCCTCATGCTCTTGCTCGAGCTGAGCGATCTCTTGTGCCTGTGTGGTGCGTAGCTCTTCGACCCACTGGAGGCGATTCACGGCAGCAGCGTGCGATGCGGAGAGCTGCTGGATGCGCGCTTCAGCGCGCTGCCTCCCCCACCAGAATCCAACGGCAGCTGCCGCGAGAATCGGTGCGAGGAGTAGAATGAAATCACTTGGGAGCATGGACAGGATGCAGGTTCAGACGCCACGCCAGAAACAGATCCTGGCCTTCATTCAGCAATACTATCAGGCCGAGGGCGTGGCGCCTACTCTGCGAGAGATCCAGGCCCATCTTGGCCTGGCGTCCGTCTCTACGGTCGCCCGCCACATCGATCTTCTGCGCCAGTCCGGCCAGCTGCCCACCACTCGTGGTCGTCGGACGCTCATCCCTCCTGGCACTCCGGTCGTCGAAGCTCCAGTGACACAAGCCCCCAGCATTGAGATCCCTTTCCTTGGGTTCTTCGACCCTAACCAGGGCATTGAAACGCTGCCGATTCCCCGGACCTTCACGCTGCCCCCTGGGTTGGAACTAGATCCGAGCAAGGGCTACGCTCTCAAGGTGCGAGGCGATGGTCTGTCAGAAGAGGGTGTGCTCGATGGAGACATTCTGATCATCGAAGCCGGAGCCGAAGTGGAAGCGGGCAGACCCGCTCTGATCCGAGATGGTGGAGAGTGGTGGGTACGTCGCTGCTATCCAACTGGAGAGTATCTCTCGCTAGAGAGCCTCACTGGACAGGGCGCTCCGATTGTACGAGCGATCCATCGCGTTGAACTCTTAGGAGCTCTAGTTGCTCTATGGCGACTGTACGACTTCTGAGAGAGCAGCCTCTAGAGCCACTTGGTATGCTTTCAGCGCTCGACGTTTGGCCGCGGGCAACTGACGAAGCTTAGCCGTCAAAGCGTCAGCATCTTCCGAGGCATCCCACGCTTGGTGGACTTTAGATAGCTGAGAACGGAGAGGCTCCACATTCGAGCGTGCTGGCTGCGGGAGCTTCTGATGGATCCGCCCGAACTGCACGAGATAGACACCCAAGGGCGCCCATTCCTGAGCCGACGACGCAAAGGCCGCACTCTCTAGCAGAGTCAGCGTCATCCACTGAGCCTGTAGATTCAGAAGCAGCTCTTCACGTGCCGACTTAGGTGTACGATCGGGAAAAAAGAACCACTGCAATGTAGGGACTCCATGGGATGGGGATCGAGCCATAGCACCTCTCTTTCATAGATTATTAATTTTTTAATTTACATCCAAGGCAAACGGCAGCGCGCTCAGTGCCAAGGCGCTATACTGACACCATGCAACCGTCCTTGCGATCTCATGTTGTCATGCTCAATAGGTATGGGGTGATATCGAAGCGAAGTTCTTTGGCATAGTCGTTGAGTTTGACGAGGTCGAGACGGTTCAGTCCACTTTTGGATAGAGCCACCCTCAGAGCTTTGATGGCAGTTTCTCGGCCCAGGAGGCGGAAGGCATCGATGACCGTTCTCTCTCTATCGAAGATTGGGATACGCACCCCATCCAGTTCAATTTCCGTTTTCCCCAGCTCCAGATTTCGAAAGCGAATGACCTTGATTTGAGACGTGCATTTGGCTGAGGTCCCATGTCGAATGCCAATCCAATGTTGTCGGGGGATTTCTTCCGTGAGGTCATACAGAGCAAGAGCCGAGATAAGACAGACCACCCCACCCGGGATGGAAGAGACGGCCTGGCTCAGATCTTCCCATCTGAAAGCCACAGGGTTTTCGTATCCCATCCCCTGGTAGATTCCATGCCCAATCCGCCTGAGATCTCCTGCTTTCACGTAGTGGCTCAGGAGAGCTGAAGAAACTCCAACGGCTCTAGCCTGTTCAGCTGTGAACGCGGGCAGACGGAGCAGCGGGGTCAGAGCATCCAGCTTGGTCTTTGATCTCATCTCAGCCTCTGTTCTTAGCTTAATTTAAACGCCCACTATTGACTACCGGGTGTTTAAATTAAGCTTAAAACCAGCGAATTTCTCAGCACCACTCAGCAAACGGAGACAGAATAAGCTACCGGCTGACATCCAAGACAAACGAGTAGCGCTCTCAGGTTCAATGCGCTACACTGGCACCTTTCGGCGCTGGGCGAGTCTTACGTAACCATTTCAGGCTCAGAGCACTGGCGCTCCTAGATCTGTAGAGACCATGCACGAGCTTCTGCTATCCATAGAGCCCAAGGAGATGCGCCTCGCGGTGCTGCAAGATGGGCGCCTTCAAGACCTGACCATTGAACGCACCAATTCCCGGCAAATCACTGGGAACATCTACCGCGGGCGTGTCACCAACATCCTCCATAACATTCAATCGGCCTTCATCGACATCGCTGAAGGAGAGAATGGATTCATCCACATCTCCGACATCGTAGAGAACACGAAGAAGTTCGAAGAGATGTTTGAGCTGGATTTCGAAACCGACATCAAGCCGCGTGCCCGCAGAGCGGCGCCCACGGCCGACATTCGGCAATGCCTAGCAGCGGACCAGCCGGTTCTCGTCCAAGTGGTGAAGGAACCGATCGGATCGAAGGGAGCGCGACTCACATCGAACGTCTCTTTAGCTGGTCGCTATCTGGTGCTCCTACCGAATACAAGCCATCGTGGCGTCTCCAGGAAGATCGAAGATCGCACAGCACGTGAACGTCTCAAGAAGCTGATTCGGGCCTTTGAGATGCCTCAGGACATGGGTCTGATCTGCCGCACCGCGAGTCAGTTTGCGTCCCAAGATCAGCTCGTCCAGGAAGCGCACGAATTGCTGGAAGATTGGGACAAAGTCAAGAAGGCCTTCAACGAGTCTTCGAAGCCGACGCTCCTCTTCCAAGAGTCCGATTTAGTACGTCGGGCTTTGATGATGGCGGTCGATCGCAAATTCGAGAGCCTCATCGTTGACGACCATCCTACCTACCTCAAGCTGAAGAAACTCTATCAGCCCTATGCGCAGGAACATGACCTCAAGATCGTCTGGTACAAAGAGAAGGTGCCGATGTTTGAGCGCTATGGGGTGGATCGTGAGATCGAGCGCGCTCTGCGCCGCAAGATCTGGCTGCCTAGCGGGGGCTATCTCTACCTCGACCGCACAGAAGCGATGACAACGATCGACGTGAACTCGGGACGTTCTCTCAACGGACCGGAGGCCTCCTCTGCGGATGTGGAAGAGTCTCTTCTGAGGATCAACATGGAGGCAGCCGAAGAGATCTCTCGTCAGCTGCGCATCCGCAACCTCGGTGGATTGATCGTCTGTGACTTCATCGACATGCGCTCACGTCGGAACCAGAAACGGCTTCTGGAACGGCTCAAGGATTGCATGCGCGAAGATGCTGCCAAGTGCACGGTTCTTGGGATGAGTGAGTTTGGTCTGGTCGAGATGACGCGTCAGCGTCATCGAGAATCACTCCAGCAGACCCTGATGGCTCCCTGCCCCTACTGCATGGGCCATGGACACATCAAGAGCTACGATACGACGCTCATTGAGATCGAACGCGATCTCCGTCGGTTGATGCAGCCAGGCAATGCCCTGAAGCTGGTGGTTCATCCTGAGCTAGAGCGCCACTTAAGCCCTGGAGACCACACGCAGATCCGTCGTATTGCCGAGCGTGCTAAAGGCAAAGTTGAGGTCTCCACGCAGGATACCTTACACCTCAACGAGTACCAGTTCTTTCAACTGCCTTCAGGGAAGCGCGTTGAAGTATGACGAGCACAGCTGCAGAAGAGCATCGGCTGCGGGTACGCAGCCAGCTCGATTGCCTGGTCTCTGATTATCTGAGCATTGGTCAGAGGCATGGGTTTGAGGCGGAAGATCTCCACCAGCGACTCGAGCAACTCTGGACTCTGGTACAGCAACAGCTGCACCAGCCCTATGTCTTTGAGCCATGGCATACGGCTCAGCGCTCCCCTTTTGACTATCTCACCTTCGGATTGGAGTTCTTCCGTCCTTTAGCGGATCCTGCTCGTTCCGTCCTCCGAGGACCTTGGGATCGAGTCCGTGAGCAGCTCGATCGTGGGGAGAACGTGATCCTTCTCTCGAATCACCAATCGGAAGCTGAGCCACCAGCAATGCAGCTTCTGCTAGAGAACAGAGATCCCAAACTGGCTGAAGAGATGGTGATGATGGCGGGTGCTCGCGTGACGAGCGATCCGATCACCATCCCTTTTAGTTTGGGTCGCTCACTCCTCTGCGTCTATTCCAAGAGACATCTTCCCGAAGATCCTCTGCAGCGAGCTCGCCAGCTAGAGCACAACCAGCGCGCCCTAGGCATCCTAAAAGCCAAGATGCATCAGGGTGGACTGTGTCTCTGGGTGGCTTGTGCAGGTGGCCGTGATCGCGCGGATGAGACAGGTCGGGTGCAGGTGATCCCCTTCGATTCAGACAGCGTGGAGCTCCTCCGTCTCCTGTCGATGCAGAGTCGGCGCCCGACCCACTGCTATCCCCTAGCCCTGGATACCTACCGTCTGATGCCTCCTCCTCCCAAAGTGGAGAAGGAGTTGGGAGAAGCGCGTCGCACCCTGGGTGGGGGCGTCGGCATGTCTTTATTGAACGAGATCGATTGGAATGCTCTGCCCGCTGGGCGAGAGGGTCGTGAAGAGAGAGCCCGCCTGATCCATAGCCAGGTGGCTCATGAAGTCGATTCCTTGGAGACGGAAATAGGTAGAGAGTAGTGGGCCTTTACGGCCCCGCCTCTCCTCCAAGCCTTGCCAACATGAGCAAGGCTTGGGTCATTATTTCCGATATTTAGCCAACGACCACGCTTTTAACGAGGATCCCTTTCCGTTCTAGCAGCTGGAAGAACGCCTCGTTCAGCTGATAGGCACTTGCTGGGTTGGTCAGCGCGATCTGCAAATTCGTCTTCTGATCCGTAGGGATCAGAACTTCTGTCGTTTCTCTGAGAGGACGAACGGTTCCTCCGAGGAATTCGACAGCATCGGTGAAGGAGTCAACATTGGCCTGCCAAACGTTTGAGACAACGTGTGCAGGTCGCTCCAAGGAAAGCTCATGTCTGATGAAACCGGGCGCTGCTTGTGCGTCTGGCTCAACTTGTGCGTCCGGCTCAGGAGGAGCACTAGGCGCTAGAGCGCAGGCAGCTCTATGAGATGAAACAGCCGCAGCCACTGACTCCTTTAGCGCATCGATCTTCTGCTCCACTTGAGCATCGGTGAGCTGATCCATCTGCATGCCATACTCCTCGAGAAGCTGATGAGCATGCTTTTGCCAGGACTGCAGAGCGCTGCTCAGAGTGGCTCTCTTGTCCAAACGATAGGATCGGCAACCGTCCATCAGCCTTTCATTTGCGTCATCTATCCCACGGGCGCTCGGCTGCTTCGGCTTCAGCAGGAGCTCAACAAGCTTCCCTGTATTGGCGTCTTTCTGGAAGGTGGCGAACATCTTGCTGAAAGCTGGCATCGTCTGGCTGAGTTGTTGGGCTAGCCTGAGGGCCTCGCCAGCTTGTCGGTCATCCGATTCGATACGCTGGTTCAACTTCACCAGTTGCTTGTCATCCTCCTGCGACAGGAAGTTATTCATTCGGTACTGGTTCAGGAACGACTGGCCTACCGCCATCACTTCACTAGCTCTACGGCCATTCCTTTTTGACTCATTCCAATTGTTGATCGCCACGAGGAGCGTGAGCACGGCAAAGCTCTCTGCAAATCCTCGAGCGAAGTGCTTGAGGCCATCCCAGGCCGCCCAACCATATTCCACTTTGGTCCGACGATCACGGAAGGTGGCGATCATCGCTAACGCCCCAGCGCCATAAAATCCTGCTTTACCCAGACCGTAGAAGATACGACCGATCCCCAGGAATCCCCCAACCACCGGCGTACGCGCCGCACAGTTGAACTGTTCGGTCACCGGATCGCTCTCGTCATTGGTCTGCTGAGCACGGTAGAGCGTGGCATCTACCACCTCAACCACCTGCTTCAACAGGGCTTTGTGTGCAAGAAGCCGGCTCAACTCGGTCGGAAATTCTGGAGGGTTTGACTGCGCCTGAAACAGATGCGCTTGGCTTGGCCCTTGGGCAGCAATCCTACTCATGATTGAACTCCTATCATTCAGTTATCCATTTATTATGGACGGAGTGTGTTAGAAGACCTTAAAGATGGAGTGCGAATAATTAATTTAGTTCTGAACCGCTGATGAGCTCAATGAGAAGCACCCAGTCTGACATTGGATCGCAAACGCCCGTAATACAAAATATTTGTGCACAAGGCTGCTGCAGGGATCGTCGAACGATCCCTGCAGCAGCCTTCGGTAAAACCCTAGCTCCTCCGAACAGAGGCACGATTCTGGGACACCTGTTGCTCCGCTCTGAGGCGATCGGCGCAATAGGCGACGAGGAACACGCCGGGCAAGCATCCGGCCAGTCCTGAGACACCAAGGATAAAGGGGAAGGCAAAGGCCGTCGCCGCTAACCCACCGACGAAAATAGCGCCTAGTGCTGTCACCGGATCTGATAGGCAGAGTAGGGCGAGCTCCCCGATGAGAACCCCAATGGACCAGCAACCCAATGTAAACGCACCAAAGGCCGCACTACCGGCCACTGCCGGGATGAACAGGCTGAGCGTGAGGAAGCATCCAGCCGCTCCAGCAGCCAAAGCTAACAGAGACCCAAGGACAATACCGGCGATGAGGAGTCTCCGCATCGCGGGCGACAGCTTGTGCTCTGGCTGGACGGAGCTCGGCTTGTTGATCGCGGCTGTCTCTGCTTGTGGAACATCCGCCAAGTCAAGATCACGCACTCCTTCCGCACGGAGTTCGGTCATCTCTTGATGTGAGGTGAACGACGGGGGAAACTCACCCCCTGTAGAAATACGCATACTCATAGGAGCGCCATGGTTAAATGCTATAGATCATGCCTTTCTAGCTACAATGATATATTAAAGATTATATTAGCTCAATTATATTTGTATTATTAAGAAATTCGACGGACATGACCATGACCTCTGAGGCTGAATAGGCATCTATGCATTACCCACATGGGACGGAAACTGCAGACATCGAGACTCCAAACCACTAGAATGCCGCGACCTATCGCACGGTGAAACGATCCACGAAGATTCTACAGGACCACCGACTTGCGCCCGCCGACGTTCAGGACTTTCAAGAGATCTTCCCGATCTACCTCGCCGAATGCCAAGACGCTCTCACCAAGCTGATCATGAGACTCACGACAAAGAATCTCGGCCTTGCCACAAGTCCGCGTAACTTGGTGTCAGAGGAGCAGGTTCAGTTGCGGAGCAGCGTCGAGTCTGTCGTGAGACGACTCCTACCGGAGCAAGTCGAGCAGGGCTCGTTTGCTCTAACTAAACCGGTTCTTCTCGCATCAGCTCGAACCATCGATTCGGATATACTGGATGTAAGAGGTGGGGTCCCCATCGCCTCAAGGTCCAGGAGCTGTTCATGTTCAGATGCGGATGTTTTGCGATCGGAGTGTGCCTCCTCGGTCATGGCATGGCAGATCCCTCGTTACTTCCCCCTGTCTCCATCAAAGATGAGTCGGGCCTTCGACTGAGCCCACGCGCCTACCCGACCTGGGAGCAGCGGAAGCTGATTCTCGAGAATGGCCTGGAGGTTCTCATGATCTCAGATCCAGGAGCCAACACAGCAGCAGCGGTGTCGGTAGGAGTGGGCTCGATCCACGAACCGCCTCGTCTCCAAGGGCTAGCCCACTTCTTGGAACACATGCTGCTGCAGAGCACCAAGAAATATCCCGCTGCCAACGACTACTACCGCTTCATCTCTGATCATGGTGGCAAGAGAAACGCCTACACCGATTCCGATCGAACCGTCTACGCCATGAGCATCCCCCAGGAGGCCCTCTTAGAGGCGATGGACCGCTTTGCTCAGTTCTTCGTTGCCCCGACATTCGATGAAGAGGCGATGGCGCGTGAGCTGCAGGTGATCCATCAGGAGTTCCTGCGCTACCGAGACTCCGATGCTTGGAGAGCACAGGAACTCCTCAAGCATGCTCTCAACGAAGAGCATCCCTATCACCGATTTGACATCGGCACTGCGGACACGCTGAAGGAAATCAAGAGAAGCGACCTGATGGAATTTTGGTCGCGCTACTACACGACAGACCACATGCGGCTCGTCATCCAGAGTAGCCTCCCCATGGATGACTTGCAGAGGATCGTCAATGCCACCTTCGGGGCGATCCCTAAACGGATTGGGGCTCCGATCCCGCAGCCCTCCACGCCTCTCTTTGGCACACGGGCTCGTGGTTCCTTCCAGTGCAACCACTCGCATGGTGGACAGCGTCGTCTCCACCTCCACTGGGAGATGCCTCCCGGGCTGGTGCTGAATCAAGAGCAAGCTCCCGACTGGCATCTTCACCGACTTCTCATGTCGGGCCATGCTGGAGGCCTCCTCGATCAGCTGCACCAGAGAGGTTGGATCCAGGGGCTCAACTCCACAACGGATCGAATCTCCACAGGACAGGCGATGGCAACGCTAGTCGCGGACCTAACACAAGAGGGTGGTCAACATTGGCGGGATGTCGCCACACAGATCTACGCCTACTTGGAAACATTGCGTCGCGATCCCCTCCCCTCAGCTGTTCAGGAACAGACGATTCTGTTTGCGCTCCAGCAGCATCTTCATCGGACACGGCAGGATGCCTTTGAAGAGGTGATGGAACAGGCGGATCAGCTCTTAGACGAGTCGATGGCTAGTTACCCCAGGCTGAGCCTGGCTCCCCTAGAGTGGCATCGTCATGCACTGCGAGAGCTTCTCCCCCACCTCCAGCCCGCTAAAGGGCTGCACCATCTTCAGCTCCCCGCCGAGGAGCTGGCCATCGAGCTGCCCGACTTGGAGCCATGGTTCCAGATCCCTTACTCCTGGAGACCACTTGGGGAGGAGGACCTTGTTGCCCTCACCACACCGCTGGCCGGCGAACCTATGCAGTGTCCTCGGCTCAATCCCCTCATGGCTTCCGACTTCAACGTATTGAGTCAGGCGGCTCCAGTGAAGTGGACCTGGCCCCATCCCACTCTCATTGAGAGTACCGACCGAGCACAGATCTACTGGAAGCAAGATGAGACCTTTGGGCTGCCACGCTCGGTCTTGACGCTGCGGTGGCTGAGTCCACGACTCGACGAGTCTCTTGATGCCACCCTGTATGGAGATCTGGTGATGCTCCTGCTGGAGCAGCGCCTGCTCTCCTTCTCTACCTTAGCGAGTGCAGCTGACCTTCAGCTGCGCTACTCAAGTGCTGGAGATCGGATCGAACTGCAGGTATCAGGGCTGAGCCACCATGCTGGAGATGCTCTTTTGGAGATGGTACGGCAGCTTCGCCACCTGCAATGGACCAAAGAGGAGCTCGCTCAGGCTTGCACCGAGTTAGCTGGGCGCTATCTACAAGAGGGCGAGGACTACCCGAACCAGCAGGCTAGAAGGATTCTTCAGGGGGTATTACAACCTCCTTTTTGGAGCACTGAACTCAAGCAGGGTGCTCTTAGCCAGTTGGACGAGGAGGCCTTCACAGCATGGTGGCATGGCTGCTGCGACCAGGTGTATGTACAGGCTCTCTGGTACGGCAACATGGGGCGAGACCGGGCGCAGCTCCTTACCGACCGAGTCCACGGGATCTTACAATCGCGGCCCTGGTCCAAAGCGATGCATCCCGCACATCAGCTTGTCTCCGTCCAGGAAGCCAAGCAGCTCTGTCTTCTACGCCAGCCCTGCACTCGACCTGGCCAGGGGCTCTGCCTAGCGATCCCTCTAGAGTGCCGGGATGCTCACGATCGGGCCTTCCTTCGTATCATGGCCAGCGCTCTACAAGAACCCTTCTTCTCCACGCTGCGCAGCCAGCAGAAGACGAGCTATTCCCTCTCAACCAGCTTCTCCGAGTACCGGGATCGGATGGGTTGGCTGCTCTTCACTCAGCTGAGCCATAGTCATCGTGGGCTCGACCTCCTGGGCCGAGATCATGCCTTCCTGGACGGCTGCTTGCATGAGCCGGGACCCTTCTTCTCTGAGGAGCGCTTTGAATCGTTACGGCTAGGACGTCTCCAAATATGGCAGCGACCCTTTGCCTCGCAGCAGGAGGAAGTAGCGTGGATCTTGAGGCGGGCCTTCGAAGAGAATGGAAACTTCGACCTAGGCGACGAGATGGTCGAAGCCTTTAAGGCGATGCGCTATGAAGAAGTTCTAGAGCGTTGGAAGGCCTGGATGACGCAGCCTCAGGGGGAGATCGCCGTGTGGATTGATGGTCCTCTGGATGTGACCGAAGCAGTGGTACGTGAGTACACCCCTTCTGGAGAGAGCCAGCCTACCCTGAACATCGTTGAGGTTCGTTGATGGGTGCCATCGTTTTGAAGGGCTGCCGCCAAAACAACCTCAAGGGGTTTGATCTCACCATCCCCAAGGGCCAGCTGATCGCCCTGGTGGGAGTGAGTGGCTGTGGCAAGTCTAGCCTGGCCTTTGGGACTCTCTATGCCGAGGCGCAGAGGCGTTTCCTCGAGTGCCTCTCTCCCCACATCCGCCAGTCGATTCGCCTGATGCCTCGTCCGGCAGTGGACTACGTCGAGGGTCTATGCCCTTGTTTGGCATTAGGTCAGGGAACAGGCCGGATTGGGCCCTCCATCACCATTGGGCAACACACCGACCTGGATGACCTCTTTGGAGTGCTCTTTGCTAGTTGTGGCCAGTCTTATAGCCCTACTAGTGGACTCCCTCTAGCAGCCACTCCCCGTCCCTTGATGGTCGAACGTCTCATGAAGGAGATCCCCAAGGAAGCTCGTTTCACCATCCTCAGTCCTCTGCCTCCCAAAGGAGAACCGCTGGAGGAGCGCCTAGCACGACTGCAGTCCCTTGGCTTCATCCGTGTGCGCCTAGGTGGAACAGAGCTCCTCCTTGATGAGGAGCTACCGAAGTCTCTTTCTGCCACCGCCCCCCTTGAAGTCGTAATCGATCGGCTGGTGCAACGACCGGGGATTGAGGAGCGCCTTCTCAATTCCATTCAGACGGCATTGAACCTGTCCCGTGGGATCGTCAAAGTGATCTGGGATGAGGAGACTCTAGTCCTCACTGAGGACTGGATCGATCCGGCCACTGGGGAGCGCTTTCCGACTCTCACCGGCCGTCACTTCTCCTCATCAGGGCGGGGAGCTTGTTCGAGCTGTCAGGGCAGCGGAGGGCGTCTGGATGCTGAAGCTACCGAGCCATGGCAGCCTTGTGCGACCTGTCATGGGACGGGCCTCCAGGCGTATAGCCTGGCGATCCGCTGGAGATCTCTTACCTGGGCACTCCTGCAGGAAAAGACCCTGGGAGAACTCTTAGCTATACTGGAGACTCCACCCCCTCATCCCCTCCCAGACGCTCAACAGAGGCTGGAAAGGGAACTCCTACCTGAGTTGCGCCATCGGCTCAGGCTCCTCACGCAGTTGGGCCTAGGGTATATGGCTCTCGGTCGACGGGGCTGCTCGCTCAGCGAAGGAGAGGACCATCGCGTGCAGTTAGCGGCACATATCGGAGCTAAGCTGAGCGGTGTGCTCTATATCCTCGATGAGCCCACAGCAGGACTTCACCCTGAGGATATCCTCCTCCTAGGCGAGACGGTACAAGCCCTTGTCACATTAGAGAATACCGTACTGATCCTCGATCACGACCGCCATCTTCTCCAGCTGGCGGATCAGATTATCGAGTTGGGGCCAGCGGCTGGTCCACAGGGTGGCGAGATCACCTTCCAAGGATCCGTTGAAGCTTGTAAAGCCTCTGACTGTCTCACGGGACAGTGGCTCCGAGGAGCTCTAGGTCGTACGCCCTCACGTCTACGACCCGTATCCCGTTCCACGATCGAACTCACGGGTCTGAAGCGCCATAACCTGAAGGACCTCACCATACAGTTTCCGCTGGAGCGTCTCGTCGTGGTCTGTGGCGTCTCAGGCTCGGGCAAGAGCACTCTGGTCTTGGAGTGCCTAGCACCACGAGTCCAGCAGAAGATCGATGGGGAGGGCACTTCCTCTCAGATGAAGGTGACCGGAAAGGGATTCCCTGAGCGGTTGGTGCAGGTCGTTGTCGAGGAAGCGGTGCGTCATCCCCGCTCGCTGGTCGCCACCTATCTAGACCTGATGACACCGATGCGACAGCTCTTTGCACAGACCCGACTGGCTCGGGCTCGTGGCTATACGGCGACTCGCTTTGGACTGCACCGCCCTGGAGGTCGCTGTGAGGCCTGTGAAGGGTTGGGAGTTCGTCGCATCTCCCTGGAACTACTTCCCGATCTTTACCTCACCTGCGATACTTGTCAGGGACGCCGCTATAACGAGGACACGTTGCAATGCCTTTGGCATGAGCGCTCGATCGCCGATGTGCTGGCCACGACTGTGGAGGCGGCTCTTAAGGAGTTCAACGACCTACCTCAGCTTAAGCGCATGCTGGAGCCGATGTTGGAGCTGGGGTTAGGGTATCTGGTCTTAGGTCAACCGCTGCCCAGTCTCAGTTATGGGGAACTCCAACGAGTGCGCCTCGCTAAGGAACTCTCGACCTCCCATCCCATGAGGACTCTCTATCTCCTGGATGAACCTAGCTCTGGGCTCCACCCAGCGGAACTGGCTCTTCTGATCCAGGCCCTACAGCGACTGGTCGACCTGGGACATTCTGTAGTGATCATCGACCACCATCTCGATGTCGTGCGTCAAGCCGACCATTGCTTGGAGTTGGGACCTGTAGGTGGACCAGAGGGAGGCCATCTACTCTTTGATGGCTCTCCAGAGACATTGGCTCGGATGGATACCCCAACGGGCCATGCCCTGAGGAGCACATCATGAGTCGTCTGCACTTGGACTCAGAAGCTTGGAAAGAGTCTCTTCCCGGTGTCTGGATCTTAGGTCCAGCTGAGGCCGGAGCGGGACTGGAGCGTGCCGTACGGGCGACGAGGCTCATTCTCAAGGGACCGACCGGCACCTGGTGGATCGATGCAGGCCCCGATGGGCCCGAGGAACCACACTCCCCCAACCACGGGCTGATCACTCACAGCCATCCCGACCACTTCTATGGGTTGCCCAAACAACATGCCTCCCGCTTTTGGCTTTCCCATAGCAATCCGCAGTCTTGGCAGCACGAGAACTACGTCGCGGACTTTTGGACGGAGTATGCGCAGGTCTGTGATCTGGGCAGCGGGATCTGCCGAGAGGAGTGCATCCGCGCCTTCCCGAAGCTAGCTGACTGGAGACAGACCTCCCCGACTCTCTGGACACAAGCGCTGCTTGAAGCGATCCGGCTGCGCTGTCGGGATCTTCATGCCGTTCCGCCTCCTCTAGGAGAGACACAGGACTTAGAGAAACGACCTCTTGAGGCGATCCCTATCCACGGGACGACTTGGTATGGGTGGGACCTGGGTGACCTGGTGGTTCTGCCTACACGAGGACATGCGCCAGACCATGTGGTGGCCTACTGGCGACCAGCACAACTCTGGATCCTAGGGGACGAGTTATCTGCAGTACCGGTCTGGCTCGACTCCGATGGTTGGGCCAGTGCGGCCTTTCGAGCTCAGCTGGCAGCGGTGCTGCCTGATGATGCGTGGGTCATCGGAGGGCATCAAGGTACGCTCTGGAAGGGAGCTCTTGCACGGCAAACTCTAACCAGGACGAATCTGATCTGGGAGAACTTTGAACAGAGGATGCGAGGCTGCCAGCGGATCGATGAGGCCTACCTACAGTGGGCTCAGAGTGAACCCATGCACCCTATCCTCAGGCGGCAGGTCCCCCACTCCATCCTCTTTGCCAAGCAGTTCATGTCGAACTTGCTGCTCAAAGGTACGCCTCCGGCTGGAGAGCCACCACAATGGCCTTGGACTAGGGAAGACTGATCCGATGCGCCTCATCTCCGCGTCGTCGTGGGAAGCTCCAGCGCTCTAACGGAGCTTGGAGGAGGGATAGATGATCGCCACCCCAGCCCCAAGTTCTCTGAAATTCACGATTTCAAAGCCCTGTTTTTGTAGATGGGCGATCATCTTGGCGCAAGGCTGGTCACTACCGGTGTCATGGAAAGTGATAATGCCTCGCCGGCTCATCAAGGGGAGATAACTCCAAAAGTCGTGATAGGCCCCTTCGAAGGAATGGTCGGCATCGATGTGAAGGTAGTCAATCTGCCACTCTGGATGACTCAAAGCCACATTTTGAGTCAGATCCATGATGATCTCGACGTCTGGATACTCCGTTCGAAAAAAATGATCTGGTGCCAACCACTTGGGCCTACCATACCCACCTATGTTAGCATCCACAAGAATCGTACGAGCGGAATGTAACCCGAGATCTCGTTGTGCCTGCTTCATAATGCGCGGAACAAAGCCTCCTCCAGATCCTAGACAGACACAGAGCTGAGCCTTTCTCATGTAAGCCAGGGCGTAGTAGAGCATCCCAGCTCCTAGATCGTCATTGTGAGCACCATGACTCTCCGCCCAGGCAGCCTCGTGGGTGAGATAGTCTGCAATATAGCCTCTGTCGATCAGAGAGAGACCAGAACGGTTAGCGCTCAGCTGTGGAGCGATCGATAACAGTCCACAAGTAACGAAAAGGGGGAAGAAACGCATGGAACCTATCTCTGAGCGATGGAGGAGACCTTTTTAGTCCCCTGGGTCGCCTTGCGGATCTCAGCTAACCAGGGTTCCACCTTAAAGTCCTCTGCCTTGTCCGCAAAGGTGATGTAGCCGTAGACCTTGCGGTTGTCGAGGTACTGAGGGATATGCTGCTTACGGGCTGAGGCGCTGAAGATCACATACTCATGGAGACCGCTGCCATCATCGTAGGAGAGCTTGTCCAGGACGTCGTGCCGTAGGAAATAGGTGCAGTGGATCACCGGCACCTCAATCAATCCCTTCACGTCTTGCCTCCAGATCGAATAGTAGAGCGGGTCGTCGCGATAGTACCCCTGCTGGTCAACAGCAGCGTGGTAGTTGGAATAAGCCGTCGGACAGTAGGGGCCATTACGATGGCATCGCAGTAGAGGTGCTACCATGGGCAGCTGAGTGGCCGCCAACGTCTCCAACGTTTCGGGCAGAATGAAGTTGTCACAATCAGCCACAAAATAGTTGGACTTGTGCTGGCGTGCCCACTCCAATGAGTCCTTCCTGATCTGACCGAGGACTTGGAACCTCATGGTGTTCCATTCATGTGGGCCGTACTTCTCTACAGGCAGGTCGACTCGGGCATCATTAAAGTAGATCTCGGGGTATTGTCCATGGACCCTGTCGACCCATGTACGTAGGATCTCTGCCGTCGCATCGTTGTTGTTATTGGTGCGGATGTAGAGGTAGGTCTGGCTCTTCGGCCAAGTCTGATGCTCAATGCACTCGAGGTAAGTGGGCAGGGTATGCGCCTTATCCTTGGCGAGGATCGCGATGGTCACCATCTCGCGAGAGCCAGCCGCGCGGTACGTTGAAGAGCCCGTATTCCACCACGGGATCGTCGCCACACCAATACCGATACAAAGCGGGATGGAGACGATAGCTAGCCATTTTGCAACGCGTTGAATCTGCATATAGGTCCTTGAGAGGAGTCGACCCGGGTTCGTGAACTGTTCTACAACCCGCCTCGAATGACTGGGTCGCTAATAGGAGTGTATGTCGACCGAGAAAATCGTGGTATCTCTTACGGCACATAGAGGGGCTCTGCCCCGCACCCCGCTGGGAGACTACGTCCCCCAGCCCCCCTATTCGAGGACTCCAATCAGCGGTCCTATTGAACCAAAACGGACTACCTCACACGAGCTGTCGTTGGACGTCTTGGCCTAACGGCCAACACGCCCTCTGAAGCGGTCTACTGGCTCTATGACTTGGACCAGCTGGGCAATCCCTTGATGGGGAACAAGAAGTACAAGATGACCTTCAAGCAAGATCTGGCCTTCTTCCCTCCAGGGTTCTGGTCGATCACGATGTATGACGCACAGAACAACTACACCGTGCCGAACGCTCTGAATCGATACATGTTGGGAAGCGATACACCAGCGCTGAAGAAAGCAGCAGACGGGTCCTTTACGATCTATATCCAACAGGAGAGCCCTGGACCGGACCTAGAGTCCAACTGGTTACCTGCTCCTGCTGGACCGTTCTATCTCACGCCACGCTGCTACGCACCGAAGCCTGAGATCATCCACGTGTTGACCGATCCATCCTCATGGCCGATCCCGCCGGTCGTTCCTGTGAGCTAGGGTCTAGATTGCGGGGCCTGCCCCCGCTCCCCACTGGGGGACGTGGTCCCCCAGTCCCCCTTAGATGGCTAAATCTACGATTTAAAGATCTATATCCAGACGGTCACTTAAGTTCACGGTGCCGCTCGTTGTGCCCTGTGACTGAGCACCGGCTACCTTAGCTTGGATGAGTCCAACGAGATCTTTCTGTTTGAGCACGTACTGTCCAAAAGCAGCTAGCAACTCCACGGCGTACCAGATCGCATTCTTCACGGGTTTCTGGGTCAACACGCCACGTAGCGCGCGCAGACCAGTATCCGCAGCCTCACGCAGACGGACTTCATCGGAACTTTCCTTCATGTTTTTTGGTTGTGGCAGTCCTTCCGGGAAGATCACACCGACAGCCTTGGAATAGACCTCGGTGACCAAGGCTGGGAGAGCGCTATTGCCGATCAGCCCACTGATCTCGCCCACAATCTTGTCAGGGGATATCCCGTTACATAGACGGTATGCGGCGGATACGGCTCGAGTCGAGTCGATCGGATGCCTTAAGAAGATGAGCCCACAGTTGCAGATGCCTCTTGCGAAGGCCCATACCGCATCCCACCCCAATGACTTCATCTCAATGCGGTCTAAGACCTTGTCCCTTGTCTCCGGTGGCAGACCCTTGATCTGTGGCCAGATCTTGCCGGCCAGGGTGATCAGCTCATCGATTAGCACAACCACACCCCGAAGGGCAGTGAGAAGGCCGTCGATCGGCTCAAGCATTGATTTGGGGCAATCCTCTTTACGTAAATCGCTGATCCATTCCTTTTGGAGCTCCTTCCATGCAACGGTTTGCATGCTCTTCTTCAGGATGGGCCAGCAACGGAGCAGGCAGGTGATGCCATGTTCCTGCTTCATCGTCTCGAAGGGAGGCAAATCATGCAGCACGCTGAGGAATCCCTCTACGATCTTGGCTGCGTATTTGGGTGCCAGACGAGCCACAGACCCGAGGAGAATCTCCTTCCAAGGCTTCAGGAGCTGACGGAAGCTCTCTTCAGGGCGAGCTTTATCTGGAGGCATGAATTTGCCGATCTCATGCTCCACAATGGGCCACAGATCAGAGATCAGTTGCACCGCCGCCCTCGTGTCGAGGACTCGCGGCGCACTGATCCGCAGCACCTCGATGATAGTAGCCACCAACCCATCGGAGAGTTGGATCTTGTCGCTAAACCGAGCCAGGTCTTGGCAGACGTGAAGAAGAGCTTCCTTGGAGAAGGCGCTTGATTGGGCCAGTGCCTCTACCACCGCGATCCCAGTGCTGAGCTTGAGAGCCAGAGATTCGTTCTTGTTGGTAGAGGCCTCTGTATGCTTTTCACGAAGATATCCCAACACAGTGGTCGTGATACCATTCCATAATTTGGGGAGAGCCTCATCGGAGGCGTTTTGTACGAGCTTGCCCACATTGAGCAGGCCTTTCAAAGAGGCGACCATCATCTGTTCGGGAATAGCGATCCCCTCTGGGGCACTGGCTTTCTCAGCTGAAGAGCCGCTGGCCACAGACGACGATCCCACATCCTTGTCAGGTGTGGACTCCTTGCGCTTCTGTTCACTTTTCTCGAACTCAGCCCGTTCGAAGGCACGATATTTGGCAAATAGGTCGAACTCCGCATCCACGAAGGCCTGGAAACTATCGAGCGGGCAGCAAGAGAGCACATCATAGATGCTCTTCAAGGCTCCTTTCACGATGTTGGGAAGGGTCGTAGAAGCACCCTTCTGTGTCATGAGCCCAATCCACTCCTCGCAATGTCGCATGGAGGTGGCGAGGATCGCATCGAGCTGCAGGCCTCGTGCGGCTCCTTGGAGATCCAAGGGCATCCCATCCTCTTCACGACGCACCTGCAGTCGCCTATAGAACCCCTGCTCATGCAGATTGGCTAGGACCTCATGGAGCCACCTTCTTCGTAGCTTATCCAGGTCCCCTGGGCTAGCTCGCTCCATTTCCTCGGGTGATATGCCCAGAGGCAGCGACAGCACATGCCGCTCGATCATGATGTGATGGAGAGCTTCAGCCTCCTCAGGGAGATGCTTGGAGACCGCCTCCAGAATGCCAATGAACCAAACAGCACTCAGGCGGTCATAGATCTCCATCTGAGTCAGGGTCGGCACCTTTTCTAGAGGAAGACAGAGACAGTCGCTCGCACCCGAAGATAGGGACAAAACACGGTTAAGGAGCTGATCCACGGCCTGTACGTGACCTCGCTCGACGAGAGCCAGAATAGCGGGTTGTGCTGCCCAAAGGAGCTCCGAGCCCTTCCAGCAACTGGAAGCTCGCTGGGGACTTACAAGACAGTGGCTGAGAAGCGCAGCGGGGGATAGACCGGCCAAGGGCTGCTTTCGCATCGCCAACAGGGTCTGGCTTACCAGCGTGCCATAGATCAGTTCCTGCTGTATGAGATCCGACTGGGATCCTTGGCGATTCTGGCTTCCATCTAAGCCCCTGCTCACCGCCAAGTTTTGTAGGAGGGTATGCACGTCATCGCGATCGCAATGAGGCAGAAAATAGCGTAGCGGCGCCAGCGCAGGAGAGAGCGCCGTAAGAGACTCGATCCAGCGACGTCGCGTCTCCCCCTTCTCCGTCTCACTAGCAGTACTCATAGAGTTCGAGCTATCTTTCCAAAGCTGGAGGAGCCGTCGACTGAAGACGAGGACTTCACGGGAACCACACAGTAGGTCCCTGACCTGAGCATGATGACGACCTTCCGATTGTTCAGGAATGAGATCGAGCAGGTCGAGTAGAGCTCGAGCTTGTGGATCACAGTCAGTCGAGATCACCTGGCGAAGGACTTGAATCCATCGTGCAGCTGCCTCTCCCATCGATTGACACATGTCCGCGTCAGACCCGATACGGCCGTTGGACTCTTTAGCTAACAGGGCCCAGGAGAGAATACGCAGGCGTTCGGGCGCCTTTAAGGAAGTGAGAAGTTCAAGAGATGGGGTGATACGTAGGAGCCTACTCTCAAAGATATCAGCGGCCAGCATGGCCCCTAAGCCATCTCCAGATCCATCAGCTTCATCACACACACTCTCCAAGCGAAGGAGCGTCACAAGATCGGCTTCCGATGGTGCTTGCCCTTTAGCAAACGAGATCTCCACACCCAGTTGGAAAATCTTCTCACGAGCGCGCTGCATTAAGTCGGAAGTCTGTCTCAGCTGTTGTAGCCGCATGTAGAGGTCGTTGGGTGAGATTTGCAGTTTCCCTTGGGTCACGGCGTCGATGAGGAGCACGATCAGGCGATCGTTGTCGCTGCCATAGACATGGAAGATGTCACGAACATGTTCCGCAACAAAGTTGGTGAATCCCTCTAGATCCACTAACGTGGGCCAGCAAACGGCGGCTGCCCTCTCCGCCAACTGCCGACGAGCGTCAGCGGGTGGGATCAGGAGACGATGCGCATTTCTTAGATGAGCCAGCTGAACCAGCTGGCCCATGTACTTCACTCCATGCTCCATCGAATCACTGGGACGAGGCCATGACGTAAGTAGGTGGGAGAAGAGCGAGTCCCTTTTGACATTCGTGAGCACCCAGTTCAAGCTTTCAACGGAGAGTCGCTCCACTGACTGGTCCTGCCAAGATGGCGAGCGTAGCTGCTGGTAGCGCTCAACGAACGGCTTGAGAAGCCGTTCGATCATGGCATCCATTTGGGCTAGGCCCTCCTGAGAGCGGCTCTGATTACGTCGCCCGACAGAGCAGACCATGTTGCCGAGCTCCTTCTGGAGCGCAGCTGGATCCTGCAAGGACCCCAGCAGATCGATCCATGGAATATACTGATCGTTGAGGAACGAATGGAGGTTAGGCGCATCCACATGGTCCCAGGCATAGAGCTTCACCACCTCAAACAGACCGGCAGCGATATCTCTGATCATGGCACGGGCGGTCTCATCGGCAGCCGGAATGATTTCCTGTTGGAAGTCGGCGCGTATCCTTTGGCATAAGGCTTGTCCCTCTTCTAGAAAGGAGCCCTCGAAGGCGGAAGCAATCATACGAGTTGCTGAGGAGGGCTCACTCATGCCACGGTCGAAATCGAGCCTCTTCAGCAGTTTCAGCACTTCTGCAAACAGCTGAATCCGTTGTTGAGCTGATGGTTGATTGAGGATAGCGTCCCATAGAAGCGGCAGTAGGCGTGGCCATTCTGCAGGATCGCCACGCGTCAGACTGGCCACAGCTTCAGGCAAGTCCTTGCGCACAAGGTGATGCAATAGATCTGCCACGCGGTGATCACAGCCCAATGGAAGCTGCACCTCTAGGCCATCGGGTGAGGATGGTTCTGAGGAGGCATCGGCATATGCTTCAGAGTCTGTATCTGAAGAGAGCTCAGAGACCGTTTCCGAGAATTCATCAGGGATCTGATCTTCGGAGTCACACTCGAACCATGTATCCTGCTGCTCGTCCAACTCCCTCTGCGTTGCCTCGCAATCAAAGAACTCAGG
>JBMOFD010000006.1:0-42438 GCA_049314435.1 Chlamydiia bacterium | reverse complement strand
ATGACGGCATGAAGACCTATTCTTGGATCCTCGTCGCCATGGCATTCTGCCTCTACCCCATGTTGGGATGGCATCACGAGTGGATCACCAGAAAATCTCTAGCCCCACGTGGAGGACTTTCCTTTCCACAGAGAGTCTGCCTCCAGGTTCCTCACTTCCATCAAGGCGATGCTCGCTGGGGCCAAGATCTTCTGGGTAGTACCCCCTCCTCGCTAGCGAAAGAGGGCTGTGCGGTCTCCTGCGCCGCCATGGTGCTGGCCTCGTATGGAGTTAACACCCAACCTGGCCACCTCAATCAATTCCTCCAGAAGCGGCCTGGCGGTTACGCAGAGCGCGGCTGGATCGAATGGCAGTTTGCAGCGGAGGTCGACCCCTCTGTTCTGCCTCACCTTCTCCCCCACTACGAGGACCTGCCCTCTTACGCGCTGATCGATCTGAGCCTCTTGGCCGGCAATCCCGTCATCATCCGCGTGCGCTCTCCAACGAACACCACCCACTTCATGGTGATCGTTGGCAAAGAGGGAGATCGCTACCTCGTGCTAGATCCGGGTAAGGATGCTCATCACGCTCTCTATCCCCTAGACCTCTACGGCAGCAACATCGAGGCCCTCCGCTTTTACCGAAAGCCACCTTCTTGCTGCGCACCCGTCCAGGTCGCCTCTTTCAGTAAGAGGGATTGAAGCAGACTTCGCCAGGCTCTATGCTAGCCGCTTGCTGAGGTCCCGATGTCTGAAAATAAACCACGACAACCACCCTTCTCCAGGGAATCCGAGATGATGGTGTTGGGGTGCATGCTCACCTCAGGACCGGGCTTGAATGCGGGAGCTGATGCTCTTAAAGAGGAGGACTTCTACCTCCCCGAGCATCGCACCCTCTTCCACTCGCTACAACATGCCTATCGGCAAGACAAACCAGTTGACCTCCACCTCATCGCAGAAGAGCTCCGACGCACCAACAAGCTGGCCGAAGTCGGCGGAGTCCCCTACCTCACCAACCTCGCGCAGTTCGTGGGAACCTCAGCCTATATCGAGGAATACTGTGGCATCGTACGGGATAAAGCCCTCCTACGACGCATGGTCCAGGCAGCGCAGGAGATCGAGAAAAAGGCCCTAGAGGAGCCAGAGGACGTCTCTGGAGCGCTCGATGACGCCCAACAAAAACTCTTTTCGATCAGCCAGTCAGCCCGCACCGAACTCGGCGTCTCCATCGCCGAATTGCTTACGGGAACCCGCTCCTATAGTCAGAAACCCTTCCTTGAAGAGGTCGAAACTCGCCAAGAGCAGTTCCGGGCTCGCGGTGGCAAAGATCTTGGCATCACCGGCCTACCGACGTTCTTCACAGATCTGGACCGCATGATCGATGGACTCGGTCGCTCCAACCTCCTGATCTTGGCAGCGCGCCCAGCGATGGGGAAAACGGCCTTTGCTCTGAACATCGCCGAGAATATCTGCTTTAAGCATGGACAAGCCGTCGGGATCTTCAGTCTGGAGATGACCTCTGAGCAGCTCCTGCACCGTCTTATCTGCTCTCAGGCGGAAGTGGAATCGGACAAGGTGAAGACAGGTGCTCTCTCCGGACAGGAGTATCAGCGCATCGTCGGTGCCGTGAATCAGATGTCTCAGTACACGATGATCATCGATGACCAACCCGGTTTGAAGATCACCGACCTGCGAGCCCGGGCCCGCCGGATGCGAGAAGCCTTTGGCATCGAGCTCCTCATCATCGACTATCTCCAACTCCTCACAGGCTCTGGCACAAACCGGACCAGTGAGAACCGACAGAATGAGATCTCTGAGATCTCCCGGATGCTGAAGACGTTGGCAAGAGAGCTCAACATTCCCGTCATCTGCCTTTCCCAGCTCTCTAGGAAGGTGGAAGATAGGAACCAGCACAAGCCGATGCTCTCCGATCTACGCGAATCAGGATGCCTCGGACCAGAATCGGTCATCGAATGCGCCGATGGAAGCCTCCACACCATCAAGAATCTAGCCGCGGAGGGAGAGCTGGCGCTTGAAGTCTGGGCTCTGGATGCTCAGGGTAAGTTAATACAAGCCGTGATGACGAAGGCATTCAGTTCCGGGTTGAAGCCCCTCTTCGCGATCCGAGCTGGTGGACGGCTGCTACGCGCTTCAGCGAATCACCCCTTCTGGACACGTGAAGGATGGAAGCCCCTGGAGCATCTCTCTCCCGGTGAGGAGGTCGCTCTGCGGGATGGTGACCAGGTCATCTGGGCTGTGATCGACTCTCTCCTGCCTGATGGGCATGAGGAGGTCTATGACGCCACGGTGCCCGGTGCTCATAGCTTTGTAGCCAACGGCTTCATCGTCCACAACAGCATCGAACAGGACGCGGACGTCGTCGTCTTCCTCCTGCGTCGCGACTACTACGATCCCCTTGATAAGCCCGGCATGGCCGAGATCATCGTGGCCAAGAACCGTCACGGCTCGGTGGGGTCCGTACACCTCACCTTCCGTAAAGAAATTGGGCAATTTGCGAACTACACCCCCTTAAAGCAGCAAGTCTCTGTGGGAACCGAGAGCGGAGGAGCCAATAGCTTCTCCTCCTTTGAAGCCTCACTACAGCCGTAGGGGACAATGCCTCTACGAAAAAGAACTTCCGACGGAGGCCGCTGGTGATTGCCATTGCGGTTTTTCCCGAGGGGAGTTACGATCGACGCACATTTTAGTTGAGGATTCAGATGGCCTCCGTCAAGAAAAAACGAAAATATAAAATCAACAAGCACAAGCGGAAGAAGCGCAGCCGCCGTGATCGCCATAAGCGTTAATGATGTGGGCCTACCCCGACGTCTTTGATGTCATTGTCGTTGGCGGAGGTCATGCAGGCTGCGAAGCAGCCTTAGCGGCAGCTCGAATGGGCTGCCGTACTCTTCTCCTCTCGCTGAATCTCGATACAGTTGCCAAGATGTCTTGCAATCCCGCCATTGGTGGGACGGCTAAGGGACACCTTGTCCGCGAGATCGATGCTCTCGGCGGAGCCATGGGCCAAGTAGCGGACCAAACAGGGATCCATTTCCGGATGTTAAACCGGACCAAGGGACCCGCCGTTTGGGCGCCTCGCTGTCAGTCCGATCGATTCCAATACCAGCATCGGATGAAGGCTGTTCTAGAGTCCACACCTGGGCTCTATCTCAAACAGGGAACCACCGAAGATCTCCTCATCGAGGAGGGCAAGCTCTGTGGTGTGACCACCAAGGAAGGCGTCGCCTACCGAGGTCATGCTGTCGTGCTGTCGGCCGGTACCTTCATGCGAGGACTCCTGCACATCGGAGAGACACAGCTGCCCGGAGGACGGGGCGGTTGCCCCCCCTCGACTGGACTCTCTGCAGCCCTTGAGCGCCTCGGCTTCTCACTGATTCGTCTTAAGACTGGGACACCTCCTAGGATCCATCGCCGAAGCATCGACTACAGCCTCTGCGAAGAGCAGCCTGGTGAAGAGGGCATCCGCTTCAGCTTTGCGGAACCCGTGGCGCCTCGGCTCCCTCAGGTGAGCTGCCACATCACCTATACCTCCCCCGAAACTCGCGACGTCATCCTGAAGAACCTCCATCGCAGTGCGATGTATAGTGGTAGGATCGAAGGGATCGGACCGCGTTACTGTCCCTCCATTGAGGACAAGTTCGTCCGCTTTGCGGACAAGGAGCGACACCAGATCTTCCTGGAACCCGAGGGGCTCACAACGGATGAGGTGTACGTCAATGGGATGAGCAGCTCGCTGCCCTTTGATGCTCAGCTTCAGATGCTCCATAGCATCCCCGCTCTGCGTAACGCCGAAGTCCTACGACCCGCCTACGCCGTGGAGTATGACGCATTGGGTCCCGGTCAATTTGGATCGACCCTTCATACCCACCGACTGCCCGGTCTTTTTGTAGCCGGGCAAATTTGTGGGACTTCCGGTTACGAAGAGGCCGCAGGCCAGGGACTCCTCGCCGGGATCAATGCGGCACGCTGGGTCATGGAACGCCCCCCTGTGGTGATCAGAAGAGATCAGGCCTACCTCGGCGTCTTGCTGGATGATCTCGCTACCAAGGAGATCACCGAGCCCTATCGGATGTTCACAAGCCGAGCCGAATACCGACTTCTTCTCCGACAGGACAATGCCGACCTAAGGCTGGCTGAGCTCGGTCGAGAGCTGGGCGTCCTCAGCCCCGAACGGTATGCAGCCAGCCAAAAGAAACGTGAACAGATCGAGCAGGCCAAGCAGCTCCTTGCCCGACGATTCTTAAAAGTCGAAGACCGCTCCATCGCAGCGGCTCAGCTTCTCTGCCGACCCGAGGTGACGCTAGAGTCCCTCCGTGCTGACCACCCCGATCTCCTCCCCGACCTAGATCCGGAAGCAGCCATTCAGGTCGAACTGGATCTGAAATATGCAGGGTACATCCAGCGTCAGATGCTCGATGCGCGCAAACTGGAGGCGATGGACCTCGCGGTCTTGCCCGCCGATCTAGACTACAACTCCTGTGTAGGGCTCTCCCGAGAAGCCCGAGATAAGCTCCAGAAGCTACGTCCCTGCTCCATCGGACAGGCCTCCAGGATCGCCGGTGTCACGCCAGCCGACCTCACCATCGTGAGGATCTGGCTAGCGCGAGCCGAGACTTCTAGCCACGTGACAGATCTTGAGCCAGTTGAAGCGTGTTGCCAGCCAGATCTTTGAAGGTCTGCAGACGCACGTGACCTGGAACTTCCATCACTTCCCCGACCAGCTGACCACCCGCCTGCTGGATCGCTTTGGCGGCCTCTGCTAAATCCTCTACCGTCACCGCGATGACCGCGTTGTCTCCCGGTTGCACTTCACTGCGATCGCTGTGCTGGGCAATCCCCACACGAGCCCCTTCAGGGCCTACCAGCTCCGCCCATCCGTACTGGTCATTGCGCTCCACTAGACGTAGGCCCACGCCCTGTGTGTAAAACTGAATCGCTGCTTCGAAATCACGCACGACGATCCAGATCAGTTGGATGCTCGATGCTGCCCGAGTGGTTGATGCCGCCATAACGCCCCTTTCGCAATCGAACCCAATCCGACCGCTGCAAGCCAACTATGCTAAAGAAGGACCTGGTTCCATCCAAGAGGACTGATGAGTGCAGGGCTTTGCCCCGCTCCCCACTGGGGAACGACGTCCCCCAGCCCCCCCATATAGTCCCCTTTTTGGGGAGCGCGCCTGGGCCACCTTTTCCGATTCAAAAAAAATTGTTAACATCTGGATGTGAGCTCCAGGAAGAAACCTAAACTACTCTTTGCCCATGGCCCCGGAGATCCAGATATCCAGCTGGAGGATGGCTGCTTCCGTCAATTTGAGGTGATCAGAGCCCCCAGCTACAGCGCTGCCATCCAACTCGTTCGCGAGCAGCCGTTCCATCTGATCCTCGTCGATGAGAACCTGATGAATCATAAGGCGATCGAGCTCTGCATGACCCTGCACCGCCGAACGTCGGTGCCCGTTCTCATCCAGTGTGCCACACCGACGTCTCGCGCGGTGCAGCAAGCGCTTCAGGCTGGAGCTCAGGATTTTGTATGCCGGCCTGCACGACCGAATGAGTTAAAAGCTCGTGCCGAACTCGCCTCCACGGCGCGGAGCTCGGCCGACCGTGTGATGCGCATGGTGCGCTCCCTCACCGACCTCAGCAAACGAGATGCTCTTACGCAGCTCTATAATCGCAGCGTGCTGGAGGAAGAGATCCCCCACGCCATTGCTTCTGGCCACATGGTCCAGCTCCTTATGCTAGACGTCGACCACTTCAAGTCGATTAATGACACCTTTGGTCATCTGACGGGTGACGCCGTGCTCACGGAACTGGCACGCCTCTTGGAAGAGCACTTGCGCCGCACCGACATGGTGATCCGTTATGGGGGTGAGGAGTTTGTGATCTTTCTCCCCGCCTGTACGGCCGAGGCCGCTCAGAATGTCGCAGAGAAGATCAGGCGTCGTGTGCAGCAGCATCGATTCTACACCCGCGCGGGCGTGGTGAGCATCACGGTGTCGATCGGTGTCACGGGCACCGTCGAGGGGAGAAGCCGTACCCGTCCTCAACAAGCGTCGGAACGGCTCCTTGCCCGCGTCGACAAAGCGCTCTATCTTGCTAAGCAACATGGACGCAATTCCGTATGGTTTCTCCCCCCTCATCAACGCAAGTAAAGCCGATCTGTCGGGTCCTCTGCCTGCAGGGACTGCCCATTCTGGATCAATTGTTGCTAGAAGAGGGCCTGCTCAGAGCCGACACAGGCTGCTGGTTCATCTGGAATGAGGCCCCTCCCCCAGCGATTGTCCTAGGGATCAGTAGCTCGATCCAAGACCTGATCCACCGAGAGACCTGGGAGCGGACTCCCCTCCCGATGATCCGTCGCTTCAGTGGAGGTGGCACCGTCGTACTCGATGAATCCTCGCTACTCGCTACCTGGATCATGGATCGTCAGCATCTCCCCGATCTACCCCATCATCCACAGGGCATTTGCCAGTGGGTTGGTGGCCTGCTTGAGCCTCTTGGCATCACACTCCACGAGCAGGACTTCTGCTTGGAATCGCGAAAGATCGGAGGGAATGCTCAGTACTGCCGACCCTCTCGATGGCTGCACCACACCTCGTTTCTATGGGACTACTCGCCTGAGCGCATGGCACTCCTAAGCCACCCATCTAGGCAACCAGCCTATCGGGCACAACGCTCCCATGAGGAGTTCTGTGGGCGTCTGGCGCACCACCTGGCCTCGCCACACATCCTACGTGAGACAATCCTCCAGCAACTGGCTCAATGGTGCACCTTAGAGAATGTGAGTTGGGAGGAGGCTCAAACCGTATTGGAACGCGAGCATCGGCGCACCGTAATGGAAGAACGGTGGCCTAATTAGAAAAAAGGCCTCTCCTGAAAGGGACGCTACAAGCGGCGGTAAGACCCGATTTAACAGGAGGAACCTTAATCAGAGCGGTGCAGTGTCCAAGACTCTCGTCTTACAACAGCAGCATCTCCTTTCCAGCTCCCTAAATATCACGTGGGTCACGCGCATCATGCCTATCTCAGATCCGCAATAGAAGAGGCTTCCCTCAGTCTACCAGGAGAATCCAAAGCAAACCATGGGAAGAAGTCGTGGCTCTCTCACGTGAGGCGGAAAGGTTGCCTCATGCTGATTAATCAAGTCTTGACTATCCTTTCAGCCACATCCAGCCCACAAAAGGGATTCTCTCTATGTCTAGTCCACGCGGCGTTACCTCAACGACAATACCTTCTCTACCTTTGACCGGCCTACCGGCTACGCATGAATCTCCGCAAAAGAAAAGCCTCCACCACAGAACGGACACATCGTTCTTTGAGGCTGGACGCTCACTCATCGCTGAGTCTTCAACCGCACCTCTTTCGGTAGGCACAGGAGTGCTCTCCCAGCTGAAACTTTCTATCCCTTCCTCGATCTCAAACAAGAAGTCACAAGATTTTTTGACCAAGATCTTGGGGGACATTGCTGGAGCGAGCGTGGAAGAATCCAGGACACTTGGACAAGCGATGGTCACGGATCTTCCTGAGGAATCTAGGTCCGGAGGATCTCCATCCTCTCTGACGTTAGGCCCAGAAGAAACCCCGTCGCCAAGCCAAGAGGAAGTGGAGGATGAACCTGAGGTCTCGGATGCTCCGCCACTCGTTACGCAGAAGCATACAACCCCCTCGCCTGTGATTGATGATCAACCAGGGATAGGCAGTGCACTGCTCAGGGAGATCAGAACACGTTCAGAGAAGCGTGTGGATCTACCCTCTACCGCCGCTACACCGGCCGATGTAGTCATAGAACGACACCCAAGCTTCTTCCTGCAAGAACCTTCGCCTCTCCCCTCCTTAGACCATACCCTTGAACATGTGAGGAATGAGTCCTTCTTCTCCATGCAACCAGGCCAAGACTCCTCTGAATCGCACTCTCCGGCAGAACCAACCTTCAGAGGGACCTCTCCCTCCGCTCAGCAGGACAAAACGGGCGAGAATGTTGGTGCCAGTGCGGAAGATAGCGTCAGCGCCTCCCAGACCACATCATCTTCGGGACCGACTATTTCCGATTCCACGAGAGCGGAGCCACAGAGCACGACCTCCTCAGCCCCTTTTCTTCCTCCAGCTGCATGGTGGAAGCGCGCGCTTGTGGGGACGAAGAAGTTCTGCGGCTCCTCACTTCGATGGATGGGCGCTGGCTTGAAGGCCATCTTTACAGCTACTACCGGTCGACTGTTGTCGAATGGCTTCAAGCTTCTTAAATTGTTGAGCAGCCTATGGCCCAGAGTCCGCCTGTAGCTTCCTCGTCTGGGGCTCCGCCTGGAGCCCCAACTCCCCTTGGTGATCAGCCAGGCTGTTAAACATAAATATATAATCCAATAGCCGCTGCAGAACAGTTCGCTTGATTTGCAAAACAAATCGTCAGTATAATTTTTGTAAATTCTAATCAATCGAGCAGAGCATGAGTACTTCCAGTGCCCCCATCGGACGACATGCAGCCGCCCATATTGCAATCACGCAGGTGCAGGACGCCATTGAGCAGGCATGTCGGGGTAGAATTCGAGACTTCTTCATCCGGTGTACCAATGTGCTCATGTCACAAGGGTTGGACCAGTTGGGCTTTCGTGCCATACCCGATCCAGCAAGAGCTGTGCCACGCTCGTTTCACCTGCATGTCGCCTCTTCAGGCCACTCCTGTCGCGAAAGGATTCTGACCATTCTTCTTCGACTCAAGAAGGACACTCTCCATAAAGGGGAACGGCGTAATTACAGTGTTTTGCCAGGTCGCGATTCCGTTGATCTTGTTTGGATGAGCCGCACTCGTCAAAGACAACCAGCGCACCTAGACGGCTCGGTCAGCCAGGTCACCTCGTCAAACAATACGACTGAACCCCGCTACCCGACCTCATCATCGAGGAGCGGCCCTCATAGACAGAGGCTAGAAGAAGGTCTGCTAGCCCACACACGCTGGTCTTTCCCAGCTCCCGAGGGACTCTATCTTGCCAGGGGACTGGTGTCGATGAGGACCCGTAGCGCGCCACAAGCATCGTTGACCGAACTACCAAGACCTCTGTGTGAGGTATTGGGTGACTTGATGAACGCTACGCAGCGCCCCCCTGCCATGAAATTCCACTCGAATCCTCATGCTGGGGGTAACATACAAGGGCGCCTGGAGATCATTCCTACCCTGCAGGAGGAGGAGGACTATACTCGCCTGATCGCCCATCTTCCACGAGTCCGCTTCAGACTTCAACGTCTAGGGTTGAGCATCCTGACTGAGCAAGTCCCTAACGATGGGTCCCCCCTTAATTTTACAATCACCACACGAACCTCTGTCGGGCCCAAGTGCAGAGCAAGAATGCAACACCTTCGGTTGGATGTGCAGGCGATCCAGAGCTGCGAAAGAGCGCGCCAGCTGGCGCATGCCGCCATTCAGCCGTACCGGGAGCACATTTTAAGAGCCAGCCAACGAACCGCCTCTCTGACCCATACCAACGCGGAGCGTCTGACACACGTTTTGTTTGAACTTCTTGTAGCCCTTAAATTGTCTCATGCGGGCATCTTCTTCGTCTCCCATGTTCCTGGGGGCATTCCTTGGGATCCACCGGGCTGGATGCCCATCGGGGCCCTCATGGTGCATCCTGAGGACCATCAGTGTAAGGATCCTACATGCGCTCATCGTCTGAGGCAGCTTGAGCAACTATGGGACACGCTCACGCCCGTCATCCAGGCGAGCGAGCAAAAACTGAAGAACCTGCACTGCTACCCGCTCCTGCGGGCAACCAACTACTGGATCGAGCTTCTGATCATGCCTAATCTGCAGCGACTGCTAAACGCTGCTCCAACAGGGACAGAGGCGCAAAAGTAGACGCGTGCCGACAGACCGACCTTGACCCGCTAGCTGCGACACAAAAGGCTCAAGGCGACTTGGTAAGGCACAAATCTGCGGGTATAGGACTCCGCTCTAGATGGTAGATAGGGATCGTACCGGCCACTCACAACCGCATGAGAAGCTGTCAAGCACGAGCGCCTTGCTTGATCTTCAATAAGCTGGGTATGCTCTTTCGCCTGCATTGGCATCCGCGGAGAGCTCATGTTTTCACCCATTCGCCACACCTCTGGTGCAACACCCGCCACAAGTGAACTTGGGACCAGCACTGTGGAGGTCAAAAAGTCGATTCATAAGTGGTGTGCTGGTCGTTCCAAAGTCAGAGATACATTTTTACAGTGCATTCAGGATTGCGACGAGCAATTAGGTTTGCCTGGGCGGTGTGCATTTGGCTTCGAAGATAGAGGTCTTCGCTTTGGCTCTATTCCCTTGGGCTCCCATGAGTTTGTTCTTACGATGACCCCTCTGAGCGCCTCTATCACACAGGAGCAGGCCCATACACGGCTAGATGAAGTAGCAAGGGTCGTGTACCGCGTTCTAGGGCCAACCGAATCTCGAGACCGTTTTGTATTCAGTAAAGTGGAGAGCTCCTGGCAACTCGCATGGACCGGGCCGACGTGTGCAGAAAAGAGCGTGCTTAGCGCAGATGGCGCAAAGGCCTTCATCAGGCGATCCTGGGGCAACGATCACCCTGCCAAGGCGCTTTTTCTCGATCTCATCCAGCAGCTGAGACGGCTCCATATCTGTGAATTCGGGCTCGAATTCAAGCAAAGGACCGGCCAGCTGCAGGTTCGCCTAGTAGACCCCACCAATGAGGATCACAAGCACGCCTTTCAGTCGGCTGTGGTGCGGCTGATCAGTAGCCACACTTCCCTGCAAACTCTCTGCTCCATGTATGGTAGCCCTCGAAGCTTCAAATTTCAGTGGACCGACCCCTCAGAACGTGCCATCCAGTGTCTTACCACAACACCTTTAGCTTCCCCCGACCTCGCTGAGACTTCCTCACCTGCATTCGGCCCAGAGACCCATGAGAGCATATCAGGAGCCACCACAGAGGTGATCCCTCTGATGGCTCGGCGGAGGTCCTTTGCTAGTCAGCACCCTTCCCTGTCCATCCTCACAAGGCTCGATGTAGACGGAGGAACACTGCCACCCACATGCGCTCATGCACCAAAGTCGACTCATGTCGACTTGCCACCGGCGGCTGATGATAGTCCCAACTTCGATCCCACCTGGAGAGCAACCATCCAAGAGGTCTTGCAGGCAAAGTATGGAAGTAAGGTCCCTTCACAGTTGCAGTTACGGCTAGAAGCTCTACTGACCGGTCTACTGGAGAAAACAGCGCGCACATTTTTTGTGAAGAAAACACCTCAGGGGAATCTTGCCATTCGCCTGTCAAGTGAGGCTGCAGAACATGTCTCCATCGATTCATTCTATGAACAAGCCGAGGGGCTGCTCAAGACGCAGCTTTTGCTGTGGCCTGCCATCGGCGGACTACTTACCCTGAAGAAGGGGCTGCATCACATCGTCGTGGTGGTCGAGGAGACCACAGCACCCTCCTCTTCCAGAGAACCTGTCCCATCTAAAACAGGGTCGGAACCTGCGCACACGACCAAGAGTGAGTCGCCTCGCGAGAAGGTCAGCCTGCTCATCAACAGTGTCCTGGAATCTGTGTTCAAGAGACCTCCCCCACAAGGAGCGCTCCGCGCTCTACAGCTGTTCTTTCATCACCTAAAGAACACCAGGGAGCCTTTCACGGTCTCGTTGAATAGACTCAATGAACTCGT
This sequence comes from Chlamydiia bacterium, assembly GCA_049314435.1. Lineage (GTDB taxonomy): Bacteria > Chlamydiota > Chlamydiia > Chlamydiales > JBMOFD01 > JBMOFD01. The sequence continues at coordinate 30,784 of JBMOFD010000006.1, read as the reverse complement.
AGTGGTTCCCATCCAAAATAGCATGGCAGTGAGCCAGTCAGCTTACCAACTCGCAAAGCCTCTGGAGGAGACTTACAACGCCCTCGGCTACTCGGTGAAGTTGACGACACGCGGACCCGCACTTCTTCTCACCATTGCGCCTAACTCCCCTAAAGCTGCCGAGATACTCACCAAGCCATCAGAACAAAGTACGAGCGGCCATAGCGGCGCCCCACATCGTAGCGGGACGACACAGAAATAGTTCCTACTGGGAGCCTTTTGCATCGGGCAAGCTGAAGAGATCGCGCATCGATTGGCGGGTCGCAGACCTGCCCATGAGCGCGATGCTCTCGGTCAAGGGAATGTGCTTAGGGCATACCTGTACACAGTTCTGGGCATTGCCACAGTCCGCGATGCCACCCTCTTGAAGGAGAGCCCCCAGCCTCTTGCCCTCTTGTAGCTTTCCCGTGGGATGATCATCTAGATACCGCACCTGAGAGATCGGTGCTGGACCCATGAAGGCACTATGGGAATTCACTTGCGGACACGACTCCGAGCAGCAACCACAGGTCATGCACGTAGAGAGAGCATAGCGCTCTTCCTGCACAGCTGGGTCGATCGTAGGGCCGGGCCCTTTGTCATGGGTGGTTCCTGCATCGATCCATCCATGCACCTTGATCAGGTTGTCGAACATGACGGAACGATCCACCACGAGATCCCGAATCAGAGGGAACTTGGTCAAAGGAGCCACCGTGATCGTCCTCGAATGGGTCTGCTCCAAGTAGTTTGCAATGAGAGCGGTACAGGCCTGACGAGGACGCCCGTTCACAAGGACGGAACAGGAACCGCATACCTCTTCCAGGCAACCTGACTCATAACTGATGGGGGTGGTCCGCTTCCCCTCCCGAGTCACCGGATGCCGCTGGATCTCCAAAAGCCCCGAGACCACGTTGGCCATCGGCTCGATCTTCAGCTCAAACTCCTCCCAATACTGATGGCCAGGAGTACCGCGGAAGATGCGCAGGATGTAGGTCAATGGAGCCATCGCAACGTCCTCTTACTCAGATCGGCAGGGTGATGTGATCGGGAAGGTTCTCAAGGACGGGCTGCGTACTTGCCTTCTCGGTGTAGTCCCGCTTATAGGGCCTCAAATAGGAGAGGTCAACAGGCAGGTAGTCGATCTGAGGCCCATCGGGACGGTACTTCGCCACCGTGGTCTTCAGCCAGTCGGCATCATTGCGCTCCGGGAACTCCTCTTTGTAGTGAGCCCCACGAGATTCGTTACGCTCCAGAGCGCTCTTCGTGATCACAGCTGCCAGCTCCAACATCGCCCTAAACTGATGCGCATGGATGAAGGCCTGGTTGAACACGCTGGAGGAATCGCCCATCTGGATGTTGCGGAAGCGGTCCTTGAGTTCATGGATCTTCTCTAACGTACGGATGAGATCTGCATTCCGGCGTAAAACCGTGACATGCTCGATCATCCACAGCCCCAGCTCGTCATGGAGACAGAAGCTGTTCTCAGGGCCTGCACGTCCGAGGAGGTCTCTCTTAAACGCCTCTTCTTGGCTCAGAGCTTGGTCAAACACAATCGAAGGGATCTCCTGCCAGGTGGCCGGCAGTGCATCGAGGTAGCGTGGGATCTCCGTCCCTGCCACCATCCCCGCATAGATGCAGCTGAGGAGGGCATTCGCACCTAGGCGATTCGCACCATGGTATTGGAATTCACACTCCCCTGCGGCAAAGACACCCGGCAGGTTGGTCATCTGACGATACCGCGTCCAGCGATCATACGCATTGGCAGCAGGCCAATCGACCCATGCGCCGCCCATACTGTAGTGCACACCAGGGAACACCTTCATGGGCACCTTGCGGGGATCCTCTCCCGTGTATTTTTCGTAGATCTCAAGGACCGAGGCGAGCTTGCGCTGGGTGGCTGGAGGCAAATGGGAGACATCGAGGTAGACCTGTAGACCCCCATTGATCCCTAGGCCCAACTGGCAGACGCGTAGGATCTCTCTTGCCGCGATGTCTCGAGCGACCAGATTGCCATAGGCTGGGTAGAGCTCCTCGAGGAAGTACCACGGCTCCCCGGTCACCCCGCATGGGATCATCCGTCCATCGGGAGCTCCGATCGACCGGCTGGAGTCGCCATAGACCCAGACACGCCCTCCCTCCCCACGTGCCGATTCGCTCACCAGACGATATTTGTCCGGGCCAGGGATCGAGGTGGGGTGGATCTGAATGAACTCCCCATTGGCATAGTGCATCCCCTGCATGAAGAGGCGTCCGTTGGCCGCGCCCGTACAGAAAGTGCTGTTGGTAGACCGGCGATAGATCAACCCACAGCCACCTGAGCAGATGACCACGGCATCGGCTTTGAGGACCCGTAAGCTCATGTCCACATAGTCGAGAAGAACGATGCCTCGAGCCACACCCGCTTCATCGAGCACGACACGAAGAAACTCATGATTCTCGTACTTCTTCACTAGACCGGCGGCCTCGTAGCGACGCACCTGCTCATCGAGGGTATAGAGAAGCTGCTGACCCGTGGAGGCTCCGCAGAAGACGGTACGCTGATAGAGCGTTCCTCCAAATCCGCGTACATCCAAAGAACCATCCGGGAGACGATTGAAAGGGCATCCGAACCGATCCATCATCCTGATGATCCCTGGTGCGGTCAGGCACATCTCTAACACGGGAGGTTGGTCAGCAAGGAAGTCTCCGCCCTTAACTGTCTCAATGAAGTGCACATAGGGGCTATCCCCCTGGTTCTTCAAATTGAGAGCGGCGTTGATACCACCCTGCGCGCAGACCGAATGGCTTCTTTTGACCTTCGTCACTGAGATCAGTTGCACGCGGTGCCCCTGCTCAGCAAGCTTGACAGTGCAGGCTAGTCCCGCCAGTCCTCCGCCTACAACGATGACATCTCTTGAAGCAGATGGTGGCATCAGTCCCTCATCGATATAGGTTGAGCCAATAGGTGCCCCAAACGGCAGCCAGGCCTAAAAAAGCAAAGAGTGCAGCAAGGCCCATACAAGCATGTGCAGCCCATCTCTGAGCCCTCGCCTTGAGGACTACTCCCCACGTGATCATGAAGGTCCACAGGCCGTTGTACCCATGGAAGGCTGCAGCTAGAACGAGCAAGGAGTACAGAGCGCAGATCCAGATGGTCTTCATGCAGTCTCTGACCACCAGCAACATCGCTGTACCGAAGTTATCGGTGACCGCGATCGTTTGATCAGGACGCACGTCGTATTCGGTGAGCTGCCGCACGTAGCCCTGGAAGGTCTCCAGATGCTGAGTCTCAACGCGTGCTGCGATCGCCCGCTGCTCTAGAGGAGGGAGTGGCGCCACCTGCTGAGCCATTGTACTGAACCCCACCGACTGCTCTTGCCTAGAGAGGAGTCGTCGCTCCTCTTCGATCTGAGCAGGCCCAAAAAGAGCGACCTGCAAACGATCAGCCACTGTGTAGAGACCGGGATCGACCTCTAAACGTACTAGATAGTTTGCCCTCACACCATTGCGGATTTCATCAGGTTGCCGCACAAAGCGCATATGCACAGTATGGGCCGCGATCCCCACCAGGAGGATCCATGAGGTGATTCTCTGCCACGAATAGCTCTGGTTGCGAGCGTATTGGGGAAGAGCGGGCTTGCTACCATCCGTGCGGAAACTATTCAGTCGACCTTGCAAGGCCACTCGGATCCCTAGCGTGGCATGGATGATCAAGGGAATCCCAATGAGCATCCATTCTAGGACCTGAAGATATGGAAGACTGTGGATGAGATTGACGATCTGGATGAACCCCATACCGTCATCGCCTAGCCAGAGCGCCGCCTGGCTATTCGTGAGGAGATGCTCCACGAGGTAGATCGTGAGCATCAATCCAGATATGGAGTGGAGCCGCCTCACCAAGAAGGCGCGCGGCACCGCTTGCGCAGCTGAGGACATAGAATCAGGCCTCCTTTGAAGGCCTTGTATGTCCTTCTAGCCCTTTCTGACCAGGGCAAAACGTTCTTCCGAGGGGAGCAGCATCATGCCGGGTTGAGCCGCGATGCACTCCATCACCCACTTCGCCTGAGAGATCACGGCAGATGTCTCATAGGTTCCTGTCGGAGAGAGCTGAGCCCGCATTCCTTCGGGATCCACGGATAGGATCCGACTGAGCGCTTTTTTACAACGGCTTCGCTCATGCTCCTGGAGGAGTGGCTTAATCCGACGCTCCAGATCCGTGATGGCGCTGTAGAGTCCCGCGTCTAGAAGAAGAACCTTGAACTCCATGCCACAGCCTCTGGAATCCGTGGTGAGATCCTTCATCCAGCTCGTTTTCTTGCGTTTCTCCAAGGTGCGGAGAATAGCCTGGTAGGGTTGTGGGTAGACCTCTCCAACGACATACTGGGCTCTCCTCACTTCGAGGAGGCTGATCCACTGTAGAGTGGACGTCACCGCCTCAAGCATCTGGGTCCAAATCTGGTAGTCCGCTTTGATCGCCACGAGATTGTCATCTGAAACCCCGTTCCCATAGTTCTCCTTGATCTGCTTCTGCAATTCAGCCCGCGTAGCACTGAATTTGTACTTACGGAACCCCGTCGCAAACTGAACAAAGATCCGCCCTTTCTCTGGAGGAGACACCATCGAATAGGCCTCTGCTTGTGAGATGCTATACAACTCTTCCACAACGCCCTCTAACTCAAGACGCAGGTGCTCAAAGAGCCGCTTCCCTTCAATGACTTCGCCTTCCACCACCGGTGTACCTGCTCGTTCAGGGCTCTCTAGAAGAACAGAGGCTCCTGGGCTGCTCCTAGGGGAGCTACCATGTGGACTCTCATCAAATATGACCTTCCTGGTCCTACTACGGCGTTCGTTTGAAGGAGTCCCAGCGGCAGGAGAATGTGCAGGCGACGTGTCAGAGGAGCGACTCACACACTCCACTGGACTACCGAACGGCCCTGGACTCTCTACTGAATGCCGGAGACAAGAGCGTCTCGTCGGCGTGCAGGAGGAACTTGTGCACAACTCGGTCACTCGACTCTGACTGGTAGAGCCCGGAGAAATGGGACGGAAACGGCTCCCGCACTCCTGATCCTCCAAAAAAACAGTCTTCACAAAGAGCGACGCTCTCGCTGTCAACTCACTCATGGTCAACTGCTTGATGGGAAGTTCGGCCAGAGAGGATGCCGAACTCGTAGTAGGCATAACACGTGGGATATCGCTCATTTTGCCTCGTTGATTACAAGGCACTATAACACATTTATTAAAATATAGAACCAGCTATTTATTATATTAAATCGCTCTATCCAAAACGATTGTGAATTTTACGATGGAGCGATGGCAACAAGGCGCTTCTGCATGGCAGCTAGCTCTTCTCCGGAACGGGGTGGTCCCAGCAGGGTGTTCAGATACCCCTCGTATTGCGTCTGGTAGCGCCGCTCCTCTGGCAAATGAGGCACCCACTCTTCCCCGACTCCGTGTAAAGGATACAGTTTAATATGAAAATGGTTCACGCCCATCCCCTCCACCACCATGGCGACTCGGTTCACACCAAGACCTTTCTCAAGAATCTGCGCCACAGCCCGAGCGGCTGGCATGGCACGTTCTAACATCCCTGCTGGCAGAGCCCAGGGGTTGGAACCGTAGTGCTGTTTACTGAGGATCAGCGTCATGCCGGGGGTATTGGGAAACGCATCGAGGATGGCGATGAACTCCTCGTTCTCCCAAATAGGGAACGAGGGGATCTGTCGCTGGAGGATCTTACAGAAAATACAGTCGGACATGGGCCCACCTCACCTTGGATGATGGTGGAGGAGCATACGCTACCTGTAAAAACCCTGCACGATGGGGAAATGGCGCCCAATACCAAAAGCCTTGCTCGTAACACGCAGCCCTGGAGGTGATTGTCGCCTCTTGAACTCATTGCGGTGCACGCGCTGAAGGATCTCCTCCACCAGCTCCACGTTGAGGTTCCGCTCGATCGCTATGCGCTCTGGGCTCTTGTTCGACTCCAGGTAAGCTGCAACGACTTCATCGATGAGGGAGTAGGGAGGCAGCTGATCGCTATCGAGTTGGTTGGGTCGTAGTTCCGCCGTTGGAGGTCGATCGATGATCGCTACGGGGATGCGCTCTTTGTCACGATTGATGAAGGTGGCTAACTGGTACACAAGGCTCTTAGGCACATCCGCGAGAACAGCCAGTCCTCCCGCCATATCTCCGTAGAGGGTGCAGTACCCCATCGCCAGTTCTGACTTGTTCCCTGTACTCAGAACGATCCCTGCAAGGCGATTCGCCAGAGCCATCAGCAGCACACCACGAATCCTTGCCTGCACATTTTCTCGGACCAGCCCCACCATGTCCTCATGCAGAAGTTCCCCAAAAGCATCTAAGGGTCCATCTATACGCATTTCACGCTGCTGACAGGGAATCTTGTCAAAGAGATCTCGAACGCACTGATAGGAAAGAGGACTGGTGACCTCACTCGGCATGAAGACCCCAAAGACAGCCTCAGGGCCCAGTGCGTCCACTGCCAGGGCCAACACGACAGCTGAGTCGATCCCGCCACTCACCCCTATGATGGCCGTGTGGAGGTTCTGCTTCCGACAAAAGTCGCGGATGCCCAACACCAGAGCATGGTAGACCTCTTCGACTGGGTGATCTATTAAGATCGTTTCACCATGCGGAGGATGTAGCCCTGTTACGAAAGTGCCCTCTTCAAAAGCGGGTGCTCGATAGATCACTCGCTCCGGTGTGACGAGCAGGCTCCTCCCATCAAAGATCAGCATGTCTTGAGCACCCACCGCATTGCAGTAGGCCACTGGGCAGCGCAGCGTCTGAGCAGCGCGCAACACCACCTCTTCACGGATGCCGACTTTTCCCATCTCAAAGGGGCTTGCCGAGAGGTTCAGACAGAGGTTGGGGCTCATCCTGGCGAGTTCCTCGACCGGATCGCGCGCATAGCGAGTCTGCACCCGTCCTGCATGTCCCCAGATGTCCTCGCAGATCGTAATCGCCACCCGATGACCTCGCCAGGTCACCAAATAGGGATCTGAGCCCTCCGCAAAGTAGCGAGCCTCATCAAACACATCGTAAGTAGGGAGAAGCATCTTGTCGGCGTAGCCATGGAATACCCCGTCCATGAAGATTGCGGCACTATTGCGCACGGGCTTCGTGCCAGGTCCCATACGTATCGTGCCTACCGCGAGAAGGATCCCTGAACTCTCCGCTTCCAACGCTCGAGCGGCCGCCGCGGCCTGCGCAACAAAATGGGCCTGCTGCACAAAGTCCTGTGGCGGATAGCCACAGATCGCGAGTTCAGGCGTGACTACGATGTCAGCATGAGCTGCCTTCGCCTGCCGGATCGCCTCGCGAATGGCCTTTTGGTTCCCCTCGAGATCTCCAATGATGGGATTCAGTTGAGCAAGTGCGATCCGCATAGGCCTCTTGGAGCGAGTGGGTTCCCGCCCATTGTTAGCTCAATGGGTGCTTCTGCTCAATCCAAGAACCAGGTTGGAGTGCAATTGAAGGTTGGACTCCATGAGATCTGGGATTTTGGGAGAGCGGACACTGATTCTTTTGGCCTCTGCCATCTCATGGCCGGTCTTTCGCACCACTTCCCATGTCCTGTCTTCACCTTCATAGTCCTGAGTTGAACTAGGCTCTCTTCCGCATAAAACCTATCATTTTGATAGGTTTTATGCGGAAGAGACGCTGGCTTTCAACAGCACAATCAGATGCTTGCCTTGAGATGTTCTCTCCATTGAAGGACAATGGGAGATACGGAGGAGTTTCCATGTGGCTTCGAGTCGTTGAAACAACGATCACCACTTCCCTATTCACCACGACGACGACCGACATCGGTCGGTAAATTCTTCTTTTTTCTTACACGCCACGAACACCCCTTGAGAACCTAGCGAAACGCTGTCTCTAGATACTGCCTCAGCTCCTCTGACCGACAAGATCAGTGGTAGGCCGAGATCCCTCCAAGACTGTTAGTCCAATATGGAAAGACCATGTTTCGCAAAATGCCTTTTCTCCTGTGTGCCCTGATCTGCGTGGCTGCCATCGCAGATCCGTGGCTCCCCCTCTATGGGAAATCTCTCCTCTACGGGATGAGCCTCTCTTTGAAGTCGCTGATCCTCGCGGCCCTCCCCTTCTTGATTTTTGGACTGATCTTCAAAGCCTCAGTCCGCATTGCCAAGACCGCTTCGAAGTGGATCCTCTGGATTGTGGCCGCTGTGTGCCTCTCCAATCTACTCTCCACTCTACTCAGCTATGGGGTCGGCACCGTGGCCTACCATCTCCCCATGGTCCTCCCCTCCCTGCATCAGAGCGACGCTCTGCTGCCGATCGGCGAAATCTCCTTCCCCAACTGGATCGACAACCGCTATGCCCTGGTCTCTGGTCTCATTGGCGGCATTCTCTGCGCATGGCGACGTCCCGCGCTTGCGGAGAGACTCTCACTCTGGATGGATCGGGGTGTCGGCCTGATCCTGAAGGGACTGCTCTGGATCATCCCCTTCTTCCTCACTGGGTTTGTGGTCCGCATGTTGCATGAGGGAATTTTAGGCGCCCTTCTTCGGCAGAATTTTGCCGTGGTGGCCCTCATTGCCCTCTCGCTCGCCCTCTATATTGGTTGGCTCTATCTCGTGGCCAACAGCTTTAAGTGGCGCGCCAGCCTCCGCAGCCTAGGTCACATGTTGCCTGCTGCCATTGCTGGATTTGGGAGCATGTCCAGTGCAGCGGCGATGCCTCTGACTCTGATTGGCACCGAGAAGAATGCTCGAGATCCTGAGCTGGCTACCTCGATCATTCCCGTCACCGTCAACATCCACCTCATCGGGGACTGCTTCGCCATCCCGATCTTGGCCTTCATGTTGATGAAGGGCTTTGGTGTACCGGAACCCTCCCTGATCGGGTACCTGCAGTTTGCGCTCTACTTCGTCCTCGCTAAATTCTCCGTAGCCGCTGTCCCCGGCGGAGGAATCCTGGTGATGTTGCCTATCCTGGAAAGCTACCTGGGCTTCAATGCCGACATGCTCTCGCTCATCACCGCGCTCTATATCTTGCTCGACCCTCTCATCACCTCCGCCAACGTCCTCGGTAATGGAGCGTTTGCCATGATCCTCAGTCGTTGGCTGAAGAATTCTAAGGAACCAGCTCAGCCAGCGAGGCCTTAGGGATTCTCCTATCGACAGGCTGGAATCGGCTCCGATTCCAGCCTCTTTGGCACCACAACCCCTCTTTCTGAATCTCATCAATTGACGGCACGCTGTTTTATTGAATAAACTACGGGGGTACCTTTTCATTTTTTCAGGTTTTGTATGAATAAACCACGCGAGCACTGGGGGACAAAATTAGGTCTCGTGCTAGCGACCGCCGGCTCCGCTGTAGGGCTCGGGAGTCTCTGGCAGTTCCCATACGTCACGGGCCAAAACGGGGGCGGTGTCTTTGTCCTGCTCTATCTGGCCTTCTCCCTGTTCATCGGCATTCCGGTCTTCATTGCTGAAGTACTTCTAGGCCGCCGCGCTCAGCGGGGCCCAGTGGGAACCTTCGAGGATCTCTCCCATCACAGCCCCAACTGGCGGCTGGTAGGCTGGCTCAACGTGGGGGCCTGCTTCCTCATCCTCTCCTTCTACTCGGTTGTAGCCGGATGGGGCATGAACTATGCACTGCTAGGCCTCAACTCCTTCATGGTCGGGAAATCAGCTGACCAGATCCGCGGAGTCTTTGATACGCTCTATCAGAGCGGAGACATCCAGATCCTGTGGCACTCTCTCTTCATGGCGCTCAACATCGGTGTCGTCATTGGCGGAGTGCGTAAAGGGATTGAGCACTGGAACAAGATCTTGATGCCCGTTCTCTTTGTGATGCTGGTAGGGCTGTTTGCTTACACCGTCACGCTGGATGGATTCATGCAAGCACTCCATTTTGTGTTCGCTCCTGACTTTTCTAAACTCTCGCCCAATGGCGTCCTGAGCGCTCTCGGGCTTTCGTTCTTCACGCTCAGTGTGGGTCTCGGGATTTTGATCACATACGGTAGCTACATGCGTCCTGAGGATGATATCCCACGGACAGCTGTGCAGGTAGCGATCATGACGACGCTCGTTTCGCTCGTGGCGGCCCTTGTGATCTTCCCGATCATCTTCACCTTTGGGTTCGCGCCGGAAGGCGGCCCTGGACTCGTCTTCAAGACACTGCCTGTGCTCTTTGCACAGCTACCTGGTGCGATGATCCTCTCGACCGTCTTCTTCATGCTGGTGGTCTTCACCGCGCTTACCTCGTCAGTCTCCCTTCTAGAGACTGTGGTCGCGAACAGCATCGAGATCTACGACTGGAGTCGTCGAAAAGCTGTGGTTCTCTGTGGCCTGGGGGCGTTTGTAGTAGGCATCCCCTCCGCTCTCAGCGGCAGTGGGGGCATGTTTACATCATGGACATCGATGTATGGGCGCGATTTCTTCGGTACAATGAACTTTGTGGCCTCGAATTGGCTCCTCCCTCTCGGAGGTCTCTTCATCACGATCTTCGCTGGATGGTTCCTCGATCCCTGTGTCTTGAAGAGTGAATTCATGAAGGGAACTGGCTGGGGCTGGCTATTCCAACCCTGGCGCTTTGTGATCCGCTGGGTAGCCCCCGTGGCGATCATCTTGGTGATCATGGACCAGGCGGGCATCATCAACTTCAACGCCCTGATGCAAAGTCAGAGCGTCTAATGCAAGAAGAGGGCTGCTCGCGCTAACGCGATGCAGCCCTCTTTCTATTTAGGCGTCAGGAGTTGCTATGACTTCGGTGATCGCTGCCTTCAACACCTCGATCTTGCCCCCGTCGACCATTTTTAGGATCACGGTCTTTTCATCGATGCGATCGACCGTTCCGACGATCCCTACCGCAACCACGCGATCCCCGATCTTCATGGCAGCTCTCTGCCCTTCCAATAGCGCACGTCGCTTCTTCTCGGGCCGGTACATCACGAAGTAGAAGAAGGCCGCCATGATGGCGATCAGGACCAGAGTCTGCATCAAATTGCTCTCAGGATTCTGAACCATCTCCGCTATAGTTTGCTCGTCTGCCATCAAGGGGGCAGTCACAGTTAGCAGGGGTAAAAACCAACGCATATTCTCTCAAGGGCTGATGATGGATTGTCTCTTAGCAGGCTAAAACAGAATCGATGCATGTTGCAAGGACCACGATGCTCCTGACGAGGCTCCCTCTCTCGTGACACCGCCAAGTTCTCGATACGTTACATATTGAGGGAATAGTTCAAACTGGCGGGCCCACTCGATCTAGTATTCTCCAGCACAGATCAGTTGAATATCTTTCGACTTCGATGAATACTATCTCCACCGCCCATGAGATAAGGCGCAATCGGCTGGGTTTCCCGAGCACTTCTGCAAGGCGGCGCCCAAGCGGTGTATGGAGACTGCACAAAATGCGCATGAGCGAAATAGCGGGCCTCGTTAGGCACCAGGCGGTCATTGAAGCGGAACGAGACACAATCAAAAGAGCCGCCCGTCTGGCTGAAGATGAACATGTCGCTCAATCTATGGGCCAAGCTCCAGCTTTTTTGGAGGAAGGCACACTCCCGTTCCCTAGCACCTCGGCCCGATGGATAAGTTCCCATTGGAGACCCCATGTTGAAAAGCTATTCCAAGCTATCGCGACGCACCTGTCCTCTCAACGAGAGCTTACAGGTCGCGTATCAGGAAGTTTTATCCCCATTTCACAGAGCGCTCGCTATCTCCCCCTTCATCATCTCCTTGGATCCCTCTGGCAGCAAAGAACAAAGAAAAATAGCCTCTTTGTCACGGAGAACTGGCTGGCCATCCGCATCACCCAATCCAAGCAAGAGAGTTACGGTCGTCAATCACGGGCCATGTCATTGATCGTTCTCACCCGAGAATGTGTCTATCACAGTATGACCCTGATGACTCTAAGGAAGGCCGTCCTAAAAAGTCCCCGCGCTGAGCTCGCGATCCAGGAGTTTCAAGAGAAGCACGAAAAGCAGGTGCTCTTTCAGCGCCAAGGCATCTTGGGCGATCGATGCGCTATCGGACAGCTGCATTGGATCAATTGTTGGAATGAGCAAACTCACACCTACAACAAGCAAGGCAGACCGGGTTACCTGGTTCACCAAGCCTTGTGCAATGCATATGACTTGGGCGCCATCATTGAAGCAGCCATCCCGAGGTGTCCTATTGTCGATACCGTAGGGGAATCTGGAACCTGCGCCATCAAGCTCTATATTGCGATCGAAGAACATTTGAGAATGGCCAAGATCCTGCAGAAACTATTCATTAATGGCTACAGTGCCTGGGATATGTCCGCTGGCAATTTCATGGTCGAACCAAGCCATTTCTGTGACACTGAGACAATCACTGCAGACGATGATCTTGGCCCTACAGGGCAGCGTACGGTCATTTTCACCCCTCTCTGGTATCTTCTAGAACTCCGTCAACATGAGCATGCCGAAGCCCATCCCAGTTCGTTAGTGCGGGGGATTTCCGGCCATGGTCGATCCAGCGATTCTCTTGGATACCGCAGCTGTTGGGACTTCACTCCCGATGACGTGGCCGGTCTTACGAACGAGGCCGCCGACGCCACCCCCTATGGACGTCGCCTCAACGAGCCCTGCCTCGTAATGGAATGGCCTCTTAAGATCCCCGGGTACCGCCTATCGGATAGATGTTACCCTACAACACAGCGTCATCTCATTGAGATCCACAGTTTAGGCGTATTGGGCGGACTATGCTTGTGGCTCAAGGCCAGGGGCGTTTCCAGAACCCCCTATATCGCAAAGTTCAATCAGTTGATCGACTCTCCGGTAATGATGGATGAAAAACCTGGTTACGTAGAACCCCTCTCAGCTGAAACCTCATCACCAACACCCCTATCTAGTCAGACCAACGGCTCCGCCCGCCACCACCCAGCTGCCGATTTCTTGGCATGTGGACACACCGAAGCTGGGAAAGGCACCTCAAGCGTCCCAAGCTACACGCTCCAGACTACATCAATATTTGCCCATGAGTACACCGCATGGTGGGGCTCTGTTCTCGACGCGGTGAGGAATCCTCAGGGGCTTTCAGACCCCATGCAGAAGATCGCTCTTGAATATGGGCTGCTCTTGGAGCGGATGACTGCTCCCTACAATTCTCAGTGCGGTCGGCTCATAGATCAAATGAGGATGACCGAGCCGTGCCATATTCGACGCAGTTTCCTTCCAGACAAAAGACTCGGTCCCCAGGTTCCTGAGATCTCGATAGATATGGTGGTTCAGGAACTAGAGGAGCTTCTCGATCAATTTCCCGATGTCGACGACCCCTCTCTTACAACATATAGCTCTCCTGAGGCTGAGTCGGACTTGTTATTAGGGATGCACGACCTGGTTTTTGATGCGGGGTGGTGGAACTTTTTAAAAGAGCTGCGATCTCGAAATCTCCAAAAATAGAGTGGCTGACGAACCGGGCGCACTCCTAGATCTGTGTCCCGATATCGAAATCTAACCCGAGAAGGAGTCAACCGTCGGCTCGCAACACGACTAGATTTTCGATGTGAGGCGTATTAGGGAATTGATCAAAGGGATGGATTGACTCCACTTGATAACCACCGCCCTTTAGCCAGGCGACGTCTTTCTGTTGTGAAAGTGGATTGCATGCCAGATAGAGAATGCGCGGAGGCTTCTGTTGCACAAGCCATTCACATAACATGCCCCCACATCCAGCTCTTGGCGGATCCAGAATCACCTGAGCCCCACGCAGATCATGCTGCTGCACGCATTGTGTGGCATCTCCACAGATCATGCGGTAACGATCACTCAGACCATTGCGCTGTGCATTCGCTTCCGCATCCCTACAAGCCTCTGGCACAAGCTCCACCGCCGTCACCTCCATACCCGCCTGGGCTGCCAACAGACCCATGATGCCTGTCCCAGCAAAGAGATCGAGAACTGGAAACCGTGGGTCTAGCTCTTGGATGACCCTACGGTAGATGCGCTCCGCCGCGAAGGTATTGGGCTGGAAGAAGGCAGGCGCGGAGATCGCCACGCGAAGGGGTTGTTCAAGCACATGCAACTCCTCCTGCAGCTGCTCCTCCCCCATCAGAAGCTCCTGCTGAAACCAGGTTGGCACGCCACGACAGGTCATCTGTGTGCGCAAAAGAAGGTGCTTACACAGAGGCCTCATCGCCTCCACCCATCCTGCCAGGTGGGGTGTAAGACTCTCCCTCTCTCCTCCATCCACAAGGAGAATGGCCATCCGTTCCCCGGTGCGAAACCCTTCACGCATCGTCACAGTTCGTAAAAGCCCGGTGGCTCGATGCGGATGAAAGGCCGGCAACCCCACCTTGCTCCACCATGCGCGGGTCGCTGCGAGTCCTTGGGACATCCAAGGATGGACCAAAGCACATGCTTGGATCGAGATCACTCCACGAGCATAGCGGCCATACAAACCCAAAAACTGCTGTCCTGCTCGGTCTTGAGCAAAGCTCCACTCCATCTTGTTGCGGTAACCAAAGCGAGTGGGCGCAGCCACGATGGGGTGGATGTTGTCCGCATCCTTCGGGAATAGGGTCTCAATGCGCTCCTGCTTCCATGCCAACTCGTCACGATAGAGCCATTGTTGGGTACGGCATCCGCCACAAGAGGCCACATGGGGGCAGGCTGGTGAGAGCCTCTTGTGTTGGTCGACAGAGAGAATACGGCCTCTCCGCTCCCCGCGACGTCGCCGTCCTAACTCCACCCAGGCGACTTCCCCAGGAAAAAGACCATCTACAATGCAGAGCGGCGAAGGCTCACCCCCCATTCCATCTCTGGGTAAAACTCGGCATCGAGCCTCAGCGGCACTGTTGAGTGACTCTGCAGTAGCAAGATCTGGCATCTGCGAACAAGGCCTCCGGTCTCCCATGCCTAATCAGCATGGAGAGGAGGAGATTGTACTGAGCAAGAGGAAGGGAACACAAGCAGGAGAGGGACTGGATCGGCAATCCATGACCCCTTGAGGACAAAAAAAAACCGGAGCCCGAAGGCCCCGGTCAAAATCGCACTGTTTATTTCTTGCGAGCTTGCACACGAGCGGAACGACGTGCACCAGCACGAACGGTCCGACGAGCGCCACGAGCAGCTGCAGAGCGACGTGCTTTAGCACGTACTGCTGTTTTTGCTCTTGGCTTAGCACGAGCTGTCTTAGCTGTTTTTGCCTTAGCACGAACTGCGCTCTTAGCTGACTTGGCTTTCGCCTTTACAGCTTTAGCTTTCTTAGGAGCAGCTTTTGCTTTTGGCTTAGCTTTAGCAGCTGTTTTTTTAACAGCGGCTTTCGCCTTCGTGCCCGCTTTTTTCGCTTTGCGAGTTGGACCAGATTTCTTCTCTGTGGTCACGGACTCTTTGCGATATCTCTTTGCCAGCTTTTCCAAGTTAATGGTGCCAACACGTACGCGCTGAGAAGCAGCCTTATTGCCGCCTTCTGCTTTGCCCAGATCAACGACGATGTCGTTGAGCAGGTTGCGCAACTGACTGATCATGTCCTTCAGTGCCATACCCTCACACTCCAATTTGGGTTTAAGATGATTCTTTCTGGCTCTTCCCTTCCGTCGCCCCGGCGGCGCCGACAAGGTAAGGCCCTCTAATAATTTGAATACCTATTTTGCACTCAATTGTGCAATCTTTTTCTTCAATTTTTCCGTTAATCTTTTGCTGCAAGGCTTTATGTCCCATGTAAGGCGGCGCGAAAATCGGGCAATCGACCCCAAGCTCGAGCCAGGCCGAAACCAGGCCATTTTCCACCTTTTGTGGACCATTTTTTTCCAAAAAAACACCTCTTCCACCGGTTGCGCCCCCTGGTATGGGACCGGAGCTGCCCTGCAAACCGCTTGTTTGACAAGGTGCTACCGCGCTCGCGGTTGTTGTGCCAACTTTCAGGGCCATATTCTATGCCCCCACCCAATTCTCAACTGCGGGGGCACGAAAAGCTCCCAGCTTAGATCATTGAAAAGGCTCTGCAGCAAGGTCCTATCATATCTCAATATGTCTGGGGTGATGATTTCTGTCCTCTGGACATCTGGGACATGCCAACTCTCCTCAGCTGGCAATGCTAGCCTGAGTCCACGGGCTCCTTCTCTAGCCCCATAGCCTCTACGATGCGCCAGCAATCTTCTGCATCTTGGAACGAGACGACGATCCGCTGGTCAGCAATAGAGACTTTGGCATTGAGGTGATATTCAAGAGCTCGGCGAACCTCTTCCACCTCGGTTGCGCCTTTTGGCAAAACTGGACGACTCTGCTTGTGGGTCCATGCCTCGACCTTACGCACGGTCCACGACTCCGTCCGAATCTTCCGCAAGGCCGATAGTTGGGCGTCTTTGGTGGGCAAGGCCAAGATGGCTTTGGCGTGCCCTAATGTGACCTCACCGCTTCGTACCGCCTGTTGAATCTGCGTCGGCAACGCCAATAGCCGCAGCACGTTGGCGACGGTCGATCGCTTCTTACCCACACGTGTCGCGAGCTCCGCCTGCGTCCACAGAAATTCTTTCTGAAGGCGCGCATAGGCCTCAGCCTCTTCCATAGGGTTTAGGTCTTGACGTTGGAGATTCTCAACCAAAGCAATGACAGCAGTTCGTTCTTCAGCCTCCGATCGGACGATGGCCGGGACATGCGTGACCCCGGCGAGCTGTGCCGCTCGCCAGCGTCGCTCCCCCGCTATGATCTCAAAGCGATGACCCCGCGCACGCACGACGAGAGGCTGTATGATGCCCACTGTTCGGATCGACTGTGCTAGCGCTTCGAGCTCAGCTCCACCAAACTCCTTGCGTGGCTGGTGCCTCCCTGCACTCAGCTGATCGATGGCGATCCATTCCAGGCGTTGGCTGAGCAGCTCGTCTCCATCCAACGAGCGAGGATCTCCCGATGTCCACTGGCCAGCGTCAAAAGAGGTAGATCCGTCCAACACACCCAAGTTCCTCCAACCATCGAGCGCTCCTCAACCAATGAACATTGGAAAGGCCGCAGCTCACAACGGAATCGCGTATAGCAGTGGACGATCGGTTTCTGCAAGGGAAACACCTCCACGGAAGCTTCTGTCCACGCCTCCATGTCGGCCATCCCCTCCTCCGTCTCTTCCCAGGTAGGTAGCCGCCATATCTCCCCAAATACCTCTCCCACCTCACCCCGAACAAGCAGAAGAGCTCTATCCGTCCACGCCAGTAGCGCTCGCTGCCGCAACAGGGTCACCGGATGACGCTCCCTCTTCACCGGGATCTGTTCCACCTGGCCTTGAGCAAAAGCCTTGCATTGCTCTTTTAAGGGGCACTGCGCGCATCGGGGGCGCCTAGGGATGCAGACCAAGGCCCCTAGCTCAATCAGGGCTTCCGTGACCTGCCATGGCCGTTCCTGAGGAAGCTGGCTTTCGATGTCTTTGCGTATTTGACGTTGCTGGGCGATGCGATCGATCGGTGTGGGGTCAGCCGTAAGGCGGCTCCAGACACGAAGTACGTTCCCATCCACGGCGGCCGCACGCTGTTTGAACGCAAAGGCTCTGACTGCCCCCACGGTATAGGGACCACATCCAGGCAACCGAGATAGGGCCTCCTCCTCTTGAGGCACCTGACCTCTATGCTCCTCCACCATCTTCTGTGCCGCAAGATGCAAACGCCTGGCCCGAGAGTAATATCCTAACCCCTCCCATGCCTTCAGAACTTCTTCCCAAGGGGCTTGAGCCAACGCTTGCACTGTGGGGAACTGCTTCATCCAGCGCTGGAAGAAGGGGCCCACCACTTCGGCACGGGTCTGTTGCAGCATGATTTCACTGACCAAGACATGGTAGGGATCTCTTGGCTCCAGACGCCAGGGCAGCCAGCGCCTCTGTTCTAAAAACCATTCCCGGAGAGGCTCCAAGTCGATCATGCACACGCTCCAGGTCTCGATGGGCTTTTGCACGAACTCCGCCCTCTTTCTAAAACCCTCAAGCTTCTATGGAACTGAGAACCAGACTGGAAGGCCACCCATTTGCAGAGTGTCTCCACCATCGCGATGGGAAGTTCGTGCGGCGCGGTGCGTAGGAGCGTCCCAATCAGGGTCACCACATAGCGCCACCCCTCTCCCGTGTCAGAAGGCAACGCCTTCAACAAAGGCAACCGAGTCTCCATTTCATGCCGACCCATACCCATGTCGAAATAGCGCTGGGTCTGCTTCCACAATGAGAGGGCGTGGCTGTGGATCACTTCCGCATCCGCCACATAGGCGATCCTATCCCCTTGCAGCAGCAGCGCCAGGGCCGCCATCGCATCCTCGGCAAACATGGTCGGTGGGAATCCTCCCACACCATCCAACGCACTCTGTCGCCAGATCGCACAGCTGTTGGAGCAGAAGTGCGCACGCCTTCCGATCTTGGCGAGATCAGCCACTTCTCTTACCGACGAAATAGCGGGATAGAGAAAGTGTCGGTGCATCACTTCACGCGCAGAGGCATCGGGTCGTGGGATCTGTCGCGCATAGGCCACCGCAATGCCTGCGGCAGATAGGGGCTCAAGAAGCCTCTGCACCATAGCCGCATTCTTAAGAGTGGCATCCTGAGACACGAAGGCGACCAGCGACGTACCCAGCCGCTGACGAGCTAGGTTGCGCACCCGACCGTGATTGAACTCCGCTTTGGGAATCACCATGACCTCAGCGCCCATCTCCCGGGCGAGATCTGTCGTTCGATCAGACGAACTAGAGTCCACCACCAAGATCCGTTCGACGCGCCCGCTGGCGATCCATGGATCCAAGCAAGCCACGATCTCCGCCTCAGCCTGATAGGTGGGAACGACTAATCCAAGAGCTTCCTGCATCCAAGATCCACGGGTTAGGAGCGCGATGATAGCATCATCCAGGAGAGGCTGCACTGATGTGGAGCGCTGCTCCACACCTCGCCGGAGGATGACATCCTCCGGACCTCCTGAGTTGGATGCCAGGGAGGGCCATCCCATTCCGAAGTCTATTGCGGAAAAGTCGCGACTATTCTGTAATAGGGTTCAGGATGGTCGGCATGGATCGCATATACGACAGCTTTTTTGAAACGAACCTCCGTCGATATCGACAGATGGCCTTCGTGACAGGCCCTCGTCAGGTCGGGAAAACCACGACCGGGCAACACCTACTCGAGCGGTTTGGTGGCGGAACCTATCTGAACTGGGACATCCCATCGCAACGGCTGGTGCTACTCGAGGGTGTGGACGGGATTGAGCGGGCCGCCAACCTTGAGGTCATTGGAGATCATCCTCCCCTGATCATCCTTGATGAACTGCACAAATTCGCCCACTGGAAGGATCTACTCAAAGGCCTATACGACCACTTGAGCCATCGCGCCAAGATCCTTGTCACGGGGAGCGCCCGTCTGGATGTCTTCAATCGGGGTGGTGACAGCCTCATGGGCCGCTACTTCCTCTATCGATACCATCCCCTGTCTGTAGGGGAGATCGCTTCAGCTCAGATGATCGAGGAGCCTCTGCGATCTAAGCCCGTGGCTATCCCTGATGCCGACTATGAGGCTCTCCTGCGTTTTGGAGGCTATCCAGATCCCTATTTACAGCGCTCTGACGAATTCCTGCAGCGGTGGCAGTCGTTGCGTTTTAAACAACTCCTCCAAGACGAAGTGAGGGATCTCACCAAGATCCAGCAGATTGCCCAGTTAGAGGTCCTAGGCGAACTTCTTCGTCACCAAGCAGGGCAATCGACCTCCTACGAGAGTCTAGCCAAGAAGGTGCGTATCTCGGCCAACACGATTCGCTCCTGGGTGCAGACGCTAGAAGCTCTCTACTACTGCTTTACCATTCGGCCATGGTCCAAAAATGTGACCCGCTCACTTTTGAAAGAGCCGAAGATCTATCTTTGGGATTGGACCCTGGTCTTAGACGAAGGCTCACGAAGGGAAAATGTCATCGCCTCGCACCTCCTGAAGGCCTGCCATTTTTGGAGCGACTGCGGTTGGGGAGCCTTTGAGCTCTACTACCTACGGGATAAGGATCAGCGGGAAATCGACTTCCTCATCGCCAAGGACAATGAACCTTGGATGATGGTCGAAGCGAAGAGTCAACAACGCTCGATCGGAGAGTCCTTCCACAAATTCTACGAGCAGCTACGCCCCACGTATGCCGTGCAAGTAGTCTTCGACCTCCCCTATACCTCGATGAACACTCTCATTCCGGGCGAACTCAACGTCGTGCCAGCGCGCTCGTTCCTGAGTCAGCTACCTTGAGAGGAGTCTTTGCTGCTGCTTGCAATTTCACGGCATCGATCACGACGTAGTTGATCCTGAGCTGATCGCTGTCGGTCGGTCGCGTTGGGTTCGTAATAGTGCAGGAGTGGCCATGATCTCCTTTGAGCTCAGGGCATTCTGACAGAAAAGATCTGATGATCTCCCAATCATGTTGGGGACATCGATCCATATCCGCTTGGGAGAGCAACTTTGTCGACAATTCGCAGTCAGCTGAAAATCAAGACTCTACGACAACTAGTAATTCCCATTAGAAAGCCCAGCTTTGAGCTAGGCTGGCCTGCTTAGGCGTAGCAGCTCGTAGCTGGGTTGAGCTCAGCTTGGTTTCTTCATGGATCCGAATACGGGAGCGACGATGGCGACAACTAGAGCGCAAATTCACTATAGCAAAAAGGGAATACACCTTGTTCCGTCAAGACCAAATCCCCAATAACAACCCATACACACCGTTAGGCATAGTTCTCAGCGCTGGAAGGGCTTTACTTGACAGCGTCGTTCAACCGCTTCGTGCTGTGAGCGTTGATGCGTCTTGGCACCGTTTCCAGGTGTTCTTCATCTATGACGAGCCACTTACCGAAGACCAGGAAGAGGAATGCCGATGCGTTGGAACCGAGCTGCTCGCCGACTACCCAGAGTCTGTTGAGGTGTTTCAAGAGATATTTGTTCATCAGCCAATGCCGGAGGCGATCGTAGCTCCAGGGGTCCTGGCGTATCTCCGGCACGAAGAACCTGCGCAGGAGGAGGCAATTGCTAGCGGTTCAAAGATTCGTGATGTGCTCTTTAAGGCGCCACTTACGCGCCCTTACATTCTATTTGCAGCTGATAGGGCTCTTTTGGGAGAGGTCACTCCAAGCCTCCGTAACGTGACAGTCGAATGGGATGGTTCTAAGGTTCACCTGGATTTTTACTATGATGGGTCGATCACGCAACAGGAGGAAGCCATTGCCAATCGAGTTGTGGGGCGCGTAGGCTCCTGGCTATCTGGTGCTGAAGTGAGCGCTACTGTTGAACGGCTAGACCCTCCCCAGCGGTCAGCATTGCGCCCAACCAGTGGAGATACCCGTCTGACTGTGTATGCTAGATGGGAACCGACGCCTCAGTAGGCCTATCTTGCTCCGCCTCGCTAAAACTGAAATTGGGAGCTCTGTTCAAGAAGCGGCTTTGAACCAGACGGTGGTCAGTTCGCTTGGGACAACCGCAGCCGGTGTCATGGCCGCTTGAGCTGGCAATTCGAACCTTGGATGATGGTCGAAGCGAAGAGTCAACAACGCTCGATCGGAGAGTCCTTCCACAAATTCTACGAGCAGCTACGCCCCACGTATGCCGTGCAAGTAGTCTTCGACCTCCCCTATACCTCGATGAACACTCTCATTCCGGGCGAACTCAACGTCGTGCCAGCGCGCTCGTTCCTGAGTCAGCTACCTTGAGAGGAGTCTTTGCTTAGGCTTCCCTCTAACGCCCGCACCCAGGGAGGGCCCGGCCGATCATCCTGACTAAATCGCCCCGGAGGCAGCACGGTCAGCCAGCGCAGCTCATCCAAGTCTTCTACGACTGGGACAGCTACGAACCCTCGTGTAGGTTCACCAGCGGGCTCCTCATTCAAAGAGAGAAGATATCCCACTCGCAATCCTGAAGGGAAAATACCATCTAAACCAGATGTCAACAGCAGATGTCCAGCCTCGGGCCACTGAAGAGGCACCCCTGACGTGATCTTAGCCACCCACTCCGCATGGAAGAGCTGCCCACGGAGCCTAGGGCTTCCTCCTTCCCGTTCTCGCATGCCCAGCATCGTGCCCTGCATCCGTGGCACCGCCTGATCGGAAGGCGAGCATGCCGAGAGAGCCTGTAGCAGTTGCTGACGTGCATGCGGAGAAATGGAAGCACGATGACTCAACAGCTCCTCTAAACGCACTCGAAGGACCTTCCAGGTTGTTTCAGGACCATGTTCTCCCACCTCGATTGCCGGACAACAACCGGGATCGGTGATGAGGCGAACCAGAGATTGTCGCCTTCCCACATAGTCTACCACCCCAACAAGGGCATCTCCCTGCACCACCGGACTATTCAGCCGCAACTGCTCTTTGGAGCAGGTCTCGCGACCTGCATCGATCCACAAGAACCGATGCCAAGCTCCTGCCTCTCGCGCAAGGACTCGCACACGAACGCCAATGCTACCGGCTGCAGGGACCTCGGCCAACTCTTGAAGACGATGTTGCAGCTGGAGTTGATCGAGCTCCAAAGCATGCACTCTCTCTTCAAGCCACTCTTCCCGAGACATCGACGGCCCCCATGAAGCCGCTGCCGCCCAAAGCGGCGCCGCGCACCAGGCCGCACCACCTCGGATCTTCTGCACCCAATCCCCAGGGAGAGAGAGCGCACAGATCAAAGCACCAAGAACAACTGTGAGCGGCCGAAACCGCGTCAAAGGATGAGTCCATTCCATGGCTGGTCATTGTGAAGAAAGGAGGCGTCAAGCGCAAGCGACCATGGGCTGCCCTGGAGAACTCGGAGAGTTTTGCCTTGATGAGATTTTCGAGAGAGCCCTATGATTCTTTCATACGCTGGGGCGTTAGCTCAATTGGTAGAGCGCCACAATGGCATTGTGGAGGTCAGCGGTTCGACCCCGCTACGCTCCAATCCCAGTCAATCCCTCTCTCATCGAATTTTCTAGACGGCCTCTTTGCGGCCGCCTAGACGATGTTCTACTCGCCCATTTCCATGAGATCGAGGAAGGCTTTGAGCTGCTTGGCTCGGGTAGGATGACGCATTTTACGCAAGGCCTTCGCCTCGATCTGGCGGATACGCTCTCTCGTCACATTGAACTCGAGACCCACCTCTTCCAGAGTCTTAGGCTTTCCATCTAGAAGACCAAAACGCTGGATCAGTACGGTACGCTCCCGTTCCGTGAGTGATAGAAGAACTTCACCGAGCTTGTCCTTCAGGATGCTATAGCCAGTGGCTTCAGCCGGGGATTCTGCGCTGGTGTCCTCAAGGAAGTCCCCAAACTGAGACTCCCCTCCATCGCCTACCTCGGCCTGGAGAGAGATCGGATGCTGCGCGATCTTGTAGATCTCACGGATCCGCTCAGGTGTCATTCCCAGCTCACCAGCCAACTCTTCTGGAGTGGGCTCTCGGCCCGTCTCCATCATCAGCTTCTTGGCTCCACGCAGCACCTTATTGATCGTCTCGATCATGTGCACAGGGATACGAATCGTCCGAGCTTGGTCGGCAATCGCCCGTGTGACTGCCTGCCGGATCCACCAAGTCGCATAGGTAGAGAACTTGTACCCACGACGGTACTCAAACTTCTCCACAGCCTTCATGAGGCCCATGTTGCCCTCTTGGATCAGATCCAAGAAGGAGAGGCCCCGGTTCGTGTACTTCTTCGCAATCGAGATCACGAGACGCAAGTTGGATTCCACCATCTCGCGCTTTGCTTCCTGCGCCTTGTCCATCCAACGCTGCAGCATCCGGACTTCTTTCTTGAAGTCATCCAGCGTGCGTCCAGCTGCCAGCTCGCGCTTCGCGATCTTGCGATGCACAGCGGCTAGCTTGGCAGCGGCAAACTTGTTCTTTTCAGCACGAGGCTTCAGCTCGTTCATCTCGCGCTCAAGATTCAACATGCGATCGTAGGAGCGGAGGATCACCTCACCAAAGTCTTCGATGATGTTGTGACGCCAGTGAAAGCGCCTTAAATAGGCCTGCGTGCGAATGCGGCACTTCTCGATATCTTCGTTGAGGCGAATCCGATCCGCCTTCTTGAGATCGGCATGAAGCATCTCTTGGAGCAGCCCTTCGACGATGACATCTTCACTGCGCAATGCCACACAGAGCTTCGGTAGAAGCTTGAGGTACTGAGGCTTGTCCTGCACCTCCTTCTCCGCGACGATCTTGTCGAACCGCTCCTTCCCCGCAACGACAGCTTGGCCGATCGAAATGGCCTCTTTGGCACTGAACCGGAAGCGCATGATGATCCGTTCGATCTGCATCTGCGCCTTCTCGATCCTCTTGGAGATCTCGACCTCTTCCTCGCGTGTCAGAAGAGGAACCGAGCCCATCTCCTTCAGGTACATCCGCACAGGGTCTTCTGACGAGCCCTCACTGCGCTTGACGACCTGCTCGAGATCTTTGGCCTCTTTCTTGCGCTCCTTCTGCTTCTCGACCTCACTCTGGTTGAGGATCTGAACATCCATCCCAGATAGGAAGATGAGCACCTGATCGATCAGCTCAGGACTATCGAAGCTCATGGGGAGGATCTCATTGATCTCCTCATAAGTTAAATAGCCCTGCTCTTTCGCAACGGCGACGAGTTCGTCCACCTTTTGCTGATGCTGCGGCGTAAATACAGAGGGGGTATTGGACTTGGCCATTGCACCTAAGCCTGGTATGTTCTAAACCCTCCAAATCTGCTTGGAAGGCCATGACTTCTTTTGGCAGTAGCTTCTGGGGGCCAATAAGCCCCTATGCCGCACTGCCGAACGTTCTTTTCGACGGGCGACCAACCTATGGCGCGCACAACGCTCGACGCATTCTAGGCATCAGGTCGTTGATTGCTGAAACGGCGCGCTTCTCCGTCACGTGGACTGTCGAACACGTCCGCCATTCTAATCATTGTTATTGAAAAGTCGCAACGATTTCGAGCCCTCTGAACAGATCGGACTATTGAGGCCCGCTCACTTTCGATTGGGCCTAGTTTCCCATCACCACTCGCATCATTCGCTAGGCATGTAGCAGCGCATGAAACATCGGCGGGCTAGGAACTCGTCCCTCAATCCAACGATCAGAGAGAGGATGCTCCATCCCAAGATATTCTGCATGAAGAGCTAATCGTCGATCAGCATGGCCATAGCGACCATCACCTACAACAGGGACTCCAGCTTGAGCGCAATGGACCCGAATCTGATGTTTCTTGCCGGTGTGCAGCGTCAGCCGAAGGAGACTCCGATGTCTCCCCTCCTTCATCACCTCATATAGGGTGACGGCTTCATGAGCATCAGGATCGTGGGGGCTCGCTACCGAGACCTGATAGCTGACGCCATCCTCCTTCAACCAGGATCGCCACTCTCCTTCACGATCCTCAAGGCGGCCCTCTACGACGGCGACATACTGACGCTGCAGGGCGTGCTCAGCAAAGCGCTGCTTCAAGACCTGTTGGGCTTCGAGTTGAAGGGCAAAGCAAAGCACTCCGCTAGTCTCCCGGTCCAGCCGATGGACGGGGTAGACGGTGGTACGCAGCTGCTGCTCGAGGATCGCATGGGCCGAGCGCTCCCGTTCATAGGCCGCCGCCACGCTGAGCAGGCCGGCTGGCTTATTGATCATTAAGAGGGCCGCATCCCTATAGAGGAGAGGGATCGTGACGGCGCCTCCTCCTGGGGAGGCCCGTACACTACGGAGGCCCAAAGTCGGGCGCTCTCCCTCAGCGATAGCGGCCTTAGGGTCCCTTACCACCTGACCACGCACGAGGACTCGCCCCGTAGAGAGCCACTGCCGCAGGGTCGCCTTCGAGCTGTCAGGAAACTCGGTCATCAAAGCATCGAACAGCACGACGGAGTCCTCCCCATTTTTTGCTCTGGCGATTGCGCAGAACTCAACCCCTGAACTATATTACTGGGACTCGCAGGAAATTGGGAAGGATTCGAAAGGAATCGGACCCGCAATCACCGCGTTCAAGTATATGGCTCAAGCTGATCAAGATATTAAGAAGGTACGGCGCCCACAAGCGCAAAAACGTGCCTTGCAGGCTGAAAAAGCAAATCTGCGTAATCGTGTTTTTAAATCCCAGGTGCGCTCCGCCCTTCGGCATCTCGATGATGCAGTGAAGGCTGGAGAAGCCACGGCAGTCAAAGAGCAAGTGGCTCTTGTGTACAGCCTGGCTGACAAGGGCACCAAACGTGGGGTGTACAAGGTGAACAAGGCTGCCCGCCTCAAAGCTGGCGTAGCCCGACTCCTACAGTCCACAGCAAGCTAACCTGCTTTTTGCGCGGTTTTTCTTTGGATCACGCTCCTCCCCTCCCCCTCCACAAGAGGAGCGTTGATCTTTTGCCTCCGCCATTTCGTATATTTAGTTTTTGATCTTCCGTTGACGCCTTTCTGAGCGTCTTCCTCTCTACTCCTACTTTTTTTTCTGCTTCTGTCAACAGTGGTGAGCTATACTCTCATCGCAGATGCTCCTCTTTTGTCGAGGACAGCGCATCTTTTTTGGGAGGTCCTGCGCATGCAAACTATTTCCTTAGGCACAGCTTTACGGACGGGCTGGCGCCTCTATAAAAAGGATTTTTCCATCTGGGGAGTGATCGGGCTCATCTACACGGTATCCATTGGGTTCCCCTCGTTGGTTGCTCTAGCCAATCTTCTGCAAGTTCTATGCCCTGAAGCCCAATGTATGCCCTGGATGAACACTGTGGCCTCTCCCAACCTTCATCCGGTTGTTCGAGCCACCACAGATTGGGGGGGGTGGCTCCTCCTAGCCATGACCCCGGGCATGATGAGCTTAGCCACTAAAGCTGTCTTTGGGGGATCGATCACATGGAGCGACTTCTTGCGCGGGTACCGAGGACTTTTCCTCCGACGCTGGGCTGTTCAACAGATTTTAGTGATGCTGCTCGTTTTGCTCGGGATCGCGGCCTTGCTGATTCCTGGAATCATCCTAGCCACCGGCTGGATGTTTGCGGGATTCTTCGTCTATCGCTTTGCACTGAAGGGGCGTGAAAGCATGGCGGCCTCCTGGCGTTTGACCAAGGGCCTTAAATGGGACCTATTCGGGGCTATCTGGACGATGACCTGGCTGGGGCTGCTTAGCTACTTCTCGCTTGGGCTGGCGTTCTTCGTCATAGGTCCGCTTGTCATGCTGGCTCAGGGCAGCTTGTTCCGTCAGTGTGTGGAGCAAAGCGCTAAGTGGGAATCGACCGTAGCGGCCAAGTAAAAAGGTGGGGCTCTCCCACGCAAAAGCGTGAAAGAGCCCCACAACAGGAACGTCGACATTAAGAGAGGGCCTCTGCTTGCAGCAATGGCCGCCCTGTCTACATTCCTACTCGTCTTAGTATTCGATCACGCTATGTGCCAATTCTGGAGGCAGCGTGGTCTGATCGTTCAGCTTACGGAAGACATACCCTTTGACGACCCATGAGAGCATCGCAGCGAAGAGAATACCAACGTAGAATGCCACAAAGCCAATCGCTACAAAAACCAGAAGGATCAAAGTCAACCCGAACAGGTCCCACTTCGCTCCCATGGTCGCAATCGCTGAGGCTTTCAAAGCGTGGATAGGTCCAAGCCCATGACGCACGATATAGTAGCCAAACTGCGAGTAGCGCAGGCCCCAGATCACGCCTGGGAAGATGAACAGTAAGGTCCCTACAGCCACAATCAGTGCATAGAGAATCATCCCTACTAAGTAGGAGAAGAACACACGCCCTCTCTTGAGCGGACGGAAGTAGTCTTTAAAGGACAGGGGTTGATCGTATGCTTTGCGCCCCGTGGTGTTGGTCCAGCCCAAAGCTACGACTGTGTCCATCACAAACATGAGGACCAAGCCCACCATCGCACCAAGCGGTGAGAAGTGCTTGACCATCTCCACGTGATCGCCATTCATGGCCATCGTGATCTGACCCGACATCGCCGCCATCTGACCAGACATGTCCATTGTAGTATTGCCACCCTGCGTCGCAGCCGTAGTGGCAGCCGCTCCTGCAGCCGTTGCCGCTTCCTTCATCACCACCATGTGCTCAGGGGACAGTAGACCCGCAATGACCCACGGTAAGAGGGTCAGCGCAATGGAAATCGCCATCACACCACACCAGAAGCCGAAGCGCTGCTTGAATGAACTCCAGGCGGATCGGAGGATCTCGCCGATTGGGAATGATTTTGTAAACATAAGTTTCTCCTTATCATGAGGCCCTTATGTGTTGATGTATTTTTTATAACAACTCACCCCGGCAACTAACGCACACACCTGTGGTCATGATTTTTATTTAAATAGTCCCTGCGTAAACAAATGTCTGGCGGCTGGGGTCTTCTTAGCCAATGTGGGGATTCTCATGACTGAGGGGTCGAAAAACATTTCTACGCCTTCCAGCGGTCAGCTGCCCATTGGAACACCACCAAAGGCCAAGTCTGACAAGGCTACCTCCATTGCTGCAGACCATATACTAGCCTTGGGTGAGGAGCTCTCCCCGGCAAAGGAAAACCCCCCTCTTCAGAAACGGGCCACTGTCTGGGTCTTGCCTGAGGAAGACGCGAACCTGCCTAACATCTCGAGGGGCAGCCGTTCGAGCGGTAGCAGCTCTGCCTTTTACAATCCTACCGCCTCCTCAGCTTCTGTGGTCTCATCAGCAGCCTCCGTCCTTGTAACGAACCCTGTCCGTGGACGGGAACGGGGGGCAACTCCAGATAGACGCTCCTCCCCCTCTTCGTCCGAGTCCCCACTACCCTCGCTCATTGAGACGTCCGCATCCACCCTGCCTCCAGGTCAGCCCTTACCCGCTATCCTTAAGAACATCGATGCACTTCTTGCATTGGCTGACGAACGTATCAGTAGGAGCCAAGAGGTCCAGCAGGCAGCTGATGAGATGCTGGCCTCATGGGACACGGCGGCGGCCAGCTATGAACGAACGGCACGTCAACCCCGCGTCGACCCATTTTCCAAGGACTGGCAGAAGAGCCAGAGCAAGACGCCTACTTCACCCTCCTCTTCCGAGCTGAAGAAGCAGGAAAAGCGGATAGACCAAGGAAGGGCGCGGCTCGAATCATGGCAGCAGCAGGGTGTCGAGCATGAACAGGCGCTGAAACATATGGCTGGGCAGGAGATCGACTCTTGGAACAGCGCAAAGCGAGAGCTGCATGCTTTGAAGGACGCCCTTCAGGAAGACCAACCCTCTACAATAGCTTCAACGAAGAGTGGGCGGAGAGCTCTGCACTTCCTACACAAGGTGCGTTCCGATTTAGATCAGCTTGTGGCACGCGACAAGCAGGTGGAGCTGACTCCAGCCTCCCTAAAGAGCTGGGCTAGTGCGTGTCAGTTAGAACTGCACCAGCTGCATCCTGGAACCACGACGACCAATCCTATTCACAAAGATCTCCTGATACCCGAACAAAGCGGCACTCTCAACCCAGCGTACCACGAGCCAAACGAACAGAAGAGCTCCAATCCGCTTCTCCGCAAGCTCTGAGCCTCTCCATCCAGAGAACAAGCCAGGTCGCTAAAAGCCTATGTCTGGGGAGCCTCGCTCCACAGACCTTGCACAACAACCACCCGTTCGTCTATGCGCTGAGAAGTCCGAGCCTACCCACGGCTTCCCCCTCGGTGACCTCACGGGATCGACAATGCGCCTACGACTCATACACCTAGGTTGGCTGCTCCTAGGTCGCTCTCTTCTCTGCCTTGACGTGGTGATCCCTTGTGACCTAGCTCAGGGCCCTGCCCTGGCTTCCTGCATCACCTCTCTTTACCTCCACATGCGTGATCTCTCTCGCATCCTGGTGATCAGTCCTCAACCCCTCACCGACCAAGCCGTGTGGGTTGATGAAGCACGCTTTCCTTTCCACCGAACTGACCTACCACAGTGGGTGCCCTTCCTCACCAACCACGACCGACGACGAGCAGCTCTGACCACCTGGCCTCTCCAACAGCAGCTCCTGAAGCTCTGCATCGGACTGGTTGTCCCCGATCTCTCAGACCCCTACCTAGCCATTGATCCGGCCGTGATCCTCCTGCAGCCCCTGCCCTGGGTCCATGAGGATGGGTCGCCCTGGCAGTATGTCGAGCAGCGCTACCACATGCCCTTCTACGCTCACCTGACCAGGCTTATCCCAGGGCTCCACCGCATCATCCCCGGCAGCGCCCATCCCTACGTACAGGTGATCGATCGGGCCGTTGTGCAGCAACTCCAAGCCGAGGTCCAAGCGGCGCATCATGCCCCGCTATGGCAAGCCATCGTGGCACGCATCGATCCCTTCCACTGGGCCAAAGGAGGCTGCTCCATCCCCGATCTATTGGCTAACTATCGGCAACGAATGGGCAAGCCCTCTCACTACGGGGAGCTGCGCTGGGCTGAGGTGACATCGGACCAGGAGATGGAGATAGCTCGGCAACGAGGGAATGGACTGGTCGTGCGACGGATGGCCTCGCCATCCCCGCACCCAGTCACCCGCATTGACAATCAATAACTACCTAGTCAACGTTTGACTTACATGGGATCGGGGCCTGATGCCCCCCTATGCAAGGAGAGGTCGATGTCGGCTCTGGGTATTATTTTAATTGTGTTACTGATTTTGCTGCTCGTCGGAGCGCTCCCAAGATGGGGCTACAGCAGTAGTTGGGGCTATGGACCTTCAGGACTCTTGACTGTAGTCCTGATCGTCATCCTCATCCTCTTCCTGATGGGCAAAATCTAACGCATTGGCCTGGGTAAATACTTCCAGGTCAATTCCCGACTGGAGGACGTGTCCTCCAGCCATCCCACAACGAGGAATGGAACAAAAAAATAGCGTCTTGGGGGAATAAAAAAGGCCCGTCAAGCGTTGCTTGACAGGCCTAGGTAAATAAAAACTCGGCAGCGTCCTACTCTCCCATGCTC
>JBMOFD010000005.1:0-42803 GCA_049314435.1 Chlamydiia bacterium | reverse complement strand
TACTCGACGTGGCGAGATAGCCTGCACTTCATCTCGGAGGATGCAGGCTTTAGAGACTGCGCAAAGAAAGGGCCTAGTTCGTTAGTGCGGTGGATTTCCGGCCAGCGTTGATCCAGCAATTCTCTCGGACACATCAGCTTACCGGACTCCGGCCCCGCTGACGTGGCCGGCCTTACGAACGAGGCCACAACGCCTAGCGCAGGCTTGCAATGCCATAAAGGCCATGCGTGATCGCTAACAAGACCGGCGATTAGCCGAGACCCGGCTGGTCCGGAGAGGCCCTATACCTCGGACATCAAGCAAGGGATGACCTCCCTCGATTCGGCACACCCGCAGTTTCTCAGTAATGTAAATCTGGCTACAGTGAGTCCACAAGTGCGATCCCCGCTGGAGCCTCCTTGCGCCTACCTGATAATGAGTCGATATTGTCCGCAGAAGATCCTCCTCTCGCCTCATCGATCGACATATCTGTTCCACCGTTGGCGGTTGAAGAGAATTCAAGCAGCGGCAGACCTTCCACTTTAGCCCTCGCCCTCTCTGTGGCCATCGTCTCGATAGGCTACCTTGTCGACGTCTATGATCTCTGGCTTTTTGCGTTATACCGCCCCGAGATCCTCCTTTCCATTGGGATAGAGGCCCAGGATCAGTTGTCCGCCGGACTCTCCATCTTTAACTGGCAAATGTGCGGCTTACTGGCTGGTGGATTTCTCTTCGGATGGCTGGGCGATCGCTACGGACGACGAACGGGTCTCCTTCTATCGATCGGCACCTACGGCATCGCCACCCTACTTACCGCCTCCGCGACTTCCCTGACCTCGTTCGCTGCGCTGCGCTTTGTGAGCTGTCTCGGTATTGCGGGAGAACTCGGCCTCGGCGCCGCCCTTGTACAAGAGCTCTTACCCGCCCGACATCGATGGACAGGCTCCCTAAGCCTCGTATTCATCGGCCTATCTGGCGCCTTGATCGCCTGTTTCTGCCACGAATATTTCTCATGGACCAGCGCCTTCATCCTAGGAGGCGGAGCAGGCATTCTTCTGTTATTCATGCGTCGTCTGATAATAGATTCATCAAAACAGCCGCCGAGCCCGATCCCATCCCTTCTATTCACCTTCTTGGTGCACAAGGCTGTGCGGCGTAGACTCCTCGCTTTTGTGCTGATCGGGCTACCTCTGATCTCTCTTTTTTCCCTAGTAACCGGATTCACACCTGAGCTAAGCGCGGCTTTGGGTCTTTCCCCAGTGATCTCAAGCGCCGAAGTGTTGATTCCTATGCAGCTGGCCTACGTGGGCGGCGATGCTCTGGCCTCTGGCTTGAGTCATTTAGTGGGATCTAGGAAGAGAATTATCAGCCTTTTCTTGTGCATTTCAGCTGGCGGTCTGTTCGGTCTTTGCTTGGACAGCGTTCCAACGACGACATCATTCCTGGTCTGGAGTGCCTTGTTGGGTCTCGGGAGTGGTTTCTGGATTCTCTTTTTGACGAGCTGCATCGAAAGTTTTGGGCAAAATCTCCGTGGGAGAGCAGCTTCCGTATTGCCTAACTTGGTTCGAGCTTCCCCCCTGTGCATCTTTCTTGCGTTTGGATGGCTCACTCCCTTTCTGGGAATCCCCTATTCGATTCTCGTCTTAGGGTCGGTGACTCTACTTGGAGCTGCTTGGGGACTGAATTCGATCGACGAGTGCTTCGGACGTTCTCTCGATTTTGAAGAACCGAATCTCTAAGACCTTTCACAGACAAAAAAAAGGCCGTCCTCGCGGACGGCCCGATACATTCGGCATCTAGGAGATGCTTAGAACATATACTCCAGTGTGATGAGTGCAGTGAAGGAGCTCCAACGAGCTCTCTGCATGTTAGCAAACTGCCAGATCGGAGATGACCCGTTGTCAGGAACAACCGACAGCACGTCAGCATTGGGGTTCACATAGTGTCCGCCCAAGGCTCCGTTGCACACTTCTGTGCAGCTTCCGCAAGGATCGGATGGGATGCAATGTGACACCTGACGGTATTGGTAGCCCAATGCCAGCCCGATGGCCCAATCTCCACAACGATAGTCTGTTGCGAGATTCACCTCTTGCCCAATGCCCCATGTTGCGAAGCCCATCTGACTAGGCGCAAACCCGACTGGGGTGAGCGTCAGGTCATTAGCAGGCGCGCCACAGATCTCCAGCCACTGAGGGCAGAAGTTGCAATCGCACTGACTTCCCTGATTCCCGCCGAATGTTGTGAACTCGCCGTTGTAGTGCGAGAAGTGCAGAGCATATGACGCAGCTGCGCGCCAGTTGCTTGTGAACTCCCAGCCGAGGTCAATTCCGATATAAGGACCATTCCAACGAGCTCTGTAGACAGTCCCGTTAAAGCAGTCACCGAAGCCAACACACTGCGGACCTAACAGTCCATTCTCAGTCGTCACAGCTGTTTCACCCGTGCCAATTGTACTATTGAGCCGAGCATTACCAATCAGCGCATAGCCAAGCACTTCAGGATTATTCAACGCGTCCAGGTCACCATAGTAGATCCCGTCATCCTGTGTGATCAAACCTTCGGAGTCTAGATCGTACGGAACATCATAGCCGCAAAGGCTACCAATGTTTCCTAAATTGCCACCCGAATTGGACAACGGATTAACCGCTAGGCTGATAGGGCCCCAGATCGACTGGTCCCAACGCTGTCTCTGCTGATTGAACTGGTAACCGATCACCGGAGCAATCATCATGCCGCCACAAGGACGGAACTCGTACCCGAAGGCCAAATCGAAATCAAAGGTATTACCCTTGACGGTGGCGGTCACCGGTACGGTGTGCCGATAGATCGCTCCGTCGCAATCACAGGAACAAGGTCCTGGATCTACGCAAGGAGCGCATCCGCAGCAGCTGCCGTAGAGCTCGCCGATCACTGCGTTGAACGGATCGCTGCTAATATCAGCAATACCGGAGTCAACTACCTTACCACCGAGGACGAAGCCGTATGCAAAGGATGCACGAACATAAGCCTGATCCATCAGGCTTGCGGCAACCCCTATGCCAATTTCCCAAATCCGAACGTTACGGGCTCTCATCTTCCCGTATCCGAAGTAGTCAGGGTCGCTCAGGGTCGAGCAGATGCTCAACGAACTGGCATCTTGACGGTAGCCCGTCCCGATGGCAACTTCCCCGAACTCAAATGCCTGCCCTGACGCGGTCCCGATTAGGCCGATGCATGCAGCGGCCATCCAGGCTTGCGTGAGGAAAGCAGGAATGCGCTGTGAATTCCGTGTCATAGTCCACACTGTTGTTATATTGGTACGATGGATCTCTGGCTCCACCGCCGGCCCCCGCGCATCGTTCGGGCTTACACCCCACAATGCCTCGTTCAGAGGTCAATTTTTATCCTGTATCAATCAAAAAATTTTATCTAGCTAAATGTGCATTTTTTCTCACCTCTGCGCCTCATGCTCGCCTCAACTCACTCTGCAGCAGTTTGTTGCGTTCCTGACAAAAAAGAGAGGGTTTTGACAGCTTTTGGGCCTGTCCAGCAAGAGTAAAGAGTGTCCCTGTTGGGTCTTAGGACGCTAAGTCCACGGACAAAGGTGCAATAGCTACGCTCGCAAGTGATTTTTTTATGAACAGGCAATGCTCCTCCAGAAGGTTGGTTCAGCAACTGAGAAGGCTTTGATGTCGAAGGGGTTGGTGCGCGAGCTCCTAGAGTGGCTTTTCGATTCTGAAGGACTGAAGCTCTAAATCTGTGAGCTGAGAATTTTGGACAAAAAAAAGGCCGTCCTCACGGACAGCCCGATATATTCGGCATCTAAGAGATGCTTAGAACATAAACTCCAGTGTGACTAGAGCGCTGAAGGAGCTCCAACGAGCTCTCTGCATGTTAGCGAATTGCCAGATCGGAGATGTTCCGTTGTCAGGCACAACCGACAGCACGGCAGCATTGGGGTTCACATAGTGTCCGCCCAAGGACCCGTTGCACACTTCTACGCAGCTTCCGCAAGGATCAGACGGGATGCAATGTGACACCTGACGGTATTGATAGCCCAGGGCAAACCCAATCGCCCACTGTCCACAACGGTAGTCTGTTGCGAGGTTCACCTCTTGCCCAATCCCCCATGTAGCGAAGGCCATCTGACTCGGAGCAAACCCGATTGGGGTAAGAGTCAAGTCATTGGCAGGCGCGCCACAGATCTCCAGCCACTGAGGGCAGAAGTTGCAATCGCACTGACTTCCCTGATTCCCGCCGAATGTTGTGAACTCGCCGTTGTAGTGCGAGAAGTGCAGAGCATATGACGCAGCTGCGCGCCAGTTGCTTGTGAACTCCCAGCCGAGGTCAATTCCGATATAAGGACCATTCCAACGAGCTCTGTAGACAGTCCCGTTAAAGCAGTCACCGAAGCCAACACACTGCGGACCTAACAGTCCATTCTCAGTCGTCACAGCTGTTTCACCCGTGCCAATTGTACTATTGAGCCGAGCATTACCAATCAGCGCATAGCCAAGCACTTCAGGATTATTCAACGCGTCCAGGTCACCATAGTAGATCCCGTCATCCTGTGTGATCAAACCTTCGGAGTCTAGATCGTACGGAACATCATAGCCGCAAAGGCTACCAATGTTTCCTAAATTGCCACCCGAATTGGATAGCGGATTAACCGCTAGGCTGATGGGCCCCCAGATCGACTGGTCCCAACGCTGTCTCTGTTGGTTGAACTGGTAACCGATTACCGGCGCAATGATCATATCGCTGCAAGCGCGGAACTCGAACCCAAAAGCCAAGTCGAAATCAAAGGTATTGCCCTTGACGGTGGCGGTCACTGGTACGGTGTGCCGATAGACGGCGCCGTCGCAATCACAGGAGCAAGGTCCTGGATCGGTGCAAGGAGGGCACACAGAACAGCAGGTGCCGTAGTACTCGCCGATCACTGCGTTGAACGGATCGCTGCTAATGTCAGCAATACCGGAGTCAACCACCTTACCGCCGAGGACAAACCCGTAAGCAATGGACGCACGTGCATAGGCGTGATCCGTAATGCTAGCGGCAGCTCCTATGCCAATTTCCCAAATCCGAACGTTACGGGCTCTCATTTTCCCATAGCCGAAGAAGTCGGGATCACTCAAGGTCGAGCAGATGCTCAATGAACTGGCATCTTGTCGGTAGCCCGTCCCGATGGCCAC
The DNA here is from genome assembly GCA_049314435.1 of Chlamydiia bacterium. Taxonomy (GTDB): domain Bacteria; phylum Chlamydiota; class Chlamydiia; order Chlamydiales; family JBMOFD01; genus JBMOFD01. Next base: position 37,653 of record JBMOFD010000005.1, on the reverse strand, counting down.
TTCCCTGAACTCAAATGCTTGCCCTGACGCGCTCCCGATCAAGCCGATGCATGCAGCGGCCATCCAAGTTTGCGTGAGGAAAGCAGGAATGCGCTGTAAATTCCGTGTCATAATCCACACTGTTGTTGTACCGGAAACGATGGATCACTGGCCCCACCGCCTCCCCCCACGCCTCGTGCGGACTCTCGCCCAACAACACGTCACCCAGGGATCCGTTTTTATTTGAATCCTAGATAAGAGTAGGTGATTTTTCAAAGCCCCTCAGACGGCGGGTGCACTAACCGCCTAGGCAACAGCCCGTTACGCTCCGTCCAGAGCTCAGCATCGTGATGACCCACGACGAGCCTACATCTCTTTGCTCGATACCGAAGCATCCTTTCCAATCCCTCCCCGACAACTCATCGCTCTGATAAACTCGCTGCCCTATGTGCATAGGATTCAACGAACTCATCGTCATGTTTCTCTCTGTGGGATGTGCGGCTTTGGCTCTCGCAGCAGTGCGTCTTGGCGCCCAAGCCTTAGTCACGCTCTGCGTTCTCTACGCTGTATTTATGAACGTGTTCGTTTGTAAGCAGATCCTCCTATTTGGTTGGGAGTCGAGCGCAGCAGATGCCCTCAGTATGGGGGCCGCGCTCAGCATTAACCTTCTTCGGGAATTCCATGGTGCACAGCAGGCGCGACAAGCGATTTGGCTGTCAGCAGCCGGCGGATTCTGCTGCTCGGGTGTGGCCAGCCTCATTCTATTGATGACGCCTAGTCCCTCCGACCTCGCGCATCCCGCCCTATTGCAGATCTGGTCCGCTACGCCACGCATCCTCGTTGCCTCCATAGGTTCGTTCCTCCTATGCGAATTCCTGGAGGTGCGCGCATATGGCTGGCTCCAGCGACGTTGGCATTCTCATCCCTGGGTCGGCAGACACCTGCTCTGCACAGGAGGCTCGCAAATCCTCGACACCCTTCTATTCACTGTGATTGGCCTGTATGGCGTGGTCTCTCCGCTCTTGGAAATTGGTTGCGTTAGCCTGGTGATCAAATTTTTTGTCCTGGTCAGCACGGGCCCCCTGCTTCTACTCAGTCGCTGGATTTTGCCGTCGGAGGGTTATGTTTCGCTTCGAAATTCTGCATCAGTCTAAGCGGTCAAGAGCCCGTGTAGGTCGTATCCACACCGCACACGGAGTCATCGACACACCTCATTTCGTCCCGGTTGGAACGCACGCTGCCATCAAGGCGGTCGATTCCAAGCTGCTTGATGAGATGGGCATCCAATTGATGTTCTGCAATACCTATCACCTGATGATCCACCCAGGAGCCGCCACTGTGGAAGCTCTAGGCGGGCTGCATCGGTTCATGGGGCGCCAAGGTCCGATCATCACGGACTCAGGCGGCTTTCAGGTCTTCAGCTTGGCCTATGGTGGGGTCCATGCTGAACTCAAGTCCTCCGGTCAGAAGCAACACGCTGGCTCGGTACTGAAGATCGCCGAAGAGGGCGTCACATTTAGGAGCTATCGAGATGGATCCAAGCTCCTACTTACGCCAGAGTCCTCCGTTCTGGCCCAGAAGAGCCTAGGAGCCGACATCATCATCCCCTTTGATGAGCTCCCCCCCTACCACATCGAACCACGCGCGCTCCGTCGTAGTCATGAGCGTACCCACCGCTGGCAGCGTCGCTCCCTGATCCAGCATCGCATCGATCCTAGACACCAGTCGATGTATGGCGTGGTCCATGGAGGTCTGGATGATCAGCTCCGCGGCCAAAGCCTGCGAGAACTCGTGGACTTGGGCTTTGATGGTCTAGCTATTGGTGGCAGCCTGGGCAAAAATCGTGAAGAGATGGTGTCGATGCTCTCGACTCTCATGCCACAAGCACCTAGCCACCTTCCAGTCCATCTGCTAGGTATTGCCGATGTCCCCAGCATTCAATCTGTCCTACACCTAGGGATCGACACCTTCGACTCGTCGTATCCTACGAAGGCTGCTCGCCACGGTCTGTTGCTCACCAGCGCAGGTCCTGTCAAAATTGACCGAGCCTGCTACCAAGCCGATCCACGCCCCCCAGATCCGCTCTGTTCCTGCTTCACTTGTCGTCACTACTCAATGGGGTACCTGCACCACTTGTTCAAGGCCAAGGAGCTGACGGCCTACACCCTGGCCTCCATCCATAATCTCTACTGGATGGTCGGGCTATTCAGTCGTATGCGAGAAGCCATTCTCAGAGACGAATTGTAGAATCCACCATTCAGTGTAGTGGAATCTAGATGGATACCTAATAGTATTTAGCAACGAACCCTGCGCAGCTCAGGGATCCTTCTGAATTACAATTGGTGTAAAGAATCGGAGCATGTTACCCTCTTCGGGTAACAATTCGCTTTTTCCCATGGTCTATTCAATTTCGCCCGCCTGTTCAGGGCTTGCCATTTCTACGTCACCTTCGCTCGCCGGCAGTAGAGCCTCGAGTGCTTCCCCCTATGGAAGCTCTGATGGCGCGCCGCTATCAGCCGCTAGCGTGCTGACCCACGACGTGGTTCATCACGTCAGCGAAGGGCCCATCGCACCAGTTGAGCAGGTGGCTTATCGAATGGAGCAAGTGGCATCGGCAGAGGTCTATCTAAGACGACGTGACGGCACAGTTGTTCCTTCCTCAACCTGGGCTTCATTCGGCAGAACCTTGTGGGAGCAGCTCTCGCAGGCTCTTTCTTTAGAAAGACAGGACCCCGCTGTCTTGTGCTTCGGAGAGTGCATAGAACCTCTTACGACTAGAGAGCACTGGGACCTTGCTTCTGATAAGGCGGGAAGTCTTCAGCTCCTATTGGATTTGCGCGGTGCACGACAGCGGCCCTCCCTACTGGCCCTGCAGCCTCTCAGCAGCTCCTTTTGGACCCCACGCATTGTTGACGCGTTCATCAATACATGGGTCCTGCGGTGCCGCCCATTGAACGGTCCACAGAATGAAAGACTGGGTCAGCTGCATCGGTTCCTTGACCATGTGACTGTGGTCTCTTCGGAGCCTTTGGGTCCCGATATCGACCTTGGTTTTCTTCCCGACCGCCGTAGAACTCTATGCCAAACGGGACATCACTACCTTGTCTTCCGACTGAAGTCCATTCTAGGCGATCGACGTGAAGCAGCGGCGGTAGACATCATCGTGCTCTTGGCAGGTGACAGCCAAACTGTCTCCTCTCCTAGGGCGGGATTGAATCTTCTCGCCACCAAGGATCCAAACAAGGAGCTCCTGGTTGATTGGATCGGCCCCGATATCTCTTGCCTGACCAGGAGCCCAGACACACTCCTTCTTTCTGGCTGCCAGGGCCTCGGCCCGTCGATGTCTGGTCATGAAGAAGCCCTCTGCTCCAGCGCTTTCTGGCAGAAGAGCCGCTCCAGGGACATGGCACAAACAGCTGGACTGACTGATAATCAGTGGTCGGATCGCTGTGCTCGAGAACGCTGTCGGCTCATATCGACACCCGTGTGCTTAGTCAACTCTCTTGGTCAATCTACCCTACACAGAACAACGCTCGGATCCTACATACTTAGATTGGCCGGAAACATCCAAGCCGAACTAGATCTAGCAGAGCCCCCTCTGTGTTTCTGGCATGGCGGCTCATTGCGCGATGCGCTGCAGGGGCGAAACAGCCTACTAGTTGACTTCGATTGGGGCGTCGACCTACGCGGCGCCAAGAGACTCAAAAACGGAGTCCTCTATCCCTTGTCGGACGCCGATCCAATTTGGGTGAGTCAGAAGATTCAAGACGCCGTCCTGAAGACCCTGCTTCAGCTGTGGATCGACCCAAGCTGTTCGGCCGATCTGCTCGATGAACGCAGAAGGGCTGACCTGCTATTGGAGCACCTTCAGTTTCTCATCGAGACACTCCCTGCAAAGAACCACCCCGCAGAGTCGCCCCTCCTAGATCCTCTTCATACTCACATAGAACACGACCGGCGACATGTGTTGAGTCTACGCATGCAGATGGGTGTTCCCAACCGACGTGAACCCCTTCAAGCCGATGTGATGATCGTCATCGAAGGCGACCCTCGCATGTGCGTCTTGTCCCATGACGCTCTGTACGCAAACCTAGGCTCGTCCAATCTAGAGGTCCTCACGCCCGCAGGAGCACCTACTCCTAAGGAGAGTTTCAGGGATCTGCAGACTCGCACCACTCATGTAGTGTGCCCTGACACGTTCGGAGTGTTCGCTCGCGTTGTGTGCGCCCTCGGCAACGGATTCTCTGTCTCAGACCTTCACGATCCAAGATGGGACTCTCCTCTTTGCCAGAGCATTCGCCTCTTCCTCAACAGTCACAAACCCAACGAATATCGATATCAGGTCGAACGCTACATGAGAGATTGGCCGGAAAGCAAGAAGGCGCAAGGCCTCCTGCTGGCGGCTCAGGTGATCCCTTCTATCTGGAGCGATCTCTCGATATGGAATGGATCCGCCCCTCGGGAGATCGTTGCCCTTATGGAGGGCCTAGCAGAACTGGGAACCCTGTGCAGGCTTGAGGTAGCCCAGGCCTGGAGCCTACTCATCTCCCACCTCGTTCTTGGAACGACATGGGACACATCGGGCATCAGAACGGAGACTGGGAAAGCTGCGCACTGGACTTGGTTGGCATGCCCCATGTACCTCAAAACCCCACCGCAGGGATGGCTAGAACCTCTCGAAAAGGGCCTGCTCACATCGATTGTCGATGTTCTAGAGATGCATGGACGCCAAGCTCCATTGAATCTTGGCTTTCTCCCTTGGGTCCGCGACCTCGCTCTGACCGCTCAACAGCATCCAGACCTAACGCGCCTACTTGCGCTGCCTGCAGTGGCAGATCTGGTAAGAGGCCAAACTCCTGAGCAAGACACCTCGGCGCCCCAGTGCCCGACACCGGAGCAGGACCACTGCATCTGTGCACCGCTCTTACCTCCAGCAGAACTAGGTTGCTCGCCGGTCGATCCGGTGCAACAGTGGCTTCTGGAGCTCTCTACAGAGCCAACAGACGCTCCTTCGTCAGAAGATCTGCGAACGCTCATTGAGAAGCGGGACCCCACTCTGCTGGACAACGTCCAACGCATTCTTTTGGAACAGCGGCCCAGGCAGATCTGGCCATTGGATATCATCCTCCCGCTGTTGACCGCCCTGGAAACAACCTATAGAGAAGATTGGGCTGACTCCGGAGCGCGCAACAGCGCCTGGTACGTTGCACTGCTCCTACTGCGACGTTGCAAGATCCCACCCGATACAGCCTGCCAGGCGCGATGCGACCTCAACGCGCTCGCCATGCGCCTCCTCCTTGCGTGGCATGCCAGTGAGCCTACCGTCGTGCATCACGGCAAGCTCGTGCGAGGAAGTGATCTGCCTACGGAACAGCGGGAAGCCTTGTTCAATCGAGAGATCGACTTCTGGCCCCAGATCGGCCCTCTCAGAGAACTCTACCTCTGTGCGGCCACGACCACAGAATGGCCGTGGGCAGACCGTGAGTCCATGCAGGAAGCCCTATTTGGAGTGCTTGAGCATCTTCGAACTCCTTCTCCTATGAGCAGCGACTCTCAGCCTCTTCTAGAGACATGGGTCCGCCTCTTGATAGAAGAGAGCGCGATGATGTCGCAGCTACAGGTCGTGCCAAGCATTCTTTTCCAAAGGCTCGTGCAGGAACAGCAACGGGGAATTCGACCTGAAACGACCCTGCCCCTTCTAGATCTTCTACACCGTGAATGGCCGGCGGCCAGGACCGCGCCACCTCTTTCCGTGCCAGGCCCTGTTCATTTCGAGCAGAGTTGGTCCCTCTGGATCCAGCTATCCCCATCCGGGAAAGAGACGCTTGGCCTACTGATGGCCCCCCTGAGGACTCAAGACGCCCCGTTGGCTCAAGGGCCTTCGACAAAGGAGCTCTTCGATCTTCTAGAGCAGACTCCGGAGAGAGATCTCATCCTAGTTCTCCGAGAGTGGCTACTGAACCCCTCCATACGCCCACGTTGGACTATGGAGACAGCCTTGCCTCTCCTCGAAGGTCTTTTCTCGAAATGGTCCTCCTCTCGTTCGGCTAGTGCCCCGCTTCCGGTGACATGGTACGTCGCTCTCTGGATCAACAGAAACACGGAGGAAGATGCGTTCGATGAAGACTCCACCATGCTATTGTGGACGCATACACTGCATTTAGGGGCTAGACGATGCCTAGGCGCCTACCATGCCGATGACTTCCTTCTTTGGCCTCCCCATTCCGCCTTCCGCAGCATTTTGGAAAAGCGTCGACTAGCGGAGAGCTGGCAGTCCCGCCAACCCTCTCTATCTCCTGACCGAATTCTCGACAGCTCGCGAGACTTTCTAAAAGGAGCCTCCGAAGGACTGTTTCGAGCCTACGGGAACAACCACCCCATGGTTGAACTATGGGATACGGTGGTCTATCCCTACTGGAATACACCTTTGCCTTCCGCTGGTGAAGCCGAGGCCGTGGAACGTAGTCTGCACATAGACGCTCTGCCGGAAGGGGTTTCGAACCACGCTCGGGCAGCATGGGAGTGGCTCTACACATTATCTGTAGCGGACACCTACCCACACATGGAGCTTACTTACGAAGAGCTCACTGCTGGTCTACGAGATCTTGCTCAGCTCGCTGGCCCTGCCATGATCGAGCAGCTACATCGATTACTTGAAAAACCGGCTCGTGGCCCTTCTTGGGAGATGGAGCAGGTCTACCCTCTATTGCGTGCTCTTGAAGAGATGGGGGGGGCCGTATCGGAAGGGAAGCGGAGTACAGGCTGGTATCTGGGAATGCATGTCTTGAAATGCCTTTCGGCGCATTTCAGAGTAGCGCCCATCGACCTCTATTCATCGATCGCTGACGCAGAACATGCGGATCTCTACCGCCTCGTTGCGCGCCTGCTATTCCTTTGGTGTGCCACATTGCCAGCCAACGGGCGTTCCATGAAGGAAGAGTTGCCATACTGGCAGATGCGGGGGGGCTTGCAACGGCTAGAACCCATCTGTGTGGAGGCTACTCGTTTTGCACGATCCTTCTCCTTTGAGGCGGTCTGGGATGGCCTTAGAGCTCTCAAGCCGCCGCATCTCTCTCTATCGGAGGCGTGGTGGGCGATCTGCCACCAAGAGATGCAGGGCCTAGCCACAGTGGACAACCTACCGTTTTGGCTTGAAGGATGGCAGCTGGGACGCAAACAGTACGATCAGGGACATCCATCGACTTGGCTTACTCAACTGTTCAAGGAGGTTGCCAGCGGAGAAATCTCATCTACCACGGGACGCCTCATCGAGCTTCTCATGTCGTGCAGGGCCGACCCACCCGTGACTGAGGAGGGCAAAGAACCCACACCGCTGTTCGGCTTGGATGTAATGTTGAGTATACTGACGAATGCCGCTTCCCTTGGTCTATCTATGTCTCTGCAGACCAAAATGCTGCACAACTTAGTAGATTGCTTTGTCTATGTGAACGGCAATAGCATCGAAGAGGTCAAGGGACGCTTGACTAGCGCGCAGGTGAAGAATCGCCTCAGGGCGTGCGAGTTTGTCCTGGCCACCAAGATCCCACTCGAAGAGGGCTATTTCCAAGAAGCCGCTTATGGAATCCTCTTCCATTGGGAGAATCCATCCAAGAGCTGTAGCTCCTTCCCTCTATCTGAGGAGATCGTCCGTCGGATTGACGAGAGTTTTCTATACTTGCCAGATTACGAATGGCTGCAGACTGATCCTAAAGATGCGTTCTGTGGTCTAACCGCTATCCTCCTTGACTGGCTATGCAGAACCGCAGCGTTCGCTCCGAGAACGGACGATCGATTGGTAGAGCTACTGAGTCTTTGTAAAGGGCTGTTCAGCAGCAACCCCGCGTTGAAAGTCCTCGCTATTATGGTAGATGAGCTTGCGCTGCGGCAACCGCTACCACGAGTTCCGTACTTCCTTGTTTCAGCCATCCTTAAGCAGATTGAAACCCTGTCTCTGACCCCCGACCTCATCCTTCGCCGGCTTAATCTCCTGTTCGCGGCTTCGGCGCTCGAAGGATGGAAGGGGCTGTCTAGTCGCTGCCAAGTGCAACCCAAGTTTGTGAAAGAGTTCTCCTTCGATCAACGCACGGAGCTACTCCAGCTGCTCTCTCAGCAACCCCTGCCCTCTAAGGATCACAGTCTTCAGTGGCATCAATGGGCCCTCGAGGCCGGAACCGCGCTTCAGCTGCTCTCTCTGGGCTTGCGAGACGGACCACTCGACACAAAGAGAGAGTGGCCTGCCCTGCTAAACTTGGTAGAGGCTTACACACTTCTACCTGTCACGATCAAGATTTTGATGGGCCTGATTCCCTTCGCGCCGATTCAGTCCATTCAAGATTGGAAGCGTTTATTCGACCTCACACAGAATCTGTTCTCACTACATGCGGCTCCTGAGCATCTTATGTTGAGGAGCCACCTTGCCGCCGTCCTGCTGATTCGTTTGAACACCGAAAATTCTCTTGGTCTGGCTGATCAGCATCATCTCTGGCCCTGGCTGACAGAGGGAACGGATCGCTTTAGCAAGTTCGACATAACCGTCTTAGACGTGCTTACCGGGGGACTGGTGGACCCCGGCAAGCAGAGCAAAAAGGGTCCCTCACAAAAAGGTTGGCTCCCCTTAGCCTCAACATGGCTGGGCATCATGACGCGCTCCAGCACTCGCAATATGATCCTTCACCCTATTCATCCGCCTGGACAGCCTGCAAACCAAGCCGCTTCTACATCTGCGCTTCCCATGGAGTTACAGACGGCCTCCGAATCCCCTTTTAGCATGCGAGTCTCCATGCTATTGAAGGCGCTTGATCACCTCCTTCGCGACACCTCCATCGAGTTAGACACCCATCTCACAGACGTGGCAGGGTGGTTGGACTCTTGGTTCCCACAAGATAGCCCACAAGGACCCGAAAAAGGCGAGTTTGTCCTCATTCTTCCCCCTCAACCCGACCCGTTCTCCATTCTACTGAGGGCCGCCCAGAGAGCAGCTTCTTGCAAAGAGAATCGCGCCACCTGTATTCGCAGCTTTGCACGAGCCAACTATCGCGTGTTCCAGACGTACGTTTCGACTAGCCTAGCGGAGAGGCTGCCGCTGAAACGCCAGCAAGAACTGGTGCAACAGGACCTTGTGGCATGGCTGCGGCTCTGGACCGAGCATACGGACGGCGAGATCCCGTCTTGGCTAGCTGCTCCCGTCTCGAGAGCATTTTCTGAGACTTCCCCCCAAGTGCGAGAGGAGTTGTGGAAAGCTCTAGGCTTCCTCCGCAACCGCTCGATATTTGAGGACGTCCCCACGGGCCCTACCCTCCCACATCTCCCACAGTCGCTACTCCAAGCTCTTATGCATGCAGGTCCAAGCGATCCACAACAGCGGGATGCTTGGCGAGCCTGGTTGCTCCCCTCCCAACTTGAGACAAGAACCGCTGCGCAAAGGATGGCGTATCTACACCCCGCTTTGGTGTCGACCAAACCTCTTTCTATGGAAAGAGACCACCTTTGGCATCTGATCATGGGCCATGGCCCTTGTGGCGAAGAGACCCAGTCCCTCCACTTCCTTTGGCGAACGCTGGAGGCTCTATGCGACTACCCCCCTTCTCCACGGGGGACTCCCGGCGCAATGGTTGAAACGACTCTCGCCTCGATATTCCGACACAGTGATTTTTCTTTTAGTGCCAAAACAGCGGACCTCTTCGTTCGTAGCCTGGGTCTCCTGCTCCAGACCCACTCTAATCTTGCGGGTTCGATGTTTGGCCCTCGTTCACTCCTAGCCTGGAACTTCCTCGTTCATACTAACTTCCTTTCGTGCCTAGAGAGCTCTCCGTCAGATCCCCATCCGATAGAGGTCGACAAATATCGATCTCAGTTGACCCTCTGTCGTTTCGTCCACTATTTCGGGGAGGCGGTCCTTGCTACCTGGGAAACATATCGATCTCAACCCAACCGACCCGTGCAGGCACTGGTCCAAGATGTTGGGGTTGCTGAATGCAAGCTTGCCGCTGTGGATATCGTGCTACAGCGTTTAGGACTGGTCGGGGAGAATTTAGTCGCCTTCACACGGGAGGATCAGGGTCCTGCTGAATTCAGCCCATTGGACCTTTTGGTTGATTTTGGTGAGGCCTTGTTCAATACCAGTCAAGGCAACCAGCCAACGCTCAAGGTGCTGCTGGGCTCCTATATCGCAAGGCTTCATGTTTCGATCCCCCTCCACCAATGGCCAGCCCGAGCGCTGGGCGTGGTAGCCTGTTCCTTCTATGACAAACTCTCCCAGCCTATTGAGCTTGCTCGCAATGAACTAGGAGAGGTGGACAGCGCCTACCAAGCTCTGCATCAGGAGCTGATTGGCCACTGGGAAAAATACCTACCAGCTAGCTCGTCCGAACCAGATCGACCTGTCGAGACTGCTCAAGCGCCTCATCATCTCGTGCTATTAGTCACCGCAGCCGCCGTTCACAAAGAGAGCCTTGGGCGCTCTTGCCATGATTCAAAGGGTCTGCAACGAGCTCTTATAAGAAGCTGGATGGATCTGCCTACTGATGCTTCCCTCGGGCTCTTTCTGAATATCCTATGCACGCCGCGCTTGGGGCTGACCATTCCCGAACAGCGCACATATTGCGCGACCCTGTTTGCGAGACGACCAGCTCGAGGCCTTGCCCTATTGCAAGAGATGGCGCAACTAGTATCATTACCCAAGGGCATCGAGCAAGATCAACAGTGTGGGCTGTTTGGCTCCGATTGCTCAGTAACGAATACAGATCTGTATGTTGCCGTGATGAAGCTCTCGGCCATGACCCTTCTGCACCCAGACTATTCGATGCGCAAGTCTGGACCGAGATCACCCACAACAGCCCCTTACACCCCATGGGAATATGGAGAGGGGACCTCCACATCCCAGACCACGCCCGATTCTGGACCTGATTCCATTTCACTCATGTTCCAGGAACTGCATCTCGTTCAGGCGCTCATCGGGCATCAACTGGGCTACTGTTGTAGTAGGCCAAGAGTCTCTGGAAAACACCTGCTCGTGTTTGCTTCATTGGCCATCAAGGCGCTGCTTGATCGCGATACAAAGAAGGTCACGAAAGCACTCCACTTTATCGTGAAGCGAGTGCTTCCTGCCGCAGACCTCCAGACCTTCACGACCAAGCTGGAGGCCCTGCTGCAAGATCTGAGTGGCGGTCACCCCCTGCCTCCGGCTGCTGAGGCCATAGGAAGGCAATTACTCCTACAAGTGATGAAGGAGTGGGCCTCGTTCGCAGCCTCCTCATCGGTAGATCCTGCGGAGGCTTCTGAATTCATCCAGGAATCTGTGGATTGCTTCGGACTGGAGAACCCGCCAAACATGGACCATGACAACCGTCTAGCCGTCCTTTCGACCCAGATTCGTTGGCTCATCGATTCAGCTGAGCAGTCTGTGGAAACGCTACTCATCCGACTCTTGTACGCTATGATTCCTCTACGATCCTCCGCGTCAACGAAAGCATGACGCTATGGGTGGCTGGTTTGAATCACCAGCCGCCTGAAGCTCCACCCCCACCGCTGCGTCCGCCACCGCCGAACCCTCCCATCCCGCCGAAACCGCCGAAGCCCCCGCCTCCCATGCCTCCCGGAGGCCCCCTCCAGTCATCATGAGAGGATTTCCCTCTCAACCACGAATAGAGACCACCCAAGAATACAAAGGCTGCGAACAGACCTCCCAGCATCAATAGGCCCAAGAGGACCCCCAGAGCAGGCGATGGAGGCGCTTCATCCTCAGGCAGGGTCGATACATGCTCTGGGGCGATTGTAGAAGCGATCATGCGCACTCCGGTCCGGATCGCCTGAGCCACCTCTCCCTGACGCATCATAGGGGTTATGGCCTGAATCACCTGAGAGGACTTGGCATCGGTCAGGAGCGGCTCTAGCCCATAGCCGACTTCGATGCGCATGCGACGATCTCCCATGAAGAGAAACCACGCCACTCCATCATCGGCCTTGGCCTTCCCAATACCCCAAGCCTCAAAGGTCTTCACCGACCACTCCTCTAGGGAGCTACCCTCCAGGCTATCCCCGATCCAGACCACCACCTGATGGCCCGTCTCGGTCTGCATGGTCTGGAGCTCATGGTTGATCTCGGCTCGCTCTTCAGGCGACAGAACACGCGCCGTGTCCGTCAACCACTGCTTGGGTGACGGAGGGATTGCAAGTTCGCCAAAAAGGACTCCGCTGCATAGCGCCGCCCCAACGAGGCAGCCCCCAAGCCGTCTCACAGTTTCACCTCAGGTACCTGTGCAGCGCCTGGCTGAGACTGAAAGTAGGTCTTGATATCGAATCTCGAACCGAACATGCCGGCGATGAGGTTAGTAGGGAAACTCTGCCGGCTAGCATTGAAGCCCTGAGCAGCCTGATTGAAGCGCATACGCTCCACAGCAATCCGGTTCTCTGTCCCCTCAAGCTGAGACTGAAGATCCCGGTAGTTCGCTGTGGCCGTCAACTGGGGATAGGACTCTGCTACGGCAAAGAACCTAGTCAGGGCCGTACTCAACCCATCTTGAGCTTGTTGGAACTGCTGCATCTGTGCGCCTGTAGCCGGAACCTGTGTCGCCAGCTGGGTGGGCAGGGCCGTTACCTTGGCTCGAGCGGCGGTCACCGCCTCAAGCGTCCCTCTCTCAAACTGGGCCGCGCCACTTACGGTACGAACGAGGTTAGGAATCAAGTCAGCTCGGCGCTGGTAGACAGTCTCTACCTGGGCCCATTGGGCCTGCACACCCTGATCAAGGCGCACGAGATGGTTGTATGTGCCTCCCACATACATGAACACAGCTCCGATGAGGAGCAGTCCAACGATCCAAGGCTTCTTGCGGATCCAATTGGCCATAGGGTGACTCCTGTGTACAGGCTTGCCCATCACGGACAGGCCAGTCCTCGCTCAAGGGGCGGGAAGTCTGAGTATATGCTGTCTGGGAATTGGCTCATTAGCTGGAGAAAGAAATGCAGATGTGGCTAGGGAAGAGTACTTGCGTGCCGGGACTCGTACCTGACACGCCTTCAGCTCCGAAGGCTGACGCTCTATCCGTTGAGCTACAGGCACGCAAAAAGAGAGAGATGATGCGTCTTTTGAGTCGAAAAAACGGCTCAACGCCAAGGCTGTCTTGGAAATGATACCCAAGAAAGGCAATCGACATTAGGTCATGCCGACAGCGCTCCAAAATAGAGCGAGAAGGGCTCCTGAAAGGGCTCCAAGGGGCAGCATCACTAAAGTCTCAAGTAGCCGGCCGCGCACGGTCTCTACACGGTGTATACCGCCGGCAAAGGCTCGCTTCCAGAGTCTTGAAGTATTCCACCAGATAAAACCAGTAACTCCCCATGACAGCAGAGTCCAGACAGAAAGGCCTGGTTGCGCCAACCCTAGCCATAAGGCCATTGCTACGGCTGAGAGCTTGGCTGCCACTAAAAAGGCCACGAGTCCTACACCTAATCTCATCCATGCCACCTGGTTTTCGATCGGATGATTCCGACGCTGACTACCCATTCGGGACGACCATTATATTTTACGATCCACATTCAGCCAATCTTCGTTTCTCAAAGTGTATTATCAAAATTATAAAGGCAGGCTCTCGTAGATGCCTCTTAGTTCTCCCACGAAGACCTCTGAAATGGCACGTAGACAGGTTCCCAGCGCAGCTGATCCATACGCGTACGCAACGTTTCCTCCGCTGCCGGAGGTGCCACTCCATCCTCGATCGCGGCCTGAGCAACAGCCAGCGCGAGCTTGGAGGCCAAAGCGGCCACCTGATCTAGGGAGGGCAGAAGAGCGGCCTGCGGATCCGATAGAGCAGGCGAGTGTGCAGCCAAGACTAAGGAAGCGCAATCAAACATCCTGTCGGTTACCTCTTTGGCGTTTGCAATCAGCGCTCCTAAACCGATACCGGGGAAGATGTAGAGGTTGTTGCACTGCCCCACCGGGATCGAAGTTCCATTCCATGCAGCGGGTGGGAAGGGGCTGCCTGTGGCGATGAGAGCCGTGCCCTGAGTCCACTGCATGAGATCGGAGGGCGTGGCCTCCGACTGACTCGTGGGATTGCTCAATGGGAAGATCGTGGGACGCGGGCAGCCCTGTGCCATGGCTGTAATAGCCCTCTGTGAGAAGGCATTGGCTTGTCCACTGACGCCGATCAGGATCGAGGGGTGCACATGTTCGATCACTTCGTCCAGCGTGATATGGTTAGGGTCTTTGACCTTCCAGCAACGGCAGAGTTTGGGATCCTTGGCCAGCTCTTCCTGGAGAGGAGCGTGGGTGGGATGGCCTTTCACCACCAGTCCGTTTCGATCCATGAGATAGATCTGACTGCCTATTCTAGCTCGATCCCCTCCTCGACGTTCGCTCCACCCGATGATCCTCTCTGCGATCCCCAATCCAGCAGAGCCTGAGCCAAAGATCACCATCGACTGCTGATCAAGCGGCTGTTGAGTGACATTCGATGCAGCTAGGAGACCCGCTAAAGTCACAGCCGAGGTGCCCTGAATGTCGTCGTTGAAACTCAACAGACGTTGCTGATAGCGCTCGAGGATCCGTCGTGCATTGTCTCTCCCAAAATCCTCCCACTGCAGCAGCGCATGGGGGCAGATCTCCTTGACGGCGTCCACGAACTCTTCAATGAAGGCATCATAGGGCTCTCCAGTCAACCTCGGATGGCGCCATCCTAAATAGTGAGGATCGACCAGCAGTCCGGGGTGGTTCGTACCCACATCCAGAGAGATCGGTAGAGTCTCTCGAGGTGAGATCCCAGCGGCTAAGGTATAGAGGGCGGCCTTCCCTACCGAGATCATCATACCACCCAGCCCTTGGTCACCAAGTCCAAGAACTCGTTCACCATCAGTGGCCACAATGATGCGCACCGTATCCTTGATGCGCTCCCGCAGAATCTCTCGCAGCCGACCTCGCATGCCAGGATGGAGGATCAGACCTCGAGGCCGTCGGTAGACCAGACTAAATCGCTGGGCCGCCTCACCGATCATGGGTGTGTAGATCAGGGGCAACACCTGCTGTAGATGCCGATGAGCCAGGGCATAGTAGAGTGTTTCATTACGGTCTTGCAGATCGGAGAGAAACCACCAGCGATCGAACGGCGTGCTGCATTCTTGTAGGCTGGTATAGGCAGCCTGCATCTGTTCGTCTAACGTCTGGATATAGGGAGGCAGAAGTCCCTCTAGACCAAATGAACGCCTCTCCTCCTCGCTAAAAGCCGATCCTTTATTCAAGACAGGATCCCGTAGTAGATCGAGTCCTTGACGGTTGACGATAAGGGCTGAAGGCTTCACGAGGCACCTTGTACTATGATGGTCCGTTTCGGATAATATGGATCCGACCCATCCTGGGCTAATTTTTTTTGAGATACATGATGGCTGTCCAGCCCACCGCACCAGCAGCCCCCCAGTTCAAGAGGGTCATCGGGCTCTTTGCACTGACAATGATGAACGTGGCGACTGTGGCCAGCCTACGCAATCTGCCCATCAATGCCGAATACGGCTTTGCGGCTGTCTTCTGGCTGCTACTCGGTGCTGTAGCCTTCTTCATCCCCCTGGCCCTGGTCGCTGCTGAACTCGCTTCGGCCTTCCCTCATACGGGAGGTGTCTATCTCTGGGTACGCGCCGGCCTGGGACCACGCTGGGGCCTACTCACCGTCTGGGTTCAGTGGTTGCAGAACGTCTCATGGTACCCCACGATCCTTACGTTTCTTGCTGGTGCAGCGTCCTACTGCATCGATCCCGAGCTGATTCACAACAAGCTCTATGTCGTCAGTTGTGTACTGGTGGTCTTTTGGAGCGTGACGCTCGTCTCCCTTCGTGGGGTGGAGGCCACCAGCCTCATCAGTCAGGTGGGCGTGATCGGCGGCACCTTCCTTCCCGTTCTCTTTATGACAGGCATTGTCCTCGCCTGGTGGATGTCCACAGGAGCACCAGCCAATCCCATCTCTTGGGAGGCCTTTCTCCCCTCCAATATTAGTTGGCACCAGCTTCCTTTGTTGGCCGGACTGATCGTGGGGTTTGCGGGAATGGAGATGCCTGCGGTCCACGCTCGCCAGGTCATCTCTCCACAAAAGACCTTCCCGCGAGCGACGCTCCTTAGCGTCATCTTCGTCCTCCTCTTTAGCATCTTCGGAACGCTGGCGATCGTCATCACCACTCCCTACCATGAGCTTAATCTGGTAGCCGGCGTGATGAAGACCTTCAGTAGCTTCCTCGCCGCTCAGGGACTCTCCAGCTGGCTACCCCTTGCCGCAGCGGCCATTGCCTTGGGATCGCTAGCCGGCGTGGCCAACTGGTTGATTGGACCCTGCCGAGCCCTCTTTGCCAGTGGCCGGGATGGGGATCTACCTCCCATCTTTCAAAAAATCAACCGTCATGGCGTCCCACATGCACTGCTCATTGCCCAGGGCATCATTGTCTCTCTCCTCTGCGTTGCCTTTGTGCTACTCCCCGATGTAGCTAGCGGCTTCTGGCTCTTGGTCGCTCTCAGCTCCCAGCTCTATATGGTGGTCTACCTATTGATGTTTGCCGCGGCGTTTAGGCTACGGCTCAATCGACCCCAGATGGGCCGAGAGTTCCGTATCCCGGGTGGCTTAGTGGGCATGGGCCTGGTCTGTGGGCTCGGCCTGCTCACCTCCCTGTTCGGATTCTTCGTCCCCTTCATCCCTGTTGCGTCCCTCTCCCCGGAAGCTTTCTGGCATTTTGAGGGCCTGATCATCGGCGGTCTCGTCTGCTTCATAGCCTGGCCCCTTGCGCTCTATCAGTGGCGTCGCCCCTCCTGGCAGCCCACCAATCTTCACATTTTCGAGTAGCTAATTTTTTAATTAACAAACAGCGAGCAATTGTTGTTTTTTAATAATTAAAAAACAGATCACTTAATTCATCCCAGAATGGTTTCTTATTAACGAAAATGCCTTTATGATGATTGGTATAGAGAACGAGGAGGGACCTCTTGTCTTCCACATCTAGCTCTTTACCAAGCGGTAGCTGTTCAACGTCTCGCACCCCCACGCCTAGTCGGCTAGACCTTCCATTTGGCGAGCTGCCTTCTGTAGATGAACATCACGAGAGTTGGCTCGACAAGGTGCGCGACCCCCGCCGACAATTCTGGGCCATGACCGGTTGCGTAGCTATGGGTGTTGCCCTATCTGGGCCGGCCATGGCAGTCAGTGTACTCACGGGTCTTGTAGCCATGAGGCTTCTCCTTGCCAACCCCGAGAGTGAGAAGAGCATCTCCTCCTTGCATCGATTCCTCACAGAACCGAGTCGACTTCCCCGTCGTTTCTGCTTTGCCTGCAGCCTTTTTGCCTGGCTGACCTTTCGTTCCACGCTGCTCTCCATTCCGTTTGTGCAACTGAGCGTGCCTCTTCTAGACCAGATCATCCCACTCATTCCCCTCGCGGTAGCAGCTTGTGCTTGGCATCAGGCAAAGGGACCTTCTCCAAGTCCTTCTGCCACAGAAACGGTCCCGACGGCCCGTGAGACAAAAAAAACTCGAAAGCGCTCTGCCCAAAAACCGCCCTCCACGGTGAACGAACCGGAGAGCTGGCGAGCTTACATGCGACGTCCTCGCAGTCAGTTCTGGTTGATGACGGCCTGCGTCCTGGCTGGCTCGGTCCTGGCCGGTCCGGTGACTCTATGGAGCGGCCTTGCTGGACTGATTACAGTCGAGATGAACCGAGGTGTGGCCGGCAACGAAGGTGCGCTCCAGTCGGTCCACAGTCGGCTCTCTGCGCCCGATGCTGGAGGTCGCAGGTTTCTTATAGGCAGTAGTGTTTTCGCTTGGCTCATCGCTCGCACGTTGACCAGTCACTACCTACCCGCCGCGCGCTTCGCTCTTTCCTTTGGGAATCAAGCCATTGCCATCGTCTCCTTCATCGTGGCCATCAGCGCGTGGTATGACCACAAAGGCCCTCTACAGCGACCTTCGTCGAGATAGAGTTGCCGACATCCGCCCTCTAATCATAGACTCCCCAGTGGCACGGCAACTTTGGAGTCTTTTCTATGAGCGGCATCGTTGCAGTCATCCCCGCACGCTTTGGCAGCACTCGGTTTCCTGGAAAGCCCCTAGCTCTCATCTTAGGTAAGACGCTCCTCCAAAGAACACTGGAGCGCGCTCAGCAGGCGAGCTGCCTCGACCGCATCGTCGTAGCCACCGACGATCCCCGTATTCGGGACCACGTCCTGGGACTAGGTGCTGAAGTCGTCATGACTCCATCCTCTTGCCCTACGGGAACGGACCGGATGGCTGCTGCGTGCCGACAGGATCCATCCCTCGATGCCGCAGAGATCGTCGTAAACATCCAGGGAGATGAACCTCTTCTAGACCCCAGTGTCATCGATGCCATCGTCGAAGCTCTTCAAAACTCCGATGCTGTGATGAGCACGCCTACTTGTCCTCTCTTGTCTCAAGAGGAGTACCTCAGCCGACACATTGTGAAATGCGTGGCGGATCAACGAAAACACGCCCTCTATTTTTCCAGAGCACCGATCGGATCCTTTGCTGCGACCCAGGGACCGAGCCCCTCAGTCCGCCGCCACGTTGGGCTGTACGCCTACCGTCGCTCCTTTCTCGAACTCTATGGTAAACTCCCCCCATCTCCCCTCCAATTGGCTGAGGACCTCGAGCCGCTCAAGGTGCTCGAGCACGGGTATGCCATACGGGTGGTTGAGGTAGCACATTCATCTATTGGAGTGGATATCCCCGAGGATATCCATCGAGTCGAGTCGTATTTATGGAACCAAAATATCTCTTCATCACCGGTGGTGTAGTTTCCTCTCTGGGCAAGGGCATCGCTGCGGCATCGCTCGGCAC
Source organism: Chlamydiia bacterium (assembly GCA_049314435.1). GTDB lineage: Bacteria > Chlamydiota > Chlamydiia > Chlamydiales > JBMOFD01 > JBMOFD01. The sequence goes on along the minus strand of JBMOFD010000005.1, from coordinate 18,863 downwards.
CATCCTGGAGAGTATGGGCCTCAAGGTCGCCATGCTGAAACTCGACCCCTACCTGAATGTCGATCCCGGCACCATGAGCCCCTTCCAGCACGGAGAGGTCTACGTCACGGACGACGGGGCCGAAACGGACCTCGACCTTGGGCACTACTACCGATTCACGCGTTCTCCTCTAAGCCGCAGCTCCTCTGCCACCTCAGGTCAGATCTACGATACCGTCATCCGCCGTGAACGTCGTGGTGACTATCTCGGGAAAACCGTGCAGGTCATCCCCCATGTGACCGATGAGATCAAGCATCGCATCGTAGCGTGTGGACAGCAGGAACCCGGCATCGACGTCGTGATCGTCGAGATCGGCGGCACCGTCGGAGACATCGAATCGCTGCCCTTCATGGAAGCGATCAGACAATTCCGCTATGAACGGCCTAACCGCTGCCTCAACATCCATCTGACCTACGTCCCCTACTTGAAGGCTGCCGGTGAGGTGAAGACCAAGCCGACCCAGCACTCTGTCCAGATGATGCGTCAGATCGGGATCCAACCTGACCTGCTCCTCTGTCGTTCTGAAACTCCGCTTAACCTCGATGTGCGTGAGAAGATTTCCCTCTTCTGCAACGTTCCCCTCCCCCATGTCTTCCAAGCGGTGGACGTGGAGCATAGCCTCTATGAGGTCCCGCTGCAGCTGCATGAGCAGGGCTTAGCGCGCACCATCTGTGAAGTACTCAACCTCCCGCAGGCTCCAGCCGACCTGCAATCCTGGTCTGAGCTCCTGGCCCATGTGGCTCGTCCTACCCATACGTTACGCGTCGCGATCGTAGGGAAGTACGTCAGCCATCAGGACGCCTATAAGTCGATCTTTGAAGCGCTTGAACATGGAGCCCTAACCAGTGGTGTACGACTCGAGCTCCTTCGCTTTGAGTCGGAGCGGTTCCAAAGCCAAGAACAGATCGTGCAAGCCTTAGCTGGAGTCGATGGCGTGCTCATCCCTGGCGGGTTCGGAGAACGCGGCTGGGAAGGCATGATCCAGACAGCTCGATATTGCAGAGAGAATCAGCTCCCCTACTTCGGCATCTGCCTGGGTATGCAGGTAATGGTCGTTGAATTCGCTCGCCATGTGGCCGCCCTAGCCGGTGCCAACAGTACCGAGATCGATCCACAGACGCCCAATCCCGTCATCTCTCTCCTCACCGAACAGCAGGGACTCCAGAATCTGGGCGGAACGATGCGACTGGGCGCCTATCGCTGCCGCCTCGCTCCAGACAGTCTCTCTCACTCCACTTACGGTCAAAGCATGATCTCCGAGCGGCATCGTCATCGCTGGGAATTCAACAACCGCTACCGCGATGAGCTCTCGGCCGCTGGGCTCTTGGTAGCCGGCACCACAGAGGATGGGAACTTAGTCGAGATCTGCGAGGTGGTGAACCACCCCTGGATGGTGGGGTGTCAATTCCATCCCGAGTTCAAGTCACGTCCCACTGAGCCCCATCCCCTCTTCCGCTCGTTTGTTCAAGCTATGCTCAGGAAACACTGTGCCGCACTCTAGAGCTCGGATTGTGGCCGTCGACTATGGTCGAGCCCGCTTAGGCATCGCGTCCAGCGACTCCTCAGGGCGTATCGCCCTCCCCTCCCCAACGATCCATATCTCTAAGCGAACTCTTCCTGGTGCCGTAGAAGCGGCTCAGCTCGGCTTAAAGGCGTTCGTGATAGATCAACTGGTCGTGGGTCTTCCCCTGGAGCTCACAGGGCGAGAGGGCCCGATGGCCAAGGAAGCCCGAGAGTTTGGTGTGGCTCTGGCTTCAGCACTCTCCGTCCCTGTCGTCTTCTATGATGAGCGGTTCTCCTCAAAGATCGCAGAGGCTGACCTGCGTCATATGGGTCTCAATCGCAAAGAACGACAGCGCTGCTCAGACTCCACAGCGGCGTGTCAGCTGCTTCAAGAATACCTCGATCGGCAGCCTCCCACCTCCTCTCTTTCATAGAAGGAAGCGAGGTCCACACAAAAAAACCTTCCCGCTGCATTGGCGATACGCATAGAATGCTCGAAATTCTATCGACCAGCGCTACGTCTGAGGTCACATGACATCGACATCAACACTCTTGCCTCTTCCTCCCCAACTAGCCTCGTTCAAGGAGGCCCTCGACCAGCGACTCCTGTCTCTTGTCCAGAGCCTGGAGCCCTCATCGTTGAGTCCCGTGTTCGAGGAGATTCTCCATGGTGGCAAACGGCTACGCCCTCTCCTTCTCTTAGCGACTGCGGAGGGGCTAGGGACCTCATGGAGTTCTGCTCTTGAGGTGGCCTGCTCTCTTGAGTGCCTACATCTAGCCTCCCTCACTTGCGAGAACGCCCATCATACCACGACCCATGGCTCACATCGGCCCAGTTCGACCCACACCCCTCATGACCTTTTCGTTCTCTCCAGCCAAGCATTGGTGCAGTTCGCTTATGAGATCGTCTCCAACCAAGAGCATCTCAGCCCAACGTGCCGCCTCAGCCTGATCTCCAAGATGTCCCACTACGCGGGAGGAGAACAGCTCATCCGTGGTCAGGTAAGACAGCTGCAGCTACGGGTTGAAGATCTCTCCCCTGACCAGATCTGGGAAGTACACCGCCTGAAGACGGGAAGTTTGATGCGCTGCGCCTTGGAGTGCGCCTCGGTCCTCGCCCACACCTCTCAGGTCACCTGCAAACGACTGGGCCTAATTGGAGAGGAGCTGGGTATTGCTCATCAGTTGATCGAAGATATTCTGCTTATGCAGACGGCGGCCCACTCCGACCATCGCCGCCCCCCTACGATCTCCGCAGTCGAAGTCCTTGGCGTCGCCTTAGCTCGTAGCCAGGCCCTACAGCTCCTCGATCACGCCGCACAGCGGATCCGACAGGAGCTCAGACATCCCGATCACCTGCTCCATCTTGCTGAGAGGCTCGTCCATCGTCTACATTGACGAGGACTGGAGCCACCCTCTATGCAGCCCTCACTTCTTCAGCGCTCCCCAGAAGGCCTCTTCACCCTACGTTCAGCTCGCTCGCTGAGACTCGTACTCAAGCGCTTGTTTGATATTCTCTTCTCCATCCTGGCTCTTCTTGGCGGCATCCCTCTCCTCGCACTGCTCGGACTCTTGATTTGGCTGGTCGATCCAGGGCCCATTCTCTATTCACAAGTCCGCATGGGTCGCTATGGCCGTCCCTTTCGCATCTGGAAACTGCGCTCGATGACCGTGGATGCCGAAGAGCAACTTCAAGAGCTTCTCGGATCAGATGCTTCTCTCCGTGAAGAGTGGGCCTCATCTCAGAAGTTGCAGAGAGACCCTCGGATCACGCCACTAGGGGCCTGGTTACGTCGCACGAGCCTCGACGAGCTCCCTCAGTTCTGGAATGTCCTCATTGGGGACCTCAGCCTCGTCGGCCCCAGGCCCCTCACGCGCCCTGAGATCGAGACCCACCTTCAAGAAGCCGCTCTGGAGATCTTGAGCATGCGCCCTGGCCTGACCTGCACCTGGCAGCTCAGCGGCCGCTCCCACCTGACCTATGCACAGCGCGTAGCTCTAGACCTGGAGTATGTGCGCACCTGGACCTTCCCAGTAGACCTGCGGATGATCGTTCAGACCGTGACTCAGATGTTACGGCCTTGCGGAGCGTACTGACGTATTGTGATAGGTAGGTTGTTCCCAACTGTTCATGAGCGCACTGTGATCGTCACAGGAGGAGCTGGCTACATCGGCGCCCATGTGTGCCATGCCCTCCATGAAGCTGGTTGGCTCCCTATCATCGTAGACAATCTCTCCACCGGACATAGGCATGCTGTGCGCTGGGGACGTCTAGTTCATCTCGACCTGCGTGACCGAGCGGCCCTGCAGCAGCTCTTTCTCGATGAACGACCACAGGCTGTGATCCACCTGGCTGCCAAGTCGATCGTGCAAGATTCAGTACGCAGTCCTCTGGAGTACTACGACCACAACATCAGCGGGTTTCTCTCTCTGCTGTCGGCTATGGAGGGGGCTTCTACTCCAATTCTGCTCATCAGCTCATCAGCCGCTGTCTATGGGAATCCCTCTACTGTGCCCATTCCGGAAACAGCTCCCATCATGCCCACCCATCCATATGGGCAGAGCAAGGCGATGATCGAGCGCATCGCGCTCGACTGGGCCTCAGCCCTCTCCACCCAGCTCCTCTGCCTACGCTATTTCAACGCAGCGGGCGCCAATCTCTCTCTAGTGCTAGGGGAAGATCACACGCCGGAGACACACCTCATTCCACGACTCTTGCAGGCGGCTCGTCATCGGCAACCCTTCACGGTCTATGGGCAGGACTTCAACACCCGTGATGGGACCGCCGAACGAGACTACCTACATGTGACTGACCTTGCGGATGCCCACATCCTTGCAATGGAGGCCCTACTGTCGACGGCATCAGGGAGCCGTCCTCCTCTCCCGCATTGTTTGAATGTGGGAACAGAGCAGGGTACGACCGTGCTTGAGGTCATCCGTGCCACAGAACAGCTATTGCAGCAGCCGATTGATCTACACTGGGGACCTAGGCGAACCGAAGATCCAGACTGCCTCATAGCCGACTCGCGCACCCTCCGGGAAGAGTTGCATTGGGCTCCTACTCGCAGTACCCTCACATCGATCCTCTCAACAGCATGGGGCTGGGAATGCGCCAAAAACTCCTATTCCTATTGTTAGGCAGCCTGGCGAGCATAGCCTGGGCAACTTCTCTTGCCTGGAGCTCCTCCCCCCCGCAGTATCTGATCGTCGTGTGTGCTCTCGGACTCTTACGCCTTTCGAGAAGCGCCTCTGTTGGAGGAGCCTGTCTGGCTGGCCTGGTTTGGGATGCTCTAGACTGGCAAGTACGTCTTGGGTCGCACGCCGTGACCCTTGGCCTAGCCTGCTTCTGCCTGCATGGGCTCCAGCGCCGGTTTGATGTCGCACGGCTCTTTTCTCTCCCCACGATCACCCTGATCCTAGCGTGGAGTACAGCTCTACTCCAGCCACTGGTCATGGGCCTCTTTGGCTGTTCCGTGGAGTTCCCGGGAGGTTGGTGGGGACTTTGTCTCGGGAAGCATCCAGTAGAACTCTGCCTGGCCTCCATGGCTCTTCTTCCTTGGAGACAGGCCTGGATGAAGTCCTCTGGAGGAGACGAGGATCACCTGAAGTTACCGCCATTGTTGGAGTTAGCACGCGGAGGACGCGGTGAACGGAGGCCAGGATGGCGCTGAAGGTCTAGCTTCGGGAGATGAATCTCGCAATGCCACGACCGATCGTCTGCAATGTCCAAAGGGACCACAGCATCTGAACTCGCCAGGGGTTGTGTTCAGCAGCGATCTGTAGCTCGTAGTCGGCCCGGAGCTCGGGATCCGCGTACCTCAGCGCTTGTCGGTTCATTCGAATCGCAGCCAACATAAAGGCCCGGTCTGCCAGCAGCTCAGGGGGCATACATGCCAACGCGGTCACATTTCGTTGGAGGGCTTCCAGCAAGAAGGCTCGGTCAGCTGTCAGCTCAAGCGGCACATACTGAAACGCCCCCTCACTTTGCTGGATAGCCGCCAGCACAATCTCACGGTCGGCCAGCAGCTCAGGAGCCGCGTACCTCAACGCCCTCCCATTCCGTCGGACGGCCTCCATCATGAAGGCTCGGTCAGCTTTCAGCTCGGGCGCCGCATACCGCAAGGCTGATGCGTTCCGCCGAACGGCCACCATCACTAGCCCCCGGTCAGCCCGCAACTCAGGAGCCGCATATTCCAACGAAAACCCATCCTGCGTAACCGCGAGCAACACGATCTCTCGGTCAGCTTGCAGCTCTGGAGCCGCATAGTGCAACGCGCTCCCGTTCAGTTGGACGGCCTCAAGTACGAAAGCACGGTCAGCTTTCTGCTCAGGATCCGCGTAATACAACGCCCCGCCATTCCGTTGGATGGCATCCAGCATGAAGGCGCGGTCAGCCTTCAGCTCAGGAGCCGCGTATTTCAACGCCACGCTATTCAGTCGGACAGCCTCCAGCATGAAGGCGCGGTCAGCTTTCAGCTCAGAAGCCGCGTATAACAATGCCCCGCTATTCAGTCGGACAGCCTCCAGCATGAAGGCGCGGTCAGCCTTAAGCTCAGGAGCCGCGTACTGCAAAGCCCGCGCATTCCCTTCGATAACCTCCAGCACAAAAGCGCGGTCGGCCAGCAGCGCAGGATCCGCATATTCCAACGCCAACTCATTCCGCTGGATGGCATCCAGTACGAAGGCACGGTCGGTCCGCAGCTCAGGATCCGCGTACTGCAAAGCCCGCGCATTCCCTCCGATAACCTGCAGCACGAAGGCACGGTCAGTCACCAGCCTAGGATCCGCGTACTGCAATGCCTCCGCATTCCTACGGACAGCCGCCCTTACGAAACCTCTGTCAGCCCGCATCATAGGATCTAGCCGTTCAAGCTCACGTGCATCGCGTTCGATGGCGCTCAGTGCCTGCATACGCTCTGCTAATACACGTTGGGCGGCGAACTCAATGGTTTGCAACCACGCCGCTGCTTCCACATCAGCAACTGTTAGCTGAACATCCTCCTGAACCGGGATAGAACCATCCCCAGCGGCTTGACGCGCGGCCTGCTCTGCACGTGCCCTCGCTTGCTCCTGTGCTTGTTTCATTGCGGCCTCGGAAGTCAATCCAGCCTTAGTCTCCAGCATCCTTACTTTGTCGATTCCCTCATCAAGAAGCTTGCGCATTAACGCGGGGTCTTTGCTCGCCTCATCCAAATGCCGGCCGTGTTCATGTATTCTATCCGCAACGAATGCCTCGAATGCACCCTTTAGGTCCGGTCGGTCCGGTCGGTCCTGTAGGGCCAGGTCCACGTACATCTCGGGGAAATCCGCTAACTCCTGAATCTCTTCAAATGGCCTCTCCAGATCAGGAATCCCCTTGGCATCTAAAGGGTGGGTTGGCGAGAAGTGCTCTAGTTGTTCGACAATGACTGAAAATCTGTCCTGATCCGTGATCGGAATAGCATCCAGTCTCTCACCGACCAGTTTGCAATAGTGCTGATAGGTTTGGCCGACCGCATCGTCCAGGTTCGCGCGCAGAACTGGTCTCTCCGCAACGTCAGCCTCGGTAATTGCCAGGCTATGCATGCGATCATTTCGGATCGCCTCCCATAGGGCATCCGAACCTGGTGGACGCCCAGCGCCCGAACTAGAAGAACTCATCTGAACCTCCCCGCATGCCGGAATCCATTGTCGATAAGGATGATCCCACGCTTACAGAATGAGACCCCCATGGATTCCAGAGATCACGAACCACAACTCCTTGTACACAGCTGAACTGAATCAACAAAACATGACCACTCTGCGAAGAGGGGCAGGACATGTCATCGTTACCCCGGCCGGGGTAACGGCTAGGCGAGCAGTATAGCGCTCCCCTAGCCACTCGTCATGAGACTCTTCAGGGCGGTCCGTGAAATTTCCCGGCCGACTGGTGTTGGTCTTTGCCTTGGGAAGCATCCAATAGAGCTCTGCCTGGCCTCCATGGCTCTGCTTCCTTGGAGACAGGCTTGGATGAGGTCCTCTGGAGGAGACGAGGATCACCTGAAGTTACCGCCATTGTTGGAACTAGCCAGAGGGGAACGAGGGAATCGCACGCCAGGATGGCGCTGAAGGTCTAGCTTCGAGAGATGAATCTCGCAATGCCACGACCGATCGTCTCCAGTGTCCAGAGGGTCCATAGCATCTGAACTCGCCAAGGGTTGCGTTCAGCGGCAGCGATGCGTAGCTCGTAGTCGGCCTGGAGCTCGGGCGATGCGTACTCCAAAGCCCGTCCATTGTTGCGTATTGCAGCCAAGACGATCTCACGGTCAGCTTGCAATTCGGAATCCGCGTGTTGCAGCGCCAATCCACTCTGCTGAACGGCTTCCTTTACAACCTCCCTGTCAGCTGTCAGCGCCAAAGCCGCATGCTTTAATGCAAGCCCATTTTGCCGGACCGCAGCCAGTACGATCTCACGGTCAGCCCGCAGCTCAAGAGTCATAAATTCCAACGCAAGCCCATTCCGTTGAACGGCCTCCAATATGAAGGCGCGGTCAGCCCTCAGTTCAGGAGCCGCGAATTCCAACGCCCATTCAAGCTGTTCAACGACCGCCAGCACGATCTCACGGTCGGCTCGCAGCTCGGGAGCCACATGTTGCCAGGCCATCCTTTGCCGTTGAACGGCCTCAAGTACAAGGCCTCGGTCGGCCTTCAGTTCAGGGGCGGCGAATTGGAACGCCTCCCCCGTCTGATGAACCGCCTCCAGTACGAGCGCGCGATCAGCTCGCAGTTCAGGAGCCGCGTGTTCCAATGCCCACCCAAACTGCCGAACGGCCGCCAGCACGATCTCACGGTCAGCTCGCAGCTCAGGCGCCGCATAGGCCAACGTCCTCCCATCCAGGCGGACAGCGTCTAACATAAGGGCACGATCAGCCCGCAGGTGGGGGGCTGCATATGCCAACGCCCGCCCATCAGCTCGTTGGAGAGCCGCTCGTACGACCTGACGATCGGCCTGCAGTTCAGGACTCGCGAACCTCAAGGCAATCCCATTCCGTCGGACCGCCGCTAGCACAATAGTACGGTCCGCTCGCAGCTCAGGAGCCGCGTATTCCAATGCGTCCCCATCTTGTTGAACGGCGGCCAGTACGATCCCTCGGTCTGCCCGAAGAGCAGGAAGCACGTTCCGAACAACACGCCAGTTCTGTCGGACAGCTGCCAGCACAATCTCGCGGTCAGCTTGCAGATCAAGCGGCGCATACGCTAATGCCCAGCCATTTCGCTGGACAGCCTGCAGCACGAAGGCGCGGTTAGCACGCAGCTCAGGGGCCGCGTCTGCCAATGCATCACCATTCCTCTCAATGGCGTCCAGTACAAAGGCTCGATCAGCTCGCAGCTCAGGACCCAGGCGTCCGAGCATACGTACACGATGCCCAATCTCCAGCAAGATTTCGTCACGACTCAAACCAGCAAGGTGGTTTTCCTGAGCAGCAAGCTCGACTGCCGCGCGCCTCTCTTGCTGACGCTCGACCTGCTCTGCCCGCACCCTTGCTTCTTCTTGAGCTTTTTTCATGACGGCTTCGGAAGTCAGCCCAGTCCTGCGTTCCTGGGCCTTGACCTTGCCGATCCCCTCATCAAGAAGCTTGAGCCTTAACACAGGATCATGGCTCGCCTTATCTAGATGATCCCCATGCTCATGGATTCTATCTATAACGAATCTCTCGAATGCGCGTTGCATATTATCCACATTCTTGTCCGCATATAGCTCCGAGCAGTCAATTAGCTCTTGAATATCTTCAAAGGGCACTTTTAGCTCAGGAATGTCACTGCTATCCAATGGATGACTCGGAGAGAACTGCTTCAGCTGATCGATGACGACTGAGAACTTGGCCGGATCCGTGATCGGAATCGCATCGAGCCTCTCGCCGACCAGCTGGCAATATTTCTCGTAGGTTTTGCTGACCCCATCGGCTAGATCCGCTCGCAGTTTTGCGTTTCCTGAAAGGGCCCCCTTGGAAATGCCCCCATTTTTCATGCGATCATTTCGAATCGCTGCGATGAGGAGGTCTGACCCCTGCGGAGGACCAGTGCCCGAACTAGAAGAACTCATCTGAACCTCCCCGCATGCCGGAATCCATTGTCGAGAGGGGTGATCCCACGCTCACGGGACAACACCCAATAGATCCAGAGATCACGAACCACAACTCCTTGTACACAGCTGGGCCGAATCAACAAAAATTAACCACTCTGGCCTCTAACGATCATTATCTCGCTCGATAACTCGATCAACCGCTCGAGTTAGAGCTCTCGCAACCAAGAGGCCTATCCCACCCATCAACAACAAGGACCATAGCCCCTGGTGCACAGTGCCACGAGCAGCAGCTAGCAACCCGCGATCCTTCCGTAGCTCCTTAGATGCGTTGCTTAGCAGGAGTCCACTCCATGGCCCGGATCCGTTGAATCGCATTGCATCAAGCAAGAATCTACGGTTACCGCGCAGTGCTGCATCTGCAAACAGCAAGGCGGTTGGATTCTGCCTGATAGCTGCCAACACAATCGTACGGTCCGCTCTCCACTTAGGATCCGCATAGGCCAGAGCACCCCCCTCCTGACGAACCGCTAGCAATACGATTGTACGATCAGCTTGCAGTTCCTCAGACGCAAACGCTAGTGCATTCCCATTCTGCTGGACGGCCGCCTGCACGATTCTAGGGTCATTGCGCAGCATATCGTCAGCGACCGCCAACAATAGCCCATTCTGTCGGACAGCCTTGAATACGGCCTCAGGGTCAGCTCTCAGCACAGGGCCCGCATATCTCAACTCCTCTGGATCCCTGGCTACAGCAATCAGGCTGATCTCGAGATCCTCCTGCAGTCGCGGTGAAAGATCCTTTAAGCTCCCGCCCCGTTGAACGAATACGAGTGCAGCTTCTCGCGCGTCTACGAGTGCAGCTTCTCGCGCGTCGACGAGAACCTCATCTCGCATGCCACTTATCATCGCCTGCATCTCTGGACTTGCGTCGCGAGGCTCAGCAGCCCCCTGCACGGCCATCCATAGATGGAACCCGAGCGGTGTCAGGTCCCCTTTTTTGTGGTAGCGCCCCTCGTCGGGAAAGGCCAAGGCCATCGCGAAAGCCTTTCCTTCAGCTCGGGTCAGCAGGTTTTCTGCAAAGGTCTCCACTCCCTCTCCAACTAGGGGGCTTGCCGACGTGCCCTGTAATGAGGGCAGGGGCGGTATGGTCGACAGTTCGATCAGCAGAGTACCCAGCTCACTGCATGGTATACTGTTCGCCTTGAAAAGTGACGTGAGGGCCCTCAAAGAACCCTCACTAGGGTCCTGCTTGAACGCGGCGATCGCCTCCTTAACGCGGGATTGGTAGCTTTCGACCGCTTGCCTCTCTTCTTGAGACAGCATCCTTGCTTCTACCGGAATGCTGGGAAGCGCTTTCTCATAGATCTCGCGCAGTCGGCCCAGCACCTGGGCCTGCGCCTCCCCCAAACCTCGCCATTTCTCAAGAACAAGATCCTCTGCCTCTGGTAGACTCTCTCTCCGCTGAGCAATGCGCCGGGCCCCGTCGCTTGCAATGACTTGGCAATGGAGTTCAACCTCTCCAAGCTCTTCTGCCCCATACCCGAGAGCCAGGGTCTCATTCAGCATCTGGTTGAGCGCAGGATAGTAGTGAATTTCGACCCCACCCTCTTTGGTAGAACTATACGGCTGAGCAGCCTTACGAACGAGCTCCCTGCGCAGGTCGCGTACCGTTTCTAGGGGGACAAAGAAGGGCTCTATGCCGTAGACAGTCCGCTCCGCCAACGCAATTTGCCCTTCCCACCCAGTTTCACACTCCTGCAAAAATCGAGACAGTAGATCGAAGAACGCCCAAGGAGTGCCCAACTTGGCATACTCATCCCAGAGTCGAGCGAGTCGCTGCACGTATCCTGCGTATAGCGTGCGCATTTCATTCGCTGTCAGATCCTTGCCGAGTGTCTTAAATCGTTGATTCTCTCGAACCTGGGTTTGTAGCGTTGTCCAGAGTCCCCGATAGGTTTTGCGCTGCGCTTCAAGCTCTGTGGCCCCAATGCCAGGCTCTTTGAGTAGGAGTTCATCATTGTTGAGGGTATCTGCAATTTTGCTCGACAGTTGTCCCACCCTCGGACCATCGCGTTCAGTCCCGATCAATTCTCGCAGAGACCCCCTCAGGGGTGGAATTGCCCGGCTGGCCTGCGCAACATGCAGGAGCGCCCACTGTTGCAGCGCCAAAGGGCTGCGCCGCAACGCCCCCGTTCCAAAGACCTCTCGCGACACGTTTTGCAATAGTCGCTCACTCGTGTTGACCACCTGGTCCAAGAGGTCTTGCTGATCACAAATCCCCAGGATCTCTGTGTTGGTCAGGGGTCTGTCTTCGGAGGGGCCAGCAGATGCGGAGGTGCGATAGGGCTTCGCGACCTCAGCTGCTGACATCTGCAGAATGCGCAGAGCAAGCTCCGCGGCTTGACGAGTCCTTCCTCCCTGTGCGCTCCCTTCTGCGGCCTCCGGCGAAACGCCCACCCCTGTGCTGCTCTTTCGCATCTCTTGCAGCAGCTCCTTGAGGGAAGCCGACGACGTGCTGGATTGGCATAACTGCTGATAGCTCTTGGCAATGAGATGGGTCGCTAACCGAACCTCTTTAGGGGTGACCTCCTCGGACCCCCACCAACCGAGAGGGTCACGTTCCGACCCCCATGGCCCCACTATTCCCGTCATACATCACCTTGGGTTCTCCAATGCGCTTGTAGCAAAGTACTATTATTTGTTCATTGAAGAGCAGACGGTACACCAGACGCTATACCCCAAATAGGTACCACCCTGGGTGGGACAATTGGTTAACCGATCGGGGACACGAGATGCTCAACCCGGGTCTACATCAGGCAGAGGCCAGCCAAGACCTCAAGCCCAAGAGCGCGGCTTAGCAATGCCAAAAGACCTGCCTACGCCGCTTCAGCGATTTTCAAACATTGATTGGCAACAACTGTAAACAATCGTTACGAGTATCGTGATTTTGATTACACAATTCACCTTGCCTCCATTTCGGTCAGCCCGCAGACTGCTCGGGCAAACTCCTTTGAAAGGTAAAATTATGTGGGATCCAGCGGCAAAAAATCCTGTTAGCCAAGCGAGGGGTTGTCCTTATCCTTTGAATTTTGAGCCGGTCAACACCTCTCAGAACATTGCGCACGCTCTCTTCAGCTCCGTTAGCCTAGACTTGCTGCCACGGATGCCGCAGCCCCTAACACCAAACCGACTGACTTCGATCAACAGCCGCTCCGTGCCTTTGACCAACGGGCCAGGGCACCAAGTACTCAACCCAGGGGTGGATAAGCCACAGGCTGACTTCCTAAGCATCTTCTTTAAGGAGATGTTTGATGAAGTTGATCAAGACGAGGCTAAACGGGCCCGCTATAGGTCTGGTCCTCCTGTCTACAGCGACACCACACTCGACGAGGCGTTGTTGCCTAACTCCGCGCAGACGAAAAGAGGGTGTTTCGGGAACGAGCCCAGACCATGGTTTGGAGGGGGAGCCAAACAGTCACCTCACTGTGGACAGGATTATGCAACAACGCCACTCCACGATGCCCGGAGCCCCGCCTATCTCCAAGGGAAGTCCAACTGCTGGGACCAGCCTGGAATATGGAGCAACCCAGGGGCTCCACTGCCAGCATTCCCGTCAACACAGGCAATCACCCCTCCCGGCCGAGTGCAAAGCGTAGCTCATACTGCGCTGAAAATAAGCCCTACACACGATGGTAGGGCTGAACACCACGCCGCATCCACGCCATTGGGATGGAGCCGTAACGACCTCTCGACCAGTGTCACAGCTCGACCCTATCAACCCAACTCCACTCAGGAAAGACCGCCTCAGCCCCTCCCATCGGCAAGTAGCCTTTCTCAAGCTGGGCAACGAGTCCAGCAAGGCGCGCCCGATCCAGGACAGATACAGGCTCCTTATATGGCGGGATTGCTCTTAAATTCCGTGGGGCAGGGCTCTTCACCCCCCATCTTTCCCCATCCCATGCTCTACCCAATCACGACAGGAGCCTTCAACGTCCACGCACCAGGCACTTTTGTGTTCCAAGGGGGCCCATTTGCGTTGCAACCGAATCCGAGTGCGGGCAGTTTAGGCTCCCCTCAAGGGAGGCCCTCCCAAGGATCGTGGCCATCTCCGACCGAAGCGTGGCATCCGATGCAAGGCGGAGCCCCCTTTGGCCCCTGGAATAGCCCGCCACCTGTGATGCAGCCCTACTATGAGCAGCGCCCACCCGAACAGACTTACGCCCATGGGACCAGTCCCTTGATACCAGCCCCTATATCCCAACGATGGCCGGCCCCGGGGCACTGCGGACCCCAACAGCCCCCCCCACAGCCATGGCTCAGATGCGCCAATCAGGTGTGTGAACAACAGCGCACTCCAGAGTTTCTAGTGCCACAGCCCATACGGCCAGCCTTGAGTTCGAGCACCAACCTGACGCCTCCCGGGATACAGAGTCCTCTCCCACGGGTCGTCGTGAAGCCGAGATGGCCTCGAGGAGAGGCTCTGCAGTCTCCCTCTCCAACCGAGCAGCCAGCTAGACCACTCCATATGACGCCAAGCCCAACATCGTCCCTTGGATCCAGCGATCCTCGCATGTCGCCACCCGCAAGCTCAACGGCGAAGCGGACATCCCAGGAGGCCTCCCCCACAGCAGGGATGTTCAACGCTTCCCCATCGTCTAAAAGAGACACTTCGTTGTGGATCGGGATGATCAAGGACGCATTTCAGGAAACAGCGGGCCAAAGCACTGGAGGTGAACAGGCGGCAACAGCGCTGCAGCAAAGCCTTTACCGACTCTTTGATCAAGTTGACAAAGGGATCAAAGTGAGTCACACCGCCTGGGGACTGTTGAAGGTCTTTCCTACTCAACCCAATGAGTTCGACAAGCTCGAGAGCTGCGCCTCGCAAGCTCTCAAATCCTCCTTACTTCTCGTCGAGGCCTCGGGCTTCCGAGTCCTGCAGACGAATCAAGCCGACCATATCCAACTCAGCATCTCTCGTATCCCTCCAACCAAGGCTCCAAAATAGCCCACTTCGCAGACACCTCTCGACCAAAGTCGAGAGGTGTCTAGGTCTCATGTTTAGACAGGTTGCGAAACAACAAAATTCGGATCTGCTTTTCCATCGACGTCAAGAGACGCTAAACGAAATTCCCCCACAGCATCTATCCTTAGTCTGTAAGCGAGGCTAGCCATCGACGTGTCTGCATCACCCTCTTCTCCTGCTCTCATCTTGGACGGTAATACTGCTGCTGCAGCATGGAAGCAGGAAATCCGCAACTCGATCAATGTGTCTGGCCTCCGACCTGGTCTGGCTGTCCTGCTCGTTGGAGAGCATCCGGCCTCCCAATCCTATGTAAAATACAAGCGCCAGGATGCTGAAGAGGTGGGGATCCACTGTGTGATCCACACCTTCGATGAGACGGTCGCTCAGCAGACCCTACTGGATCGCCTTGCCGCCCTCAACGCCGACCCTTCTGTCCACGGGATCATCGTGCAGCTGCCACTGCCTGGCCACCTAGACACCGATCTCATCCTAGAATCAGTGGATCCGAGTAAGGATGTGGACGGCTTCCATCCTTACAACATGGGGCAGCTTGTCTTAGGCGGATCGGCGCCAGTGCCCTGTACTCCCCTTGGGATCGACCGTCTCTGTAGCCATTACCAGATCTCCCTATCTGGGATGGACGTCGTGATCGTCGGTCGCGGTCGCGTGGTGGGCAAACCCCTTATGCTCCTCTGGTCGCAGAAACGTCCGGGCGGCGGACCGACGGTGACGTTGGCTCACTCTGGCTCCCGAGATCTGCCAAGCCTCTGCCGCCGGGCTGACTGTCTCGTCATCGCAGCCGGCCAGCGTCACCTCATTGGTCCGGAGTACGTCCGACCTGGAGCCGTTGTCATCGATGTCGGCATCCATCCCTCTACCAACGCCGAGGGTAAGCGCTCCGTCACGGGAGACGTGCGGTTCAAGGAAGTCCTTCCCATCTGCCGCGCTATCACCCCCGTTCCCGGAGGGGTGGGCCCCATGACGCGAGCAGCCCTGCTCTTTAATACCTGGTTATGCGCAAAACGTTTTCAGGATTGATTGTTGTTGTGGTACCATCATTCGTTGTGATCCATTGATGTATTTCATTTTGCAGTAGAAAGCATGTCCGCTTCGCGTTCCAGACGAAAATCCCCTAAAAGGGCTCCCCAGCAGATTCGACAAGAGATCCTTGACTTCCTGCAACGTTCCCCTCATCCCGTCTCTCTAGAGGAGCTCCTCCGAGCACTGCGTCTGCCGGCCAAGGATGGCCCGCTTTTGGAATCTCTCGTCAGTGAGCTCCTCCTCGAAGGAGTCATCTATACCCACAAAGGCGGAATCGCCTTTCGTCAACCTACGGAGTCCATGCCCACCCCTCCCCCCTCGAAGAAGAAGAAAGTGCCCTCCTCAGCCCAGGGCATTCTACGGAAACATCCTCGCGGGTTCGGATTCGTGGCTCCTCAAAACTGCCCAGATATTCAAGAAGTTTTTATACCTAAGCAAGCCACATCAGGCGCCATGGACGGCGACCTGGTCGAGGTCTCGATCGTTCCTCACTCGATCAACAGCCAAAAGGGACCCGAGGGAGCTGTCCTTCGGATTCTGGAGAGAACCCGCAGCCACCTGGTTGGCTATGTCGTGGGTCCTCAGATGGTCTGGATTCGTGGGCTGGAAGAGTCGGATGGTCACATCCCCGTTGATGCGAGCAGTCAGATCTCCTGCGTCGAGGGTGATCGCGTCGTCTGCCAGATGATTCGCTGGCCCAAGGCGGACGAGGATGAACTCGGCAGCGTGATGGTCATACGCAATCTCGGCTCGATCGAGGATGCTTCGGCAGACATCCAGGTGGCGATCGAAGAGCATCAACTACGCTCCCAGTTCCCCGAAGATGTATTGGATGAAGCGATGAAGTACGGGACACGCGTCTCCAATCGCGATCTAGAAGGTCGTGAGGACCTGCGCGAGGTCGAGTGCTTCACGATCGACCCAACGACGGCAAAAGACTTTGATGATGCTCTGAGCCTTGTTAAAACCCGTAAAGGCCACTACCAGCTCGGCGTTCACATTGCGGATGTGGCGCACTACGTCACGCCGGGGTCCGCTCTGGATCGTGAAGCTCGAAGACGCTGCAACTCCACCTACTTCCCAGGGCGTTGCATCCCCATGTTGCCCCATGAGCTGTCAGACAACCTCTGCTCGCTCAAAGAAGCAGTGAACCGTCTGACGGTCACGGTCTTCATGGAGTTTGATGGGACAGGTGAGCTCCTCCGCTACCGCATTGTACGAACGGTCATCCGTTCAGCCAAGCGTTTCAGCTACGCGGAAGCTCTAGAAGTGATTGAAGGCAAACGACGCAGCAAGCACAGCCCGACCCTGGACAACATGGTTGAGCTCTGCAATCTCCTCAAAGCCAAGCGTGCTGAACGGGGCAGTGTGGAACTGGCTCTCTCTGATGTGCAAGTCATCGTCAATGATGCTGGCGAGCCCACCGGCATGGAACGCCATGAGTATGACATCACCCACCAGATGGTGGAGGAGTTCATGCTCAAGGCCAATGAAATTGTCGCGGTCCATCTAACCAAGCAAAACAAGCCTGTGGCCTATCGCATCCATGCGCCCCCATCTACCGACTCATTGAATGAGTTCATGCTCACCGCTCGCGCTCTTGGCTTCCAACTCAAGAAGAATCCCGCGCAAGAGGATCTGCAGAAGCTCTTCAAGGAAGCTGCCAAGTCTCCGATCTTGGAACAGCTGGCGATCGCTTTTGTCAAGAGCATGAACCTCGCGTTCTACTCTCCTGACAACATTGGTCACTACGGGCTCGGACTGGACCACTACTGCCATTTCACCAGTCCCATTCGCCGCTACCCAGATCTCGTGGGCCAGCGCGCTCTCTTCAACCTTCTGGAAGCTGATCTTACTCTGCTCACCGAGGCGTGCAGCGAGCAGGAGCGTCGTTCAGCGCGGGCTGAGGATAGCGTGGTCAAGCTCAAGAAGCTGCGGATGCTCCGCAAGCATTGGCAAAAGGACCCTCATCAGACCTATTCTGCGATCATCACGCGAGTACGTCCCCACGGCATCATCTTCGAGATCACCGACATGATGGTCGAAGGATTCATCCACGTCCGCCATTTGGGCCATGAGTTCTTCCATCATGACGCGCGAGCTCAACAGTTCGTGGGCGAGCACACTGGCACAACGTTTGGGGTCGGCGACCTCATTCAAGTGCGACTGATGAATCTCAATCTGATGACTCTGGAGACAGAGTGGAATTCTGAGCTCGCCGCCGCTCGTGAGTCGGATCGCCCAGACCGCCCCCCATCGAAACCACGGCGCTCCAAGCGCCACGCCTAGTCATCCTTGTTGGGCCGACAAACGCTTAACTAGCACTCTGATGGAATGCAGAGTGCTAGTTGACCTGCATCTAGGCCTCGTGATACCCACAGGAATGACCTTGTTCCTGTCCTCGTGGTTCCCAATGCCTAAATTGTCATTCTTGCTTGCGTTTAGACTAGCCTACCTATGCGGCATGTACCCAGCTCTGGCGTCCGCCACCAGCGAGGAGTCCACCGCCAGCTCTCTCTATCTTGCTGACCTTGCTCCAACGCAGCTCAAAGAACAGACGGATCCGGCCTCCCCGGCTCCAACGATGCGCCCAGCTCCTCAAGAAGCCCTCCAACGTCTACTCGCCGGTAATGCTCGCTTTGTCGATGACACGCTAGAACACCCCAACCGAACTGCCGAGCGCCGAGAAGCGTTCCTCTCCCACCAGGAGCCCTTTGCGGTCATCGTCGGATGTGCCGATTCTCGAGTGTCACCCGAGATCCTCTTCGACCAGGGAGTGGGTGATCTCTTTGTCGTACGCGTCGCCGGTAACGTCATCGGTCCCCTCGAACTCGATAGCGTCGACTATGCCGCGCTCTATTTGCACTCCTCGGTCATCCTCGTCCTGGGCCATGAAAGCTGTGGGGCTGTGGATGCCGTCCTGCACGGGAAGACCAAAGACATTGAACACGTCGCTAAGCTGATCGCTCAGTCCATCGACTCGGTAGACCAAGAACCTGAGGCCGATCTTCTAGCCAGATCCATCAAGGCAAATGCCATTCGATGGAAAGATCACCTCCTGAAGTCCCCCGTCATCCAGCGACTGGTGAAAGAGGGCAAGCTGGCCGTGCAAGCTGGCTACTATCACCTACAGAGTGGACGGGTCGAACTACTTTCCCCTTGACTTCTCTCGATCGGGTAAAGCCGATGAGATTCCCACTCTCGCGAGTGGGC
>JBMOFD010000004.1:0-44485 GCA_049314435.1 Chlamydiia bacterium | reverse complement strand
CCGGAGACCATGCCACCCAACCAGATCCAGCGACGATAGCCCTTGCTCATGGATGCTCCCCACAACGATCGTGGGAACAAACGATCGTTCCCCTCTATGCTCTTCGGTGTAGCAAATCTGGAGATTTCAAGGGGATCTCTCTAAATCGCAAAATCCAATGAGTTCTCATCTGATCGACTTTTTTTCGATTCTCTTTGATGATGGTGGCCTTTCCACGAGGCGATATGGTCC
Organism: Chlamydiia bacterium; assembly: GCA_049314435.1. Classification (GTDB taxonomy): domain Bacteria; phylum Chlamydiota; class Chlamydiia; order Chlamydiales; family JBMOFD01; genus JBMOFD01. The sequence goes on along the minus strand of JBMOFD010000004.1, from coordinate 44,254 downwards.
AGATGCAGGAGCCCGACTACCACCAGCATGAGGAGTTTCAACTGCGTACGCAGAAACTCCAACAGCTCCGCCAGCTTCCCCTGGATCCCTACCCAGCTCAGTTCACTCCTTCTGATCATGCAGAGGGCTTAAGCCGACAATACGAACACGAGACACTAGGCCATAGCGATGATGCCGCTGCAGGCGTCACGCCCTCCGTGAAGATAGCGGGTCGTGTGGTGCTCTTTAGGGCCATGGGCAAGAACGCCTTCCTTACCCTCCAGGATGGAGGCGGCCGCATTCAGGTGATGCTGAATCGCGAACAGACGCATGTCGTGGGATTCACACCCAGCGAAGCTGAATCCCATATGAAGTTCCTTGAGAAGCGGGTGGATCTGGGGGACTGGATCGGCGTTGAGGGCCATCTCTTCCGCACTCAAAAGGGTGAACTCACCGTCTTTGCCAAGCAGGTCACACTCCTCTGCAAGACACTTCTGCCTCTGCCCGATAAGCATGCTGGGTTGGTCGACAAAGAAATCCGCTATCGCAAGCGCTGGCTCGATCTGATCGTCCACCCTGAGGTGCGTCAGACCTTCCTCCGTCGCTCGCTCCTCATCAAGCTCATTCGCCAGTACTTCGGTGAGCAGGGCTTCATCGAGGTCGAGACGCCTGTCCTACAGAACGTCTATGGCGGAGCCGCTGCTCGGCCCTTCATGACTCATCTGAATGCGCTGGATACAGAGATGTTCCTCAGGATCAGCCTGGAGATCCCTCTTAAGGAGCTCCTGATTGGTGGGCTCGAGCGCGTGTTTGAGATAGGTAAGGTCTTCCGTAACGAGGGGATCGACAAGACACACAATCCCGAGTTCACGATGCTCGAGGCCTATGCGGCCTACTGGGACTACAACGACATGATGCGCCTGGTGGAGAATCTCCTGGAACGGCTGGCTCTTGAACTGCATGGCACCACAGAAGTACGCGCTCTCGCTAAAGATGGCACCGAACACACTGTGAGCTTTAAGACACCATGGCGTCGTATGACGATGTATGGAGCGATCCAGACGTATGGCGGGATCGATGTCGAAGGACAATCCGATGAGCAGCTCCGACAAGCTCTGCGCGATCGCACACATCTAGATCCAACGACCTTTGCTAAGGCTCCTCGCGGTCTTCTCATCCAGCTTCTCTTTGAAGAGCTCTGTGAGAAGCATCTGATCCAGCCGCATCACATCATCGACCATCCGATCGAAACGACCCCTCTCTGCAAGCTGCACCGAGACCCGGCTAGAAGAGCCCTTGGACTCGTTGAACGTTTTGAGTCGTTTGTTCTGGGTGGAGAGCTGTGCAACAGCTACACCGAGCTCAATGACCCCGAGCTGCAGCGGTCACTTCTAGTGGATCAGGCGGCCCAGAGGGACGCTGGCAATGAAGAAGCCTCTCCGCTGGACGAAGAGTTCATCGAAGCGATCTGCCAAGGCATGCCACCTGCTGGTGGACTCGGAATCGGCATCGACCGTCTCGTCATGATGATGACCCACGCAGAGTCGATCCGAGACGTGCTCTTCTTTCCTCTGATGCGCCCAGAATGCCATGGAGAGGAAGCGCACGCAGCTGGCACCGACCAGGTCTAGCCTCTACGCGCCTGCAAGCCCACTCGCAACACCCATGTTGTCAGTGGGCTTGCCTATTTTCAGTATGGATTTCTTATGGAGATCCGAGATAGTCCTTGTAGTCTTCCTAATACAATCCTAACATAACCGCACCGACCACACGTTCTTTCGGAGCGACCGACCATGCTATCTGCAGTTCATTCCCTTGCCCACCGAGCCCCTCAAACCGCGACTCTTCTCGAAGCGGGATCCAGAGCCATCTCCACCTCATCAAGTGGCCGAGAACCGGCGCTCGGGGTGGTCCAATGGCTGGATTGGAGGGATGTACAGCTTGTAGGAGCACACTGGGACTCCACAGACCCTTCAGCGCCACACTTTGATGTGCTAGCCAGCGATTTCATGGCTGCTGGCACTGCCAAAGACGCTTACCGCAAGGCCGTAGTCTGTCTAGAGACCCTCGGCGGATCTCTCATGGGGAGGGGCCACGAGAGGGAAATCAAGTCTGGCGATCATGTCAGCATGGTTCCAACGCGTTCGTATGAAACGTACAGCAAGGTGAACTGTGAGCCACTCACTCGTTGTCCGCCCACCGAGATCGTCTATCCACAATCTCGGGAGATCAATTGGGAACGGCTGCATAAGCTTCTAGCAAACCGCCTGGGAGAATCGCATCCTCTTGGGAGGCTCCGTTCCTTGATAGAAGCTGCTGTCAGTCTATCTGAGATCGATGAGGCCTTCCATGCGCTTGTGCAGGCCTGGCATTCTCCGGCTATCAGGGATCCTGGCTGCTATGGACATCCGACTGGCGTGATCAAGCTTGTGGCAGCACCACCCTCCGCCTTCAAATTGGTGGACCAAAACGGCCTTCCCGCCATTCACGTGGTGTCTAGGGAAACCCGTTCTCTTGGCTTCTACCACCTAGGGAACTTGTCTCAACATAGACCTTCGGTCACTGGCCACAGTGGCCGAAGGTTCTCTACCCAGGCATGTCGCGAGGAGAAGACTCAGCACAAGGTCGGCAAGGCACAAGCCAAGGCCATGAACCAGATGACGCATCGCGGAGCTCAACTAGATCATCGTAGGGGACAGAGATAGCCTCCGACCAACTCGTCTCTATCCGGAGGAGTTGGCCACCTCGTCATGCCGCTCCTAAAAACCTATACAACCCTCTACATGGACCGGCCTGGTTCAAAAGCAGACCTGGGAGGGTTACATTAGCTAGAGACCTAGGACTATCAGAAAAGCTGTCCAAGCATGCATAGAGACAATTTTTAAGGATGGCCCGATCGGTTCCAAGGTGTAACCCTGGGTTGAACCAAGCCCATGTTTGATCACTGTTTAGACGAGCTGTATTGAGCCCTCGTCCCAGTGGGATCAGCTAATTGATCCCACTGGGACCACGGTTTTTTCAATTCCTTCATAGCTGTAGAAGAGCCTCATCATGATGGAGGCTCACGATGGCCCACTCCGCTAATCCAGACCCCCAGCGAACTTCGCTGCCATTTTCTCCTGCTCCTGAAATCACCCATGCGCTCTTCGTTCCTAGGCCTGTCAAGGATCGTTCTGTTCCGACGGACCGTATGCCGTCCTGGGGGTTCCCCTCTGACCGAAGGGTCTCTGTCACTGATGAGAGTCTTGATCAACGGGCCAGCCTTTTAGCGATCAAGCACTTTGGGCAAGACCCTACGGTTCGCTACGAGATCAGCGACTACGAACGCATTAAGGATTTTCTCCGACACGGTAAGACTGATAAAGCAGAGGACCACCTAAAGCTGCGCTGCAAGGTCCTCCACGGAGATGCTGCGAAAAGTAGATTTTCAGTACAAGCGGCAGGCACGCGTTCCCTCAGCTACGGAGATGCCGTTAGAGAAGCCTCCAAACTTCTGGCTACAGAAGGCGTGGGTGGCGCATGGGAAGATAACCCCCGCTCAGCCATAGAGAATCTATCGAGAGCCGTGATCTTTCTGGACAAGGATTCCACAGAGCTCAAGCCCTCAGACCCCCTCATGCGGCAAGCGATTGGAAAGGCTTACCTCCCCTATCTAGCCCTTCAGTTTAATGAGTTCAGTGAATGCCTCCGCTTGCTCGACGTCTATAGGCTCATCCCCAAGGAGGAACTCCATCTCATCGATCGAGTCGTCGCAGTCGTCGCGACTTTTGCCAAGGTAGCCACCCGCGGTCTGCCCCTTCGCGACAACGATCAAAAGGTCCTGGCGCTCGCTCTCGCAACACTCGAGAAGCTTCGCTCTGATTACCCGATGATTCAAGAGGCGCTGGCCCTGACGGCACATGGCTACTCTCTAGACCCCAGCACCAATCAAGAGCTTCTCAGGCGCGGAAATCCATCCGCAGCTGAGATCCTCGAATACCGCAGCCGAACCCCTCCATTCAATCGACCTCTTGGGCCCTACGAAGAAGTGGTCTCAACGTTCATCGGGGAGCTTGACATAGATAACCTACACACTCTCCCAGAGCTGCAGAAGTACTGGGCCCATAACACAAAAGGCCCTGTAGAGAACTTTGAGAGCACCATAGAACTGCTGACAGACTATGCTAAGAATGCATTGCCTGAAGGGTCTCTGGGTCAAGAGGCACTTCGCTATCTGCTCCTACAGCTTGGCGAACTACGCGACTCGGTGGCTCTGTCTGGAAACAAAGCCATACCACGCCTTTTGAATGGGATCATTGACTATTTAGAAACGGACGCCTGGCGCGCCCACGAACGAATCCCACCACTTAAACAATGTCTTGAGCTCCTTGTGAACCTTAAGACCGATTCTGCCTTCATAGAAGCAGAGAAGCTGGTCTCACATGCGTATTCCCTGGATGAGGCTGAAAATAGCGAGCTATGCCGGATGGGCAATCCCCGGAGCGCTGAAATTCTAGCCCCTTCACTACCCGGCGGATCACCAGACTCGTCTTCCCCATCTGTAGAAGGTCTGACATCTCCCGATACAGTCCAATCATCCCTAGGATCGCAGCTCACCAGAACACCCTTGGCCATCGACCAAGCTTTCTCCACGATCGAAGAGGAAGCGAACGCTAAGAAACCCTCCTTGAACAGTCTCACGCCTTCTCCCGTGCAGCTCAATGCAGAGAGGGGTGTAAGTAGGCGAGTCTATGATGATGGACGGGTAGAAGAGGGCCACTTCGTCAATGGCCAGTTAGAGGGCATGGGGCGACGGACTCACCCCGATGGCCGGATGGAACGAGGGCGCTTCAAACAGGGCGTCTTGCTCCCACAGCCACCACCACCGCCCGGTCCGCCGCCACCGCTGGCAACAAGATCTGCGCCGTCAAGAGCGGCCCCAAACATGCCTTCAGAGCACAACAAGCCGCCACCCCTTCCGCCCAGGCACCCAGCTCCACGCGTGGTCCCAAAGCCCATCCAGTCCGAGCCTCCCCCTCCACTACCTCCAAGATCAAACAGGCCGGCGCCACCCCCGCCCCCACCTCGCTAGCCACCACCATCGACTCGCTAGCCGGAGATTTTTCCTGAGGAAGAATCCATTCCAAGGGGCGATGACGGCACATCCAGCTGGGGCGTGCTCCTCAGCGCACCCTTCTCGAGCAACGGTCGCCTCATCTATGAGGGCACTCAATACATGGGCGAATTCCACAACGGACAGCCCTCTGGCCACGGCGTGCTCACCTCCTCGCAAGGCTCTACCGACACGGGTTCATTTGTAGATGGGCACATGGAAGGTCGAGGACATATCCAGTATGCCGACGGCAGAGAACGATCAGCGTATTTCTCTCATGGAACCATGATACCTCCGCCACCGCCTATGCCTAAGAAGCCTCCAGTGCCACCACCAAGGCAACCCCCTCCAATCGCTACTTAGAGGCCTTCTTGGGCAATAGCTCTTCAACCAAGGTCATGCCATGTGGCGTTACCCAGACCTGATCTTGGCCATTCTTTCTCAGAAAGTTAGCGCGTGCCATCCCATTGAACATGTTCCAGAACGAATGTGATGTTAAAGACATAGCTTGGATCACCTGAGCTGACGGCACGGGCTCTTCCCAGCTCCCGTGCAGCTTCTGGCTGAGTTGGGCAATCGCCAAAAGCATCTTCTCTTCTTTGGTCATGATTTCCCTGCGGCCACAATGGGCCCTTTCATTTTCTTGAGACGTGCTCCTTCAGAGCTATCCTCAATCAGATATCCCTCTGCCTGTATGGCCGCGCGTAATTCGTCCGCTCTCTTCCAGTTCTTGGTAGCACGCGCTTCGTTACGTTCAACAAGTAGTTGCTCCAATGCAGCTGGGATCGCCTCCTCAGCCACAGTAAAGTCCATACACCCCACCACGTGGTTCATGTCCTTAAGAACGGCCAAGATCCTCTGACCATCGACGGCGTGCAGGTGCCCCTGGTCCATCAGGACGTTGCCATCGCGAACCAGCTCAAAGAGAGCCGCTAGAGCCACAGAGATGCTTAGATCATCAGCCAGAGCCACAGCAAAGGCGTGTAGATGATCTTGCAGACGACCGGGCAGATCTGTTGCAGGATCCTTGGCATCACCAGTCGCCGCAAGACGCTGCAAGCGCAGAATGAAGTCCTGCAATCTCTGCAGAGTCTTTCTCGCAGCTTCCAACAGATCTAGAGAGAAGTTCAGCTGCGTGCGGTAGTGGGTGGAAATCAGGGCCCAGCGCACCTCAGCACCCGAATATCCCTTGTTCAGGAGGTCGCGAAGAGTGTAGTAGTTCCCGAGTGACTTCGACATCTTCTTGTTATCGACGAGAAGATGCTCTGAGTGCATCCAGTGCTTCACAAACGTATGACCCGTGGCAGCCTCGGACTGCGCGATCTCATTCTCATGGTGAGGGAACATGTTATCGACCCCACCCACGTGGATGTCGACCGTTTCTCCCAAGATACTCATCGCCATGCAGGAGCACTCTAAGTGCCATCCGGGGCGTCCCTTGCCGTAGGGACTCTCCCAGTATATCAACCCGTCGCGCTCCGGATCATAGGCTTTCCATAACACGAAGTCGCACACGTGATCCTTGTCATACTCGTCATGAGCGACTCGTTGGCTGGCTCCAGCTACGAGGCACTGTCTATCGAGATGGCTCAACCGACCATAGTTCGGGAACTTCTCAATAGAGAAGTAGATCGACCCATCGGTTCCCTTATAGGCCACACCTCGCTGCATCAAGACCTCGATCAGCTGGATCATGCCGCTGATGTAGTCCGTTGCTGCTGGATAGTGCTCAGCAGGTTGGATGTTGAGCGTACGCAGATCCTCGAAGAAAGCTTCGATAAAGGGCGCGCAAAACTCGGCCAGTGTGCACTTCTTCTGCACGGCGCCTCGGATCGTCTTGTCGTCAACATCGGTCAAGTTCATGACCTGGATGACCTTCAGACCAAAGTACTGCAGGGTACGACGCAGCAGATCCTCGAACACATAGGTCCGGAAGTTCCCAATGTGCGCGTAGTTATAGACCGTGGGGCCACAGGTGTAGAGGAGGATCTGCCCGGGGACCGTCGGAACGAGGGTCTCCTGCTGACGCGACTCTGTATTAAAGAGGCGCACCCGTACATGCTCGCACGCTGCCTGGTGGAGTTGTTCTGTTTCAGAATGTAGAGATTCCATGGATTCCATTAACGCACGGGGCGCTATGCACCCCGCCCCTATTGACTGATCAGCGCAAGGCGCTGCTATACACTTGTTCCGAGGTCGTTTTTCTGCTGAGCTACCTCAGGCAAAGCCCGGTAGTTCGTCTTGCCTGAGCCCAGCACAGGTATCTCTGCCAACTGCTGTACACTGGAAAGACGGGCGAGATTACTCAATCCAGCACCTTTAATCCCAGCATTGGCCTGTTCCAGCGTCAGTGGGAAGGTCACAAAGGCATGTAAAACAGGCCTTTGGCCTGCTACCTCGGCCGCGCTCAGAGCCACAGCAGGCATCGGCTGCCCTTCCGGTATGAGCTGGATCAGGGCCTGCTCAATCGCAGTCAGGCTGATCATCTCACCACCGATCTTCACGAACCTCTTTAGACGCCCGGAGAGTGTGAGGTAGCCTGCTGGATCAAGCCAACCTAGGTCGCCGGTCACATACCAGCGGGAACCTTCGAACTCATAGAACGGAACGGGATTCCCACCGAGGTATCCTGGGAAGATATTGGGGCCTGTGGCCAGAATGAGGCCCTGCTCTCCAAAGGGTAGCGGCTCGAAGGTCTCTGGATGAACGATCATCAGACGTACGCTGGGCAATGGGAGCCCCACTCCCCGCCTCGGCTTGCCGATTTCATTCAGAGTCAGCACAGGAGCGCACTCTGTGATGCCATAGCCCTCCACAAGAGAGCTACTAGGAGCCACCTGCTTCACCTGCTCAAAGAGCTCATCAGGAGCCTTCTCAGCACCAGACAGGAAGAGACGCACACAGCGGAGCTGGCCACCCTGGCCTGCATGCAGCAGCCCACGTAGGAATGTAGGCGGAGCACACACAAGGGAACACTGCCAACTGGAGCAGACACGAGCCATCGCTCGACCATTGGTCGGATCGGGCGTGCACGCTACGCGGAATCCTCCCAACAAGGGAAGCAATCCTGTGATCGTGAACCCAAAAGAGTGGAAGGGAGGCAGGCTCCCCAGCATCACGTCTTTACGCGTGAGAGCCACCCTAGCAAAGGCATCCCGATGGTTGGCCAGGATGTTCTGATGGGTTAAGGGCACACCCTTGGGCAGATTCTCGGTCCCACTCGTAAAGAGGATTACAGCGACTTCCTGGCCCGTGTCATTTTGACGCCCCAGGGTGCGAAGGAGTTGATCCGCTTTCTGTCTAGAACGCAACTTGGCGGAGAGAAGATCCTTAATGGAGAATCGCTGCCGCATCTCCTCCAACAAAATCAGCTTCGTATGGATGGGAGTCAGATCCACGCTCTCCAGACGATCGAGGAAGGCGAGTGAGCTGAGTACGACCTGGACGCCAGCTGTCTCAACAGCATGAGCCAGAGGAGCAGCTCCGACTGTCCAATTGAGCATCACGGGGACCTTACCAGCCATCTGGATAGCTAAGATCACGGCCTGCACAGCCACAGTCGCTGGCAGAAGAACGCCGATGCTATCACCGGGGAGTTTGCGGATCGCCTCGGCTAGGACCAGACTGCCTAATTTCAGCTGATCATATGTCTTGGGACCGCCCCGCTCGTCGCCAGCAGCTTCCCATGAGCCCATGCGATCACAGGTGCGCAACCAAGCTTCTACGCACGTGCGGCCCTCCGGAGGAGTGGCTTCGGGACGTTTCTCATCCACGTCCTGTTCCCAGGTCATGGGAACCTCAGGCTCCTCTTCCGCAAACTGAATGTCTGCCGCTGTGGCCATCACATGCGCCACCGTCGTCAGATGCGCTGGGGTGGTGACCGCGACATCAAACTGCTTTTCTAAGTAGGTGACGAGCTGGGCGATGTCCAGGGAGTCCATCCCCAAATCGGTCGACAGATCATCCGTGTCCTTGATCTCATTGGGAGCTCGATGGACGAGCGCTGCAATCTCTGCTCGAACCGCTGTCTTCACATGAGCCGGAAGACGACGTGTATCGATCACTTCTTCAGCCTGAACCGGGCAGAGCGGTGGCAGACTCGAACGGCGCCAGCGAGACTCTCGGATGAGATGGAGAGGCTCTTCTCCCGTTGGGCCATGATCGGTCCGATACTGGTTAAAGAATGTCTCCAGACCTTTGTTGAACTCCAGACGGCTACGCGCCTCCCGCACATCGGGACCCGCCTCCGCGAACGTAATCCGTACGCGGCGACGTGGCACCAGGAAAATCGCGTTCTTGATGATCGTCCAGGCCCCTCTCCACAGCTCACTGGAGAGCTCTGGCCTCTTGCCCTGAAGAGCACGACTAAAACGGCTGCCCCATAGCCCGTCGATCCTCACAAGGATCAGTTTGGCTTCAGGCACATCACGAGCCAGTTGGTGAGCCAGACTAGCTCCCCCTACTACCTCTTCCGGGCCCTGCTTCAGCCGTCCAGATGGGTAGACGAGGAACCGCTGTCCCTGCCGCAGTCCAGCCTCTAACTCCTGGGCGGCCTGCTGTACGCGCCATCTCTTGTAGGTATTCGCACCTGTGCTCAGGTCTGGGATCGGAAACGCATCGAGCATCTCCATGAAGAAGCGTAGCCCAGGCATCAGGAAGAAGACCTGCAACACAAGAGGCCGTACGCGATACCGAGCACCGATCCGAGAGAGCAATAGGATAGGATCTACCATGGCCGGGTGGTTGGCCAGGAAGAGTGCTCCCCCCTCCGGGGGAATGCACTCCAGCCCTTCCATTTCCACTCGGTAACGCAGGCCTAACACTACACGTGCTAGCCAAGCGAGCGCTTCCGCGCGCGTACGAACCCACCAACTCATGCCTTGCCCTAAATTTAATTTTTTAATATAATTGACCTTGGACCCATTGTTGTGAGCCCCCTATTTTCGTATGGAACGAGACCATTCGATCCCGCCCCACGCGGCCAATCGTTTTCACTCTGTGGGGAACCTCCCCACTGCACCTGCAGACCACCGCACGCTGGTGGATGTAGATGATGTCCTGCGCTTGATTCGGAGAAAGCAGCGCGAGGGTGCTCTGCGAGAGCGCCACATGACGGAGCTTCGAGATCCCACACCGACAGCGCGTACGGCTGACCAGACTGGGCGAACACTCCTCTCTTAAACACCCTCAAGATGTCCACGGGGCCACCTTGAGGTGGGGGAGACCTGGCAGTTGGTTCGGCTGTTTCCCATGAACAAACTGCCCGACGCGCTGGCACATCCGCCTACACTGATCGAAGGTCACCCGCTGTTCAGCTTCACGTATCGGTAACCAGACCGCTGCCTTCAACTCTTCGAGTTGAGGAGAGGGCTCGCCCGCTGCTTCAGCTACAAAGTAGGTCACGGTCTTTTGGATCTGCCGCTTCTCCACCCGGAACTGGTAGTTCTCCGCCATCGACGGGAAGTCGAGGAACCGAAGGACTCGACAACGAGTCTCCTCAAAGAGCTCTCGGCATGCCGTGGTATGGGGAGTCTCGCCCGGATTGGGATGCCCCTTAGGGAGAGACCAGTGGCCCTGGCGATGCTGGACCACGAGGAGCCACCACCCTTTTTCACGATATTGCAAAGGGACCACACCAAAGCTGGCATCGGGAACGATCGTCATAGAACTATGTTGGGAACCAGCGGTCATGAAAGGACCATCTCCCACCAAACACCCACCTGGTCTTCTATCGTTCCATCACTGTTGCCGACCATGTCTATCCTCTCCGTCAACCGCAACATCTAGCGGCTGCGACTCCCCCTGTTCGCTGCATCGGGGATCGACCCCCTCTATAAGGAGGGAGCCCGAGCTAGAATCATACTGGAGTTGTGCCCCCCGAAGCCAAAGGAATTCGTCATTGCGATGCGGGGATGTGCTTCTTTTTTTTGATTGGCACAGCAGTCGATGCCCTGGATCCACTCCTCCGGCTCCTCTAGATTGAGGGTCGGATGGAGCCACCCCGATTGGAGAGCTGCGACCACAGCGACCGCTTCCAGGGCGCCTGAGGCTCCGAGGCTGTGACCGATCATCGACTTGGTGGCATTTAGATGCAGCCGGGACAACTGGTCTGCGAATAGCTCGCGTATGGCCAGGATCTCACACCGATCGCCAGCCAGCGTGCTGGTCGCGTGGGCGTTGATATAGTCGATGTCGCTAGGCGATAGCCCAGCTTTTCGGAGGGCCTCAGCCATGCAGGCCCTCACATTGCGGCCATCGGGACGTGGCTCGGTCATATGATAGGCATCGCAGTTGGTGGCCCCGCCGAGCAGCTCGGCGAGGATCGGAGCGCCCCGATGACGTGCATGATCCAGACTCTCGAGCACAAGCGCTCCGGAACCCTCCCCCATCACAAAGCCATCTCGCCTTCGATCCCAAGGCCTTGATGCGCGCTCAGGTTCTTCGTTCTGTTGAGAGAGAGCTCGACAGGCACAGAACCCAGCCACCCCACCGCGGTCCACCGGAGCTTCGGTGCCCCCAGCTACCATGACGTCACACTCTCCCCGTCGTATATGATCGGCCGCTGCTAGGATGCAGTAATTGCTCGTCGCACAGGCGGTCGAGATGCTGTAGTTCGGCCCCTGGAAGCCCAGATCGACCGCCAGCAGAGCCCCCGTCATATTACTCAGGCTCATGGGGATGAAGAAGGGGCTCAGCCGCCGAGGACCCTGAGCCTCGATTGTGCGGATCCCATCGGAGAAGACACGCATGCCCCCCATGCCACTCCCCAGCACGACGCCACAGCGAGTGAGATCGAGGTGCTCAAGCGAGGCTTCATGGAGAAGCCCCGCTTGCAGAAGCGCCTTCTTAGCCGCGACCATGCCCCAGGCGATGATCGGGTCTACCCGACGCGCCAGCTTCCGATCGATCCAAGCCGTGGTGTCGATCTCCGGGACTTGAGCCCCAAACTTCGTGGGGAGGTCGTCGACTCTGAAGTCCGTGATCGTGTGGACCCCCGAACGACCGGCAAGGAGCTGGTCGATGAAGGTCTGCACATCATCTCCAAAGCAAGAGACCACTCCCATCCCGGTGATCACCACACGTGGTTCGGACTGCTGCATGGGCTCTCCCTCCGTTCAGATCGGCAACGCGCGAGTGTATCGGGAGCCCGAGTTTTTTCGGATGTTGACTCCGCACCCTCCAAATCGTGGGCCTGAAAAAGGCATCGTTCTACCGAACAAACTGAAAGCAGTTTTTTAAATAAATGAATTTCATGTTACTAATTAACCTAAGAAGCGGGCCTGGCTTACTATGTTGTTTCGACGTTCGATAAGTATGTTGATGACGATGCTCGTCGGCATGACAGGGTATGGCCTCATCCCCACAGGCGGGGTTGCCGTCGTCACCGATCCGTCACTCAAGAGCGCCTTGGGAGCCGGATCGGTGACCCTCTATTACTTTGGGTCTACGGCGAACAATGCTCCGCTGAGCGCGACCAATCTGACGATGGAGGCTACGGTCTCCATCAAGCTCACTCCCACAACGGGGGCGAATGGGACGACCGTCTACATGCCCGCTGTGAGCACGGCCCTAACCCTCGGGAATAGGTACACTCGCTACTTCATCTACCAAAACCCGGCGGGGCAGTGGGCGCTGACTCAACAGTCAGCGCTCGCTGGCTCTGCCTCCTCCGAATTTACAGGGGGAACTCTGAGCGCCCCCAGTGGGATGACAGTTACGCCGTATACTGTGGGGTCGAGTTCAAATCCGTCGAACCTCTTTTCGGCTTTGGGAGGGTCTGCTACCACCCAGACCACTCTGGTCTCCATCCAACCCCTCAGCCAGGGCTCGGCCATAGGAGGTTTTCTCATACCGTTCTCATCGACCTATGGGATTTGGTTGGGAACAGGGACTCTTGCCTCTGATGGCGTGATCAATCGAAGTAGCCCGAATCCGATCCCCGTCCTGGTGAATGAATCCTCGATCGATCTGCTGACTTCCCTGCCCTTGGTCTCATCAAACAGCGCCGAGCCTCTGGATCTGACCGCGATCAAGCTGAGTGCATGGCCCTCTAGTACCGCGGCCGTGAGCATCACAGGCTCGGGAGCCTCAAGCACGCTCTCACTCTCGGGTCAGGGATCACTCTGGCAGCCTCTGCTGCAGGCGACCAGCTTCCCTCTACAGACTACAGGGATCGGAACGAGTGCAGGCGGCAAGCAGCTCTTGAGTGCCGCCTTTGGGCTCTCGTCAGGGTCAATACCTCACATGCAGCTGAGTATTGGCGATCCAACGATCCCTCTGACGGGCAGTCTCACAGGAAGCGTACCAGGGGCAGGTAGCGCTTCTCTACTCTCGCTCACGACCGCAGGGACAGTCCTCCCGAATGCCACGGTCACATCCAGCTCGATCAGCCTCCTACGGACTGCCACTGTCAACTTGACAGCCGCAAATAGCCTTTGGATGCTCTGTTCTGGGGGGACCAGCTGTACGGCTGCTCTTGGTGTTCTTCAATACAACCCGCCTTCCTCGTCAGCTCCTTTGGGATCCTTCAGCATCTCCGGCGGATCCGGCACCATCACAGTCGCCGTGACACCCTCAGGATCGCTGACGATTAAGTCCGGCGACACGATCACCTTCTCTGGTGCCCCAGCTGGACAAAGCTATAGGGTCGCCACCGGTAGTGGCAGTACCCCACTTACTGTAGGAGTTCCCGCGAGCCTGTGGATGACCTGGGCTGCGAATAGCGGCGCCAAGAGCAGTCCTATCATTGTGGGTCAATACACAGACAACGGCGTCACGAATCTGCTGGGCTTCGAGCTGCCGCCTTTAAGCACCTCTCCTACTGGAACCCTGCTCCCCATAGCGGGCAATGCTCAGGTTTTGTTGCCCATCTTGTTTGGCGGATCCAATCCCTCCCCCACTAGTGGGACGATCGCAATCGGCGGGCAAAACCTGACCGTTGGCTCCAACGGCGTCACCACCACGGGGAGCATCTGGTCCATACTGACTGGTCTTTCAGCCCTTTCAGATATTGGGGTCTACCTCGCCACGCCTGCCAGCCTCCCGGTTCCGGTAATCTTCGTACCGAACTCAGGCGCTGGAGCCGGCTCTTTCCAACTGGCGACCGTGGTTCCCATCCAAGTTCTCCTCAGTCCGGGCGTGACTCCGGCCAAGGGAGACCTGTTCACAATCAACAAGAAGACCTACACAGTAGGCAGTCAGTTCACGAACAATACCAATACAGGTTCTGGGTTCCTTACGGACCTCCCCTATGCTGACTGGTATGCTCTGGCCAGTACCTCCGGAACCCCTTTCATCGGCTCCTACTATTCGGTGGGCAGCAAAACGACCCTAGTGATCCAGTTCACGCCCCCAGCAACTGGGTCCACGACAGGATTTGGTAGTCTAATTCCTGCACCCACAACCGTGCCGATCCCGATCCCGCTGATCTTGGGAGGCACCCCCTCAACAGCTAGCGGATCGATCGCCTTCCCCACCTCTACTCTCGCAGCGATTAGCGTCACCAATGGGGTAGCTCAGGTTCCTGCAGCTGTTTGGACTACATGGAGCTCTTCTGGATCGCCTGTAGGCGCCTTTGTCTCCAGCGGATCGGCCATGCCCATCCCTGTCCAGTTCACCTCGCCCACCGCACCAAGCAGCTCTACGAGTGTAACCTTGGGGAGTCTGACTCAGGCTACCCTGGTCCCGGTGGCCGTGAACCTCGCAGCAGCTTCTCCTTCCGTCACCCCGGCTACAGGAGACACCTTCCAGTTCAATGGAAAATCGGGTTCAGTCGCGGGGACCACCTCTTCGGGCAGTCAGCAGTTTGTCCAGGTCTCCTATGCTTCATGGAGTGCCATGGCGAGTGGCACTTCCTCTAGCACACCGATCATTGGAAGCTACTATTCCGCTGGCAGCCAGGCCATCGTAGCTGCGCAATTCACCGGCCCTTCCAGTTCCGCCACGGGTGCCTTTGGAACCATGGCTGCAACGACCTCTACAGCGCCGCTTCCGATCCCGATCATCATAAGCAGTACGCCATCCACCTTAAGCGGAACGATCACCTTCCCCACAGCTTCCACTCTTCCCTCCGTCACAGTCACCAATGGCGTAGCCCAGGTCAACACCAGCATCTGGAATGGGTGGAATGCTTCAGGCTCTCCTATAGGCGCCTTTTCAACAGGCGGGTCGACACCACCGATCCCCGTACAGTTTACCGCCCCCTCGGCCACCAGCGGCCTCGGCAGTCTGACGCTGGCCACCACCGTTCCTGTTGCAGTGAACCTCGCTGCAGCATCCCCAGCGGTCACCCCCGCAGGGGCAGACACGTTCCAATTCAGTGGAAAATCAGCGACGGTAGCCAGCGTGATCACCGCAGGCAGTCAGCAGTTCGTCCAGATCTCCTATGCGTCATGGAGTGCCATCGTAGGCCCCACCTCATCGAGCACACCCATCACTGGCACCTATTACTCAGCTGGTAGCAAGACCATCACAGCCGCTCAATTCACCGGCCCCTCAGGCCCCGGTGCCAGCGCCTTTGGCAGTTTGGCTGCCACCAGCGCGACGACACCTCTCCCTATTCCGATCATCATAGGTAGTACACCCTCCAGCTCGAGCGGAACAATCGTCTTCCCCACCGCACCTACTCTTCCCACGGTGACGGTGACCAGTGGCGTAGCGCAGATCACCACCGCGACCTGGAACGCCTGGAGTGCCTCGGGTTCTCCAATAGGGGCGTTTATCACCGCCGGATCTACTGCACCGATCCCTGTCCAGTTCACAGCTCCCACCTCAACGAATAGTCTGGGCAGCCTCATCCAGGCCACCTCGGTGCCCATTGCAGTGAACCTCGCAGCCGCCTCCCCTGCTGTCACTGCAGCAGTGAATGACACGTTCCAATTTGGAGGTCAGTCTGCGACCGTGGCCAGCGTGATCACTGCGGGCAGTCAGCAGTTCGAACAGATCTCCTATGCCTCGTGGAGTGCCATTGTAGGTGCTGTCACCTCGAGCACACCCTTGACTGGCACCTACTTCTCAGCTGGTAGCAAGACCATCACGGCGGCACAATTCACCGGCCCCGCTGGGTCGGGCAGCGGCGCCTTTGGCAGTTTGGCTGCCACGAGTTCCACAGCCCCCCTTCCCATCCCGATCATCATCGGCACTACGCCATCGACCTCCAGCGGCACGATCACCTTCCCCACTGCCCCCTCGCTGGCCGCTGTTACCGTGACCAACGGGATCGCTCAGGTTACCACCAGCGTGTGGAATGTATGGAACAACGCGGGTTCTCCCATAGGGGCCTTTTCAAGCGGAGGGGCCGCGCCCATCCCTGTTCAGTTTACAGCTCCCACCGCCACCAATGCTCTAGGGAGCCTGACCCAGGCTACTTCGGTTCCAATAGCAGTGAACCTCTCAACCGCCGCCATCACTCCTGCTCAGAATGATGCCTTTATCCTGGGTACAGATACTGAAAAGGTCACGAGCGTGCTCACGGCAGGGTCTCTGCAGTTTGTCCTCGTGCCTTATGCAGACTGGAGCACCTGGGCCCAGAGCAGCACAGCTGTCACGGGCTACTATAAGCCCACAAGCAGCACCATCACGACCATGTCAGCTCCTGGCGCGGGTGGCATACCGATCAGCTTTAGCCCTGCCACTACGACCACCGCGTCGACCAGCCCATTTGGTTCCGTCGCCTCCCCAGCCACGGTCCCAGTACCGATCAATGTGAGCAGTGGGACAACCAGTACGACCGGCTCGATCGTCTTCCCCTACCTTACGACGCCTATTGCCGCCATGCCGATCCAGGCTTCAAGCGGCGGATCGAGCTCTCCGACCGTCTCTGTGAGCATGGCGCTATGGCAGAGCTGGCAGTCGGGCACCCCACCCGTCGGTGCGCTCCTATCGGCTAGCCAGGCCCCAACTCCCCTTGTGTATACACCAGGCAGTCAGGGACTTCCCGTTGGCTCGTTCACCCTCCCTACATCGGTGACCGTCTCCATCAGCACAGCATCGACCTCCGTGTCCGCACCAGCAGCGGGTGATCAGCTCTGGATTGGCTCAGCGTCTATACCCGTTGCTCTCATAGGCAGTTCAACAGCCACGGTATCCCTCCCCTTGAGCACCTGGAGCACATGGCAGACGACGCCACCCGCCACAGCGATCTACGTCTCGGGCAGCAAAGCTGTCGAAGTCTTTACCTTCCAGCCGGCCACGGGTCAGTCTACCGTCAGCGCACCCTTCGGTTCGCTGACTCTAGCCAGCTCGGTGCCTCTTGCTGTCTCTCCTGGTGGCACAACACCCGTCACCTCAGGGACACTCACATGGCCTGTGGCCTCACCAGCCGTTCCAACGGCGACCGTCGGCGCGACGGGAACGATCTCGCTCTCGAATGCGACCTGGCATAGCTGGCTGACCACGCCTCCAGGAACAGGGATACTAACCACCGGCACGACAGGTAACCTGGTGGCCTTTACAGCGCCTAGCGCCACCAATAACTGGGTGGGTGCTATCGGGCCTGCTACCCAGGTGCCCATCCCGATCACCCTCGCCAACAGCGTGCCGGTCTCCTCGTCGGGCACAGTCGCCTTCACAGGCTACAAGAGCGCCGCTGCCCAGACCATCAACAGCGCTGGCATGATCGTCATCTCCGCAAGTGACTGGCAGAGCTGGGTCGGTGGAACGACCCCTCCAGGGGCGGGCCTCTATAAGAGCAGCTCAGCCGTGCAGCCGGTGCGGTTCGTCGCTCCGACCTCGAGCACACCCTTTGGCACGATCACGACGCCCACGACAACGCCTGCTAATACGGTAGCGCTGACCCTCTTTGGGCAGAATGGAACCAGCGCCCAAACAGCAGGGACTCTTACCTACACGCCCCCATCGGGATCCCCTGTCAGCTTCTCTGTCAGCTCTGCAGGTCTGGTGAATGTACCGATCGCCACCTGGTCAAACTGGGTGATCACGTCGACGTCACTGAGCTCGCAATCGTTGATCTATGCACCAAGCGGCGCCTCTACCTCGCTCTACATCACGTTCAATCCACCTGCCAGCACCCTGTCAGCCACGCAGCCCTATGGGACTCTGCAGGTATCAGCTGTCCAGAACATCAACATCCCGATCGTGTTGGCCTCTACAAGTAAATACGCAGCACCCACTCTGTCTAAGGTGTCTCAAGTCTACCTGGCTGGGACACCCTACCCTGTCGTGAATGGCAGCGCTCAGGTATCCCAGTACACAGCCCAGACATGGACGACTTCGGTTCAGGGGATGCTGACTGACGGCACCACAACTCAGCCAGTTCAATACCAACCAGCCTCCGGCAGCACACCAGCTAGCATCGTGACGATGCAGACCATCTCCATACCCGCAGGCCCGATGCCCAGCGGATCCATTGCGTTTAGCAACGGCACATCAGGCACAGTCAGCGGCGCGGCTATATCCCTCGATACCGGCAGCTGGCAACAAATGGTGGCCTCAACTAACCCTGTCTACTGCGTGACGACTCAAGCGCCTTATACGGCCGGTCTCTTCTCTAGCTCGGGTAATACCTTAGGGTCGATCTCGTCTCCGTCGTCGGTCCCCGTGACTGTAGCCGTGTCTGGAGCTACCTATTTGCTGTTCGGAAACAACCAGACGGCAGGCATTTCTGGTGGGATGACTGGTGTGCCACTGCAGATATGGCAGTCGATGGCGAATGCCGCTAATAGTTACCAGCAGCTGGCTGGGGTCTCGACAACAGGCTCCTTAACGCCCTTCATCATAGTTCAATTTAGCCCCAGTCAAGTGGGCAGCTCTCAGTCCTTCTTTGGTTCCTTTACAACCAATGTCAGCGGCAACATTCCTGTTCAGGTGAACTGTACGGGTTCGCAATGCCCGGGAACACTTCTTTCCATCAATAACGCCGCTCTCGGACAGGGTAGCACTGCAAGCATCGCCTATCTCAGCACGTCTCAATGGCAGACCCTGGCTCAGTCTGCCTATTCCGGCAATAGTAATATTCCTGCGTCCGGCCCCGCAGGTCAATATCAAGGTGCATTCTCATATAGTTGGGGAGTAACCGGTAGCCAGCCCTATTTTGGATTGTATAGCGTCCAAAGCCTCACAAATATCCAATGGCTCATACCCAATGCTCAGGGGCTCTCAGGTACATTTGTGCCTATCCCCGTGACATCAGCGGGGACGATTGCCGCTACAGGATCTTCCTATACTAGCTCGATTGCCACTGGCCCACAGGTCACTTGGCCAAACAATCTCGTATTCACTGTAACCAATGGCGTTGCTAGCAGCGCCATCAGCGGCGATACGAATGGTTCTCAAGCCCAGGGCTATCTCAACCAAATATCTGGACAACCCTTCGTTCTGGCTCAAGTTTCAGGCTCCAGCCTGTCTTCTACATACTATACGCAGTCGATCCCACTGATATTTGGCGGCAACGCCTTCCAAGGGTACACGCCATCCTATCTCCCCGTGGTAGGAGGCCTCAATGGGCTACCCGCTGGGGCTACTGGAAGTATGCAGGTGATGTCCGGGACCGGTCCTCTTGTTTGGTTGAACTTCGTATCAGTCGGGGGACAACAGCTAGCGCTGACGATCAGTGGCATGCCATGGCTCGCCACAGTTTCGTCATGGTGGACTCCCTCTGGCGGATCATACTGCTCGATTCCCTGGATGCCTATACCAACCAACGCACCCAGCCAACTGCAAATATGGGGCCAAACAAATATGTATCAGGCCGCCACCGGCAATACAAACGTCATCTGTCCTCCGAACAGCCGCTACCCATTTGGCTATGTAACAGGAGGGCAAGGCAATGCATGTCAACACTGATAAAGGTTCACAGCTCTCTCTTCTTCCGCGGAGGAAAGCACCACTCATGAATCTAGCAGGCATTCTATGCACCTTTTGGATCGGCTGCCTCCCCATAGCAGGCTTTGCCATAGGGATAACCCCATGCTTCTATTTGGATCCTAACATTGGGGGACTGACTCCAGGAACGTGCGCAAGATTGTCGGGCGGCCCACCGTCGGACAACCCAAATGACGCACCGCTCACCGTGTATCGATGTATATCGAATTCAAATCCGGTCAACTATACCTGCTTTGGCGGTAATGACAGAACCGTAGTAGGCTATTACATAACGAATCCTGGCAATACTATTATTGGAAATCAACAAACCCAAGCTCAATACATCTGCAACGGTCAGCAAGTAAATGGCGTCACCATTTCGAATGGCGCCGTGTACTACTCAGGTTCTGTAATAGGTTGGATCGTCACACTGACCCCTAGTTGTTGGTTTGCCACCGGCTCTCCACCAAATTGTCAGGGCGGCAATTGCACAACGTCCTACAACAACTCCGACTATAACAATAAAGGCTATTCATTCATGGCCTCCAGTAGTTCCACCACAACTCCATTTTGGTACCAACAACCTCCAAGCCAGGAATACCAAGCCCTTCTTGGCCTATGGTGGGGAGGAACTATGCCAGGTATGGGTGGACAACCTAGTGGTCAGACTCTGCTACAAACCCAAATGACGGCGAGTTTTAAGAATAGTTACTATGGTCCTACACAAAGTGCAACATGCTGGAGCCGCGGTCAATAGCAATAGGGCGGAGGGCTGATCCCTGCGTAGCCATCCCTCAGAGGGCTTTTGCCCTGCAACCGGCCTGCCAGGGCGTTCACTGTACACAATAGTGGCTCATAAATGTCTTCTAAGACCCGTCTTCCAGCTCTTGTTGTGCCGTGGGATTATTGAACGGATTTTTGGATGAATCTATATTGACCTCAAGGCGGTCATCTTCAATCATAAAAGAATATAAATCCAGCCTGCTGCAGAGAGCCCCCTGAGCCTCGTTTGAGGGCCTCGTTCGTAAGGCCGGCCACGTCAGCGGGGCCGGAGTCCGGTAAGCTGCTGTGTCCGAGAGAATTGCTGGATCAACGCTGGCCGGAAATCCACCGCACTAACGAACTAGGCCCGTTTGAGGGCTCGAGCAAGTGCTTTGTGGGGATCAATGGTGCATCCTCTCCAAGGCATAGCGTTCACGCCACTCTGGCGCGAAGAGATGGATGATGACCTCATCGAGGTCGACGAGCACCCAATCCCCCCTGTGACGGTATCTGATATCCTGTATCCTGATATTGCGCTTGCTGAGATCCAATGGCACATTAGTGGCACATGGGTAGACTCGACTAAAGGGAGAAAGCACTATGGGAGCCCCCTCCAGAGATGAAGTATGGAAGCTCCTGCGCTTCCATGCCCCCTTTCTGCAAAAGCAGTACGGCTTGGGTCGTATTGGAATTTTCGGCAGTTGGGCACGCCAAGAAGAGACGGCTCTGAGTGACATCGACATCCTGGTCGAATGGGACAACCCGACGTTTCGAGGATATTTCGCACTAAAGTCCTTTTTAGAGAGTGTCCTCGGGTGGAAGGTAGATCTTGTGATTGCCCACGCCCTAAAACCAGCCTTCAAAGATCGAATCCTGGCTGAGGTCGTTTATGCCGCGTGATTGGACACAGTTTTTAGACGACATGGTCAAAGCGACGCAAAGGGCTCTTGAATATTGTGGTGGTTACACGGCGAGAGCTCTTCAAAAAGATGTGATGCGGCTTACCGCCATCACCCACGAGATTCAAACCATCGGCGAGGCCGCCAAGAGGATTCCAAACGAGATCTGTCAGCTAGCTCCCTCCATTCCCTGGAAGGACATCCGAGGGGTGCGTGACATGCTGGTACACGACTATTTCGACATTCGTAACGACATCGTCATCGATGTCTGCCTGACGGAGTTGCCCGCTCTCTTAGCGGAGCTTCTCCAACTTCAAAAAGCCCTGGAGCCCAAATAGGCTCTGCCGGCAGATCTTCTACGGGTGGACAAGCTTGAGGGACAAGGAAGGGCGAGGTTGATCCCACGCCCCTTTTGAAGCAAACCTAAGCCCCTTGGGCCTCGGTCGAGGCTTCGAGCAGCTGTTTTGTGGGGATCAGTGGTGCATCCACCCACATCCTCTCCAAGGCATAGCGTTCACGCCACTCTGGCACGAAGAGATGGATGATGACCTCATCGAGGTCGATGAGGACCCACTTCCCCTCACGTAAGCCCTCTAGCCTTGCTTGGGGGATCTCAAGATCCTGACACGCATCGACGACTTCACGGGCGAGCGCTTGCACATGACGCTCCACATTCCCCTCCGCAATGATCATATAGGAAGTCATGGGACTCCATTCACGCACATCGATGACCAGGATATTCTGGGCTTTCTTCTCGCGAAGTGCGGCTACGCAGGCGCTCAGGGTCTTAGAGACCTCTGGGCGAACGGTTGACAAAGCAAAGGGTGTGCGTACGGTGATCATGCAGAATCGACCTCACATACAGGGTTGGGAGCATGTTCATACAGACCATGCTCGAGGATATAGTGCCAAACAGACGCCGGAACTAAATGAGCGCAGGTCAACCCAGCTCTCACACGTGCTCGGATCTGTGTAGAAGAACACTCCCATTCAGGGAGTTCTACGAGGTGGGCCTGGCATGCCCGACTGATCGGGTCGTTGGGCCAAGGCCTAGCGGGATGCGATTCACGCAAGGTCCACACAATCGGTGGAGCCAGTTCGATGATCGCTTCAGGGGATCTCCAGCTATGCAGAGTCCGAGCCACTTCGGAGCCAAGAAGTAAACGCATGGGGGCCATGCCCTGGCGTTCTAGCTCACGGAGAGTATCGATGGTATAGGAGGGAGCTGGTCTCTGTGCTTCGAGATCTAGTACACGGATGAAGGGAAAGGGCTTGAAAGCCTTTTCTGCCATGGCTATGCGGTGATGAATGGGAAGGGGTGGGTGGTCCAGCTTAGTGGGCGAGCAGTGGGCGGGGATCACGAGTATTTCCGAAAGCTGCGCCGCCTCAGCGAGGCTCACGGCCAAGTGAACATGGCCGTGATGCACAGGATCGAAAGTCCCGATATAGATTCCCCTCACCAAGGCTCCGAGTTACCCCTGCTGCATTGCATACACCTTTGATTCTAATTCGTAGAGCAGATGGTTGATCTGGTCAAGGCGACCCTTCTCGGCAGCTAGTTCAGCCTCTGCCTGCAACCCACGGGTCACATCCAGTGCGGAACCACCGCGGCTCTTACGCAACTCGTCCACACTCTGTCTCAAAGTCTGACGACGCTTCTTCACCTCTTGAATCAAGAGGTTGAGCGCTTCCGCGTCCCTGGCTTCCCCAGCACGAGCCAACAAAGCGATGTCCCCTAAGGCCATCATCCTACGACGCAGTCCTTCCTGATCGACCATCAGAAGAGCCTGCTGCTCCATTGCCTGCTGAATCGCCCCGATTTGACTTTGGAGCTCTTCGAGTCCCAGCTTGGCAGCCGTGGGCTCCAGCGCATCGAGTTGAGCCTCGATTGCACGGACTCGCTGGCGATAAGCGTCTTCCTGCGCGCGGACTACACGCTTCTTCTCGTCCCTTACGTCCTGCTCTTTTTGCTCGAGCGGTTTCACGGCAGCGAAGATGCGATCCTTGAAGGACTTGATCTGTTCACGAGGCAGATCCGCTTGTCGAAGGGCCGCAAGGGCTCCGACTTTCAGCTTCTCGACCTCGGCTTCTGCCCCGGCTTGCCCTTCCATCTGCTCTTTCGCCTTGGCTTCTAGGGCCACGACTTTGTCGAGCACTTCTTGATTGGCTTGGGCATGAACAGCCATCTTCTCCTGGCGCGCGCGCTTGCGCTCCAGGTCGGCCGACTTCACTCGTTCCCAAGCCTCGCCGAGCTGGAGACGTGTGCGATTGAACGCTGTCGCGTTCAGGGAGAGCTGCTTCGCGATCTGCTGCAGAGCTTTGATCTCTTCGCGGTGCGCATTGAGCATCCCCTGCACCTGGTCGCCCTTGAAGAAGGCTTCCATAAACGCTTGGACGTCCGCTTCGAACCACTGGCTCAACCGCGTGATCAACTCTTTGCGACGAGGATAGACTTTGTCACCCGCTGTGCTAAGACGAGCCAATAGCTGATTCTTATGCCGGATTCTCATGTCGGCACTCAGAACTTCCTTCCGAAGAAGGGTCATCCGATGCGCGAGCTGTGAGAGCACAGCTGCTTCGCGCTGAGCCGTCGTGTACTCAGCCTGGCGAGCCGCCAAGGCCGATGGCCACTGGGTGATCTCAGGCACAGCACGGATCGCTTCAGCCAGATGATGGACGTCGACTTCGATCGCTTGAACAGCGGCCTCCATCTGCGCCATCGCGGCCGTAGCTTTCTCATCAAGAGCTGCCTTCAGCTTGCGAGCTTCTTGGCTAATCGCCTGCAGCTGCTCAGTGACCTCAGCGGCCAGCTCCTGTCCTTCCGGTTTGATCAGGATCATGAGGGCCCGACGAGCATCCCAGAAATCCTTGAATCGAGGACGAGGTTGGTTCGCCAGCGCTTCCTTCATGAACTGCAGAGCAAGGGTCACCCGCTCCGCTTCGACACTCAGTTGCGTCAATTGCTCCGTCAATTTCTGCACGGCTTCCGATGGCGGAGCTTCTGGCTTCGCTTCGGCGGCCGTCTGATGAGGAGCCTCCTGAGTGGGAGTCTCTTGAACCACGTCCTCAGATGCTGAGGGCTGTGTGGCGGCGTCGGCCATTGAAATGACTTGAGGATCGTCCATAAATGACTGCTGGCGGTTCGGGCAAGTACTCTGATTAATTTCAGATCTCGCCGTGCTTTGATAACTATTGTAGGAACAGGCTAACAGAGGCTGGGGGCGGTGTCAAATCTCGGTGGCAACCCATTCCAAATGAGATCTGACGATCTATAAATGCCGCATCACCTCTTGGGCCATTTGATCAGCAAGAAGCTCGTAGTCTGCATCCGTGACATTGATCCAGCGAAATAGTGGTTCTTTACGGAACCAGGTGAATTGTCGCTTCGCGTAGCGGTGTGTATCTCGCCTAAGACGCTGCACATACTCCTCAAAATCCCCTGGTGACCCTGGAGAGTCCAGAAATTCCAAAGTATGGCGATAGCCGATCGCCTGAGCTGCCGAGTGGTTCGAGCGTAGCCCTTGGCGATCGAGGCGTGAAACCTCTTCGATCAACCCCTCCGCAATCATCCGGTCGCATCGTTGGTCAAGCAGCGGATAGAGAGTCTCTCTGGGCATATGGAGAAACCAGCACAGGAACTGCATCTGAGGACGCTCGGCTCTCTCCTGCCAGGAGAAGTCGCTGACCCTACGTCCCGTGAGGTGGATGATCTCTAGACCACGGACCACCTTATGCCGATCATTCGGGGTGATGGTCGCCGCATAGACTGGATCGGCTTCAGCCAGCTTCTGGTAGAGCACATCCGGTCCGAGCAGCTCGATCTCCGACTCGAGGGCGCGGCGCAGATCGGGATCGGGAGAGGGTCCTGCCGGAGGTCCATAAAGAAGCGCATGGAGGTAGAAGCCGGCACCCCCGCATACGATGGGGATCTTGCCCCGACGATGGATCTCCTCACAGGCTTGAGTGGCCTCATGAAAGAACTCATAGACACTGAAGCGATCTTTCACGTCGCGAATATCGATGAGATGATGGCGAACGGCCTGCCTCTCGGCTAGGGTCGCTTTGGCTGTTCCGATGTCCATGCCGCGATAGACCTGCATGGAGTCGGCGCTGACGATTTCAGCTGGAATGAGACTGGCTAGAAGGAGGGCTAGTCTCGTCTTGCCTACGCCCGTCGGACCTGAGATCACCACAACAGGGGGCGTGGCTTGGCGCTCCGGATGGATCGGTAGCTCACAGGGAACGGGTTGCCACATCCCCCGCGGTCGAATACGTATCTGAATCGCTGCCCGGTCCACTCTGCTCCTTCGGGCTCCTGCTCGTCAGGCTCTTAGCCTTGAACCTTCTGGATGGCTTCGCCTTCCGTACCCGCAATGGTAAGAATTGTGTCGAATCCGGCCATGCGAATCAAGTCCATGACCTGTTCCTGCACCTGAGCCAGTGCAAGACGCCCTCCAGAAGCTTGGAGTTTCTTAGCCGCACTCAACACAACACGCATGCCGGCCGAGGAGAGATACTCGATCTGATCGAAATTCAGGACCAGACGGCAGGGTGCCTTCTGGCAGACCTTCTGAATCTGCTGATCTAAGAGAGGACTCGTGATGGTGTCCAGCCGTCCAATAAGACGTAGCACCTGAACCCCATCCACCTCTTCCAGTGAGCATTGCAGATTCAAACTCATGACGTGACCTCAGCGACCATGGCAGGAACAGGAATGGCCGGAGCCGCCCGATCTTCCACCAGCTCCAGCCGCACACGACGCCCAATCCGGGCCCCTGCCGTGATCGCAATTGTGCGAATGGCCTTGATGGTGTTCCCCTGTTTCCCCACAATCTTTGGGATGTCCGGATGAGCCACACGAATCTCAACCAGCAATCCACGCTCGCCTTCACGGCTACGTACGTCGACCTGGTCGGGATGAGATACAAGATTTTTTATTAAGTAGGCGATAAATTCGTCCATCTCTCCCCTTGGAAGGCCAATGATTGGCCGACTCTCTGTTCTAGAGGTGCTTGGGCGAGTTTTGCCACAAAAAGATTCTTTTATGCAAACAACAACGGCGCCCCCTGAGGAATTGACGAGACCAACCGATTGGATTTTCATAGATGGAAATCTGATCCGTGCGGATGAGGCATCACTACCTCTTCAACATCCAGCTCTACAGCATGGCTGGGGGTGCTTTACCTCGCTTACCTTAATCGATGGACAACCGACTTTCTGGTTAGAGCATCGTCAGCGCCTCATACAACAGAGCCACGCCATGGGACTACCCACACCTGCAGTGCGATGGAGGAGCTTTGAACCGCTCTTGCTCACCTCCAAAGCAGACTGTGGGCGGTACCGCATGAAGATCCTGCACGTATGGCCAGACGTACTCTATGCATGGTGCCAGCCCATGGCCGAGACACCTACTTCTGTGCCGGTCTGTACCATGCCGATGGAGCCCTGGATCGATCGCCCCGTTTTCAAGGAGCTCGCCTATGGGCGTCGTCTGGCTCTTCGTGCCCAAGCCAGGAGCCGTGGATGTGATGAGGCGATCGCTGTGGATGAGGTGGGGCGTTGCTGCGGCGCCACCTGTCATGCCGTGATGGGGATCGATGCCCATGGTCTCTATCTACCGCGCAGTGCAGAGGGGTCGATCAGTGCGGCCGCTGTCCAGACAGCGGCCCTGCAATTGGGCTGGGATGTGTTCCATGGGCCGATCCCGCCTGGAGTACCGCTGCTACTGAGCAACGCGGTGCGTGGATTGCTCCTGGTCTCCTCGATCGATGGTCAACCGCTGGAACCCTCCGATCGATTCCCACCTCTACACGAGGCATTCGGCAGACTGTTTCGACCGCAGGATATTTTGGAGGAGGATCTCACCAATGGGTCGCCCCTTAGCTAAGGTCTCCGACCACTCCGCTCGAGGCTGCGAACGCAACACGATGCCCGAACCAAAGGCCAGCGAGGTGGAGTTGGAGGCAGCCACCGCCGTGCGGATGAGAAGGTTGCTGTCCATATCCCCATTGGGGGCCACGTGGGCCACAGCTCCAGTATACCAACCGCGTACACGACCCTCATAGCGGGAGATGGCTGCCATAGCGCTCTTTTTGGGACACCCTGAGATCGATCCTCCTGGAAATACCGCCTTAAGAGCCTCGATGGGGTGGAGATCGTGGTGCACCTCTGCTTGAACAATGCCATAGAGGTGATGGAGGTGGCGCAAGGCCATGATGCTAAACAGCCGCGGGACTCGAACCGTACCGGGGATCGCTACTCTACCCAGATCGTTGCGCATGAGATCGATGATCATGCGCAGCTCACTCAACTCCTTAGGATTGTTTGTCAGGGCACGAAAGGAGTCGATGCAGGAGCCTCTCTGACGAAGAAGAGTCCCTTTGATGGGAGCTGTCGTGAGTTGAGTCCCTCTTCTCCTAAGAAGCCGCTCCGGAGAGACACTCATCAGCGTGTGCTCGGGGATCTGCACATAGGCTCCCATCGCACCTTTCTGCTGAGACTGCATCTGCAAGAAGCAGTCCCATGGGTGCTCGACAGGCGGAAGGTGTACTTCATGTGTTAGGTTCAGCTGGTAGAAGAGTCCATCGAGGATCTCCTCACGAAGTTGGCGGACGCTACCCTGATAGCAGGCCTCTGCATCATCGTTGGAAAGCAGCCGCTCCCAATAGGCCCTGCTCTCTCTCTGCAACGACTCTGTCACCTTCGGCTGAATCCGCGCCCATTCTAATGGCGGCGGCGCTCTCCACACTCTCTCTACAGGGTCATCAGCCACGCGCAGAAGTCTCTTGGTGGCATGATGATAGATCCAGACCTCTTCAAATCCGGTCAGGACAGCCAGAGTAGAGGGTAGTGGCAGTGGATCTGTGTTCTGCGCGGAGACCCCCATCTCGTAGGTGCAAGCCAGAAGCCAGCGCGGAAAGGGATCGGTCGGGTCGGAATTACAAGAGGCGATCAACTCACTCCAAGGGTCGGCAGAACGATCGGAGATGGTCAGACGACTGTTGGGGCGAGAGAAGAGGAAGCTGCGACTGGCGGCCCCAGTAACGCCCGTCCAGAGCAGGCTAGCCTGATGCTGCGCCACCTCCTGCTCGGCAAACGCCAAGAAACTCCCGAAAGAGCAAGGACCACAATCCTGCGTGTTGCGCATCCGCTAGTCCTCGCGGTTGTGGATCACCTCATCGACATCATCGAGCTCCTCGAGCCAA
Organism: Chlamydiia bacterium; assembly: GCA_049314435.1. Lineage (GTDB taxonomy): Bacteria > Chlamydiota > Chlamydiia > Chlamydiales > JBMOFD01 > JBMOFD01. The sequence goes on along the minus strand of JBMOFD010000004.1, from coordinate 15,497 downwards.
TCGATGAGAGCTTGATTGAGCTGCGCCTGCTCTTCGCTACAGGCCATGCGCACTTTAGGAAGGTACTGCTGCTCAGCTTCCCGCACCGTGAATCCCGCTTCAGTCAGAACATCTTTGACCTGGATCAACTCTTCTGGAGCCGTCACAACCAGAGTCACACCCTCCTCCTCTGGCTCGATGTCCTCAGCCCCTGCTTCACTGGACACCATGAAGAGATCTTCAGCCCGGTCACTACCAGGACCTTCTATGTGGATGAGCCCCTTATGCTCGAAGTTGAAGAGAACGGAACCCGGCGCCGCAACGGTGCCGCCACGCTTGTTGGTCGCGATGCGGATATCGGAGGCTAGCCTATTCTTGTTGTCGGTCATCCCGATCACCAGAAGTCCCACACCGCCATAGCCGTATAGCTCGTAGATGAAGTCAGTGTACGCCTCTTGGTCAGCGTGGCTAGCCTTCTTGATGTTACGCTCGATGTTCTCGTTGGGGAGGTTGACCTCTTTGGCTTTGAGGATAGCTGACCGCAGCTTGGGGTTGTTCTTGGGATCGGGACCACCCTGCTTCACAGCATTGATGATCTCTCGGGTAACGCGCGTGAAGGCTTTGCCCCTCTTAGCATCGGCGCGTCCCTTGCGATGCTTCATGTTTGCCCACTTACTATGGCCAGCCACGTCTACTCCTTATCCCGACCGAGAGTGTGTTTCATGACGATCTTGCTCCGATACACATCCTCACCCTCCCGCAAAGCATAGGGCTGTGCGCCGATTTCCACGAAGCCTGCCCTTTGGTAGAGACGCATGGCCGGGTTCCCGTCATAGACCTCCAACAAGAGATATTCGAGTCCCAGATTCTCCTTGGCCAATCGGATCAACTGCCTTAGGAGAACAGTCCCGATGCCTCGACCACGATGCTGCTCTGCCACGACGATCGAAACGAGATGAAAGAAATGCATCCGCTGGTAAGGATTGGGATTGACGTTGGCAATGCCGACTGCTTGCCCCTGGTACAGGACAGTGATACCTCGCCCCTGCAAGGCGGCAGGGAGCCAATGCTTCACAGCATCATCGACTTCCATTTCGGAGCACATCGGGAATCCTACGAGGACCCCAGGCTCTAGGAGCCAGCTCCGCAGAGCTACCCCATCCTCCTCCGTTGTGAAACGGAAGGAGTAGTCGGAACCGATCGATTCCCATTGAAATTCGGAGAGAGTAGGATTTGAACCCACGATCCCATTTCTGGGACGACCGCTTTCGAGGCGGTTGCCTTCAGCCACTCAGCCATCTCTCCGTGCTAATTGTTCGACAGGAATCCCGCGCAGATCCTTCTGCATGAGGTGTCGTGCAAGTCTCCTTCCTTGATCCTCAATAAAATTTTCCTGACGGAAACAGCAGGTGAAGCCTGCCCTCGCCACCAGAGGGAGAATCGGACAACCTTGATACACGTCCGCGTGGATGAATTCAAGATGAAAGCGTGTACGCCCCATATACATCAAGTTACGCAGGAGATGCGTCGCGACCTTCTTTCCCCGCATTGGTTCAGGAACAAGGAGGTAGAAGAGGGCTTGGTGACGCATCTTCTGGTACGGGAACGGATAGAGAACGCCCATGCCTGCCCACTTGCCATTCAGCATCGCCGTCAGACTGCAGTGGTACTGAGCAAAACTCATCCAGCAGGTCACGGCATCATCGAGCTCTTTCCCCTGCGAGAAGGGAAACCAGCGCAACGTATCTTCTTCAAGCAGGGCCTTTCTGAGCCGTAGCGCATCCAAAGGCACGGTCCAGCGCACCTGCAACCCATCGTCGTGGTCTACTGGGATGTCTGGGAAGGGATCACCGCTCATGACGATTGCTGACGATCCCCAAATTCTTTCAGATAGGCCGTGATGAAGGGATCGATCTCCCCGTCCATGACAGCTTGAACATTACCGATCTCTACCTTAGTACGATTATCTTTGACAAGGGTGTAGGGCTGAAACACATAGGAACGGATCTGACTCCCCCACGCAATCTCCTTCTTCTCCCCTGACAGCTGCCTTAAATGAGCCTCTCGCTGCTCGACCTGCTGCTCGTAGAGCTTGGATCGTAGCATCCGATAGCAGGTCTCTTTGTTTTGCAGTTGCGAGCGTTCGTTCTGACAAGCCACGACGATCCCGCTAGGCATGTGGGTAATGCGAACGGCTGAGTCGGTACGGTTCACATGCTGACCACCGGCACCCGATGCTCGGTAGGTGTCGATCCGCACATCATCTGGACGGATCTCAATGGCGACGTCATCCGCAATTTCAGGAGAGACATCGACAGAAGCAAAACTCGTGTGACGACGCGCATTGCTATCGAACGGACTGATCCGAACCAGTCGATGGACGCCACGCTCAGCCTTGGCGTAGCCATAAGCAAATGACCCGGTGATCTTGATGGTGACGCTCTTGAAACCGGCCACCTCACCATCGACCGTGTCGATGAGTTCCACCTTCCATCCACGGAGTGCAGCCCATCGCTGGTACATACGCGCCAGCATGGCGCACCAGTCACACGCTTCGGTTCCACCCGCTCCCGAGTTGATGCTCATGAAGCAGCTGAGTGGATCGAGCTCTCCAGAGAGCATGCGTCGGAGTTCGAGCTCGCTCAGTCGCTTGTCCACCTGCTCTACCTGCGTGCTGATCTGCTGCAGAAGATCGGCGTCGCCTAACTCGAGGGCATCAGGCAGAAGGCCCTGGATGTCATCGATCTCCTGTTTGATCTCGACACAGGGGATGGTCCACGCCTTGAGGGCATTCGATTCAGCAATGAGCTTTTGAGCGGCTTCTTGATCGTCCCAGAAGTCGGACTCGGCCATGCGCTCTTCGTTTTTGGCTACCTTGGCTTGCTTGGTAGCGAGGTCAAAGATACCTCCACATGTGGCCGATGCGCACTGAGAGCTCTTGCGCCCGCTCTTTCAACTCCTGTGACATATTGGAACTCCGAAGGTGATCATGTACCCTCGTATTCTATCACTGGGGAGTGGAGGTTGGCTACGATTCTGCTGGACGGCGAGGACTCTCTGGCTACAAAAATGAGCTAACTAGGCCATATTTGGGTCGATCTGATGGGCGGGCTTATGGACTGGCAGAAGAAATTGCGTGATGTGTCGGCGAAAAAGGCAGCGCTCGACGCCCTGAGACCTCTACCCCCTGCAGTCCTGATCAATTTGCAGGAGTGGTTCCGCATTGAAACGACCTATACGTCTAATGCGCTGGAAGGGAACACTCTCACCAGCAGCGAGACGGCCATCGTTGTAGAGAAGGGACTTACCATCGGTGGGAAAACCGTTCGCGAACACTTAGAAGCCATCAATCACGCCCATGCTTTCGACTACATTGTCACCATGGCCGCCAAGGATCCCCAACACGTAAGTTTGAGAGAAATACGTTCTCTTCATCAGCTGGTCCTGAAAGGCATTGATGATGCTCATGCGGGCGGCTGGAGAGAAGTTCACGTCCAAGTGTCTGGGAGCGTTTATGAGTTTCCCCCTCCATGGAAGGTTGCGGAGCTGATGGACGAATTTGAGTCGTGGCTGAAGAGTTCGAAGGAGCACCCTGTCGTGGTTGCTGCGGAGGCTCACCTACGGCTTGTGACCATTCATCCATTTGTGGATGGTAACGGTCGTACGGCGCGTCTCTTGATGAACCTGTTGCTGTTACAAGCTGGATACCCACCAGCGATGATCTATCCCAATATCCGAGCTCGCTACATCGATAGCTTAGTGCAAGCTCAGCAGTTCGAGGATGCCGATCGTTTCATGGAACTCATCATCGAAGCTGTCGATGGGAGTCTGGACATCTATTTGCGGAATGGCCGCAAGCAGCCATAAGAGCCGCATATACCACCACCAGAATGGGTTGCCTGGCTTTTATGCCAATCAACGAGGAACCGTGTATTCCCATCCAGGCTGCCATGCACCCATCTTTCTCCAATCTTGGTCGATTGCTTCTTCCCAAGTCTTCCCGTTAAAGCTCTCCTGGTCCGTTCGATCCAGCGACAGCCGTCACTCCAACCGCTGGATGCCGCATCTTTCGAATTCGGAAGAATCGGGAAGAATCTGGCAAAGCACTCTTGCCAGATTTTTCCAGATTCCAAAATAACCAAGGCTCAAGCATCCCCTCCAAGACAGCACCAGCAATCGCCTGCGTGATCATTGACCAGCCCAACCGCCTGCATATACGCGTACACGATCGTGGGCCCAACAAACGTCATGCCTCGTTTCCTTAGATCCTTGGAGAGCGCTTCACTTTCGACCGTGGAGGCTGGCACGTCCCTAAACTGCTTCCATCGACCAATCATCGGCTTGTTATCTACGAATCGCCACACATAGCGATCGAAGGAACCAAACTCCTCCCGAATCTTCAGAAACACCCGCGCGTTCTGACGCGCCGAGTAGATCTTTCCTCGATGACGAACAATGCCCTCGTCCTGGAGCAACGCCTCTAGCTCCTCGTCAGTCATGGTAGCAACAGCCACTGGATCGAAATCATGGAAGGCCTTCCGATAGCCACTGCGCCTCTTCAGAATGGTCTCCCAGCTCAATCCAGCTTGAGCACCCTCCAGGACCAGCATCTCAAACAGGTGCCGATCGTTATGAACAGGAATTCCCCATTCTTGGTCGTGGTATTCGGCATAGAACTCCTTGCCGGGACCATTGCCGAAGCACCGTCGCTTTCCGTCTTCGCTCAGCATGTTCGCCATTAGAATCTCCGCAGGTCCATCAATTTTCGCAGGTCGCTTCGTGGCTCAGAAGCCATTTTTTTCGGGCAACACCTCCGCCATATCCCCCTAGCTCACCATTCGCATTGATGACGCGGTGACACGGCACAACGATAGCCAACTGGTTAGCTCCGTTAGCCTGGGCTACCGCCCTGTAGGCTGAAGACTTCCCAACCGCAAGGGCCAGGTCGGAGTAAGATCGTGTTTCTCCTGAAGGGATCCTCTGTAGCTCCTGCCAAACCTGCTGCTGAAATGGAGTCCCCAAAAAACGCAGAGGCGTCTTGAACTCCACCAGCTCGCCTTCAAAATACTGTTTCAGCTCACGTTCAATCGACTCAATGATCCTGGTTCTACCTGGAATGATGGCCGATTTGGCTCTATGGCGCAGCCGTTCCACCTCCCGCTCCAGCCCACGACGATCTACGAACTCTAAGAGATAGAGTGCCTGGTCATCCGCGATGGCCAGCACTGGCCCGAGCTGAGTGTCCAGCCACGAAGCATGAAGAAGAGTCTCACTACCAATTTTAGAAGGTGGCGATCCCATGATCCGAGAGAAGGCATCTCGGAACCCACTGCTGGACTCATATCCAGCGTCTAGCTGAGCTTCGATGACAGGATCGCCGGCTCTAATCTGCTTCATGGCCAGTCCCATGCGCCTGGCACGCGCATATTCCACAAACGTGAGCCCAAATCGCTTTTGGAACTGCCTTCGAGCCGTTGCAGCATCCACAGAGAGCTCCTCAAAGTCCCTATTCTTCCAGCGCTTTTCTGGATTTTCCTCCACAGCCGTCACCAAAATCTGTACGAGTTCAGAGACATGATTGGGATGGGACATCGGCCTGCAGCGCTTGCAGGGCCTAAATGAGGCTAGCAGCGCCTGCTGGGCATTCTCAAAGAACTCGCAATTCTCGAATTTAGGCTTTCTTGCTGGGCATGTAGGTCGACAAAAGACACCTGTTGTCTTCACTCCTACATAAAAAACTCCCTCGTAACCGGCGTCCTTTTCCAGCAGAGCGCGATAGTACTCTCTCCGAGTCTCGGCTGTCATCACGTGCACTCTCCAGCAGTTCAGGCTCGCGCTATTATCTCATGTAGAGAAAAAGCCGCCGCCGAAATTTGGACATGGATTTTTTTTCCGACACCAACTTCCTATCGAAGCGTATAGCCTCCATCAACATGCAAGACGGACCCGCTCATATAGCCATTGGTGCACAGGAAGAGTACGCCCTGAGCTACCTCGTCTGGGGATCCCAGGCGTGGCACAGCCTGGTCATTGGACACACCGACTGCCGGATTGCTCTCCATGAGTTCAGCAAGACGCGGAGACTCAATCGCTCCCGGCGCTATGGCATTCACCCGCACGTGGGGAGCAAGGTCCATGGCCAGTGCTCTTGCAAGAGCCTCAACGGCTCCGTTGATGGAGACCATGATCCCACAGTCTTGTGTAGGGCGTGTGCCTAAAGCACCGGAAAACAGGACGATGGAGCCTCCATCTCGAATGAACGGATGGCCATGCTTAGCAGCGAAATACTGGCCCCAATATTTGGAATCGAAGCTAGCCCGAGCCTCTTCGGTGCTCTTGAATGTCCCAGGATGACTGCTATTACCTGGAGTGACCAGGTGATCGAAGGGACCCACCGTCTTGAAAAAAGCTTCGACAGAAGCCTCGTCACGCACATCGACAGAAAAGGTCGTGACCGAACCGCCTAGGGCCTTTTTGGCCTGCTGTAGCCGCTCTTCGGAGCGGCCACCAATGACTAGCTCCACGTTCGAGCTGAGAGCCCGCTGGGCAGTTGCGAACCCGAGCCCGGCACTCCCGCCAATGATCACCATGCGCATAGAAACCCCTCGCTACACCGCGAGGGAGAGACTCTACGATGCGATGCGATATGGAACAAGACAGCTGCCCACATCGTGTGGGCCCTAAGAAGTCCTCATCATCTCATAAGCTTCAAGCGTCAACCGCTCCCACTCACCCGCCAGATAGAGGGGCACTGTGAGCAGATCCCCATGCAGAGAGAGCGGCATGTCGGCAATACGAACGCCAAGAGGAATGGTCTTGGTCTGCATAAACGACCTTAGTGAGCGAATGGAACCCAAGGATCCAGCTTTGACCTCGAGAGGGACGATTTTTGTTCCAGCAGAGACGACAAAGTCCACTTCTGCCTGACCTCCCGTTTCTGTCTCCCAAAACAGGAGAGGAGCATTCTGGTCAGGTAGAGCGGAAGAGATCAATTCCTGAGCCACCAGCTGTTCGGCCAACTTGCCTCGGTTGATCTGCAGGATGTCTCCATCAAAGAACTCCTGGGCATCGACATGACAGGCGGTTTGGAGCAATCCTACATCTAGATAGTACAGCTTCATCTGCCGTTCGCGCATGTGCGCATGGAGAGGAAGACCGCTACCCGTCGTGGCATACGCCCTTTGGATAAGTCCAGCATGTCCTAGCAGCTCGAGAGCTGGCTTTAAGCTACGCGCCTCTACGTCTGGATCAATGGCCGAATACTTCAAACGGTTCCCTACAAGCACCGGAACTCGACCAAATACAATGGGCAAGTATCGATGCTCCTGTATGCGCGACGCGTATTTACCGAAGTCACTAGCGTATGCCTGCAAAATCAGTCGGTGCATCCGCTGCACTTCTAAGAGAGAGTCCTGCTCCAGGCTGCTCTGTACAGCAGCGGGCATCCCCCCAATAAAGAGGTAGCGGCGTAACCACTTCAGCAGCTCATTGTGCTCGACTTCTGTCAAAGGTCTACCCAGAGTCGCTGCAGTGACTCGTTCATGAGCTATGGGCGCTGCGGCTGCCAGATACTCCAAGAAGGACATCGGGTGCAAATAGAGAAACTCAATTCTCCCTACGGGGAAGGAGTAGCGGTCATCATGGAGCAAAAACTCCATGAGTGACCCGGCTGCAATCACGTGCAGCTCGGGCATCAACTCCCAAAAGTACCGCAAACTGACAAGGGCATCGGGACAGGCTTGGATCTCATCGAGAAATAGCAGTGTGGTGCCCGGTCGAATCGGAGCCTCGAGCATGAGCTCCAACTGTTTCAAAATCGTTATAGGATCTCGGCTCTTGAAGCAGGAGGCCAAATCAGGATGCCGTTCGAAATCAGCGGTCACTAGATTATCAAAGCACTTTTTGCCGAACTGCTCGACCAGATAGCTCTTTCCAACTTGTCGTGCGCCTCGCAATAGCAGCGGTCGCCTGTTAGCCCGCGCCTTCCAAGCCGCGAGCTCTCTCATAAGAATTCTTTCCATCCCCCTATTTTATGCCGGAAATGCAGATTTTTGGTACCTGTTTTCTGCAAAGTCAGCAGGAAACAGGTGCCATTTTTATGCATTTTCTAGTTTTTCCTCATGGGGACTGGCATATGCGGCATGACGCACCGGCTATCCGGTATTGCTGACCCTACTTCCAGGTCCCGGGATTTTCGCATGGGTCTGGGTGGCAGGCCGAACCTGCGGCCCCTCATCACTCCACGATAGATCCCAAATCCACTGAGGGCTCCATGGCATACGACGCTCCTGCAGAACGCCTTTGGCGTCCTGGGAAAGTTCGACACACTCGCCATCCTCTACGATCCATTCCCTTTCTCCAGAAAGGGTGACGCCGCGAGCCACAAACCGGGAGGCTCCCTTCAGGAGAATGCGGCACCGCTCGGGCGGACCTGATGCGCTGGAGGCTCCGCGATTGGAGATCATCACATTCTCCAAAATCAGCTGCCCGCATTCAGCTCCAAACACGACCTCACCCTCTTGAAGACGCCCATAGGGCTGCTGGGCAACCACTTCCAGAGCTCCATCTACAGTCACTCCAGATAGAGAAGCCTCTGTAACCTCAAGACTCATAGCAGAGCCCTCTTTCAGAGTGCCTCGGCCGAACACCGAACCCATCATCGACCTTAAGGGAGAGAGAGCGGGCAACCAGCGCACTCGACAGGGCGGTTGTGGATCACCCGGCCTGCATGAAGGCACCGTCCATCCAATGCTGCGCAACCAGGTGAGTCGCAGGGCCAACCAGTCTAGATAACATCCCACGGGCGTCTCAAAGAACGACTCCCCTTCGCGATAGGCCTTTTTGGCGGTGGACATCGTCATGCTGCGCTCCTGCATCAGGAGCAGGTTACGAAGGGGCAGCTGTTCCGGGTGTTCCACCTGGGTCGATTCCAGCGTCGGGAAGGTTTCTGCTAGACTCTGCATGGTGGATTCAAGACGCCCGATCACCATCTCTCTGGGACCACTAGGAAAGAGTACTCGAGCGGGTTTGAGGTTGAGGAGCTCCCCTTTATGTTCGGCACGGCTGAGAGCCTGTTCAACGGCGTCTAGAGAGACGTAGAGGATGTTGGTATTGGCGGGGAAGGGTGACTCATCCCCACCAGGTATCGCGGGCTGATCCTGCCAACCCAGCTGGAGAAAGTCGGTGTATTCGATGTTCTGTAGGGTGTAGCAGTAGCGGTGAGCCAGTGCCTCCTCAACAAGCACGATCATGCCCTCGGCGGCTCCCACTTTGCGCGCGCAGCTGAGGAATCCCACAGCGGCCTCGCGCTCCTCACCGTAAGCAGCAAGGAGAAGCAGGTTTGTATCACTGCCGGCCAGGGGATTGTTGATCTGTCTGGTGAGACCGAAGGTCCTGCTCTGCTCTCTAAGCCATTGCAAGACTCCCCGCTCCTCCATCAAACGCCAGATCGCTCCATGCCCGCCTGGCTTAAGAAGGACACGTCCGGGTTCCAGAAAGATCCATTTACCCTCCACATCGATGGCGGGAACTAACGGCTGGGAAAAGAGACGAAACGAGGAGCGTCCTCGTCCAAACCACTGTTTGGATTCGCAGAGCTGATAGATGTGCCGGTGGTTGTCCTTCTCCCAGCTCGTCATCATAGCGACCGGGCAGCGCACACGCTGTCCGGTCAGACGAAAGAGAAGCCACTCTCTAGCTTGCAGGTCCTCAATCAGCCCCTCGAGGAGAGTCTTCCCCGCAAAGGGCAACATCGCCACGGGAAGAGGTTCTTGGGTCTCGGGATGTCGTAGGTCAAGGCGGTCTCCCGCCCCACCCACAGGGTAGATCTCTGCCATGTGATGGAGAGCCTGCAGGCCCTGCCACACTCTGGCCCAGTCAGCGCGGTCCAAGGCCCGCGCGCTCGTCTCACCCGAAGAAGGCAGACGTTCTAGCGGCGGCTGGTGAAAGCTTAAGGAGGCGGTGTGCTGATGAGCGACTAGGAGCTGCAGCAACTGACTCTGATACCCCAGCAGGCCGCCCTCATCGGCCCAAAACAGCTCGGTAGGTTCAAGGGACTCCACGAGACTATCGATCTGCTCGATGGAGAGATCGCGCAGGCACTCCATCCCCTGGACATAAGCTGTGGAGCAGAAGACTAGCCGTTCGAGGGGCTGAGCTCGTGCCCACCAGAGGACATGAGCACGCATGAGCTCAGGCGCCTGCGGCCACTCTTCCATCAGCAGGGCTAAGCGCGTCTCGGCCAATGGATGGTGCGCCAGCAGCCGGGCATACCGTTGGATCTCACTGAGTCTCTCCAAGAGGGCTTGGGTCATGGTGCACCTGCTGCTGGCGCTAACCTGCCATGTTCTCCTGGATTTTTGCCAATGACCTTAGCTAGTCCGACGCGGAGCCTGCTGCTGATGCTCCTCCCACGGATAGGCAGGAGGCGGCTGGAGCTGTGGGGTAGGGAGGGCAAAGGTCTGTTGCCCGGACTTCTGATGGAGGTACTCCCCTCGAGCATTCTCCCTGAGGACCCTCTGTTTCTGTGCTTCGTCGGGCGATGAACAGCCGGTCAAAATAAGGACCGCGGCGAAGACTGGTAACAAGCTCATAGCACCCCCTACCGTATCCTAACTAAGACCTTTCCAATTTACCAATTGGGTGGTCTGGAGGGTGCAGCCCTCCAGCGAGGTCTGGAGCAGAGCTCCAGACCCCGCCCCCACCCAAACCCTCAGCATAGTCGATGCGCATCAAGCAGAGGCCCTCAGCAGGGGCGGGGGGCGGCAGGAGGGCTCGATCGCAGCTCTGCCATCCAGTAAGAAGCTGCTCTTCTGTGAGCCGTCCCTGGCCCAGCTCTAGGAGAGCGCCGACCAGATTGCGCACCATCTTGTAGAGGAATCCGTTCCCCTCGACATGGATGCGGAGCTCGTCCTCCACCTGCTGGATCTCCATACTCCACACAGTGCGAACGCTATCTCTACCGGCTTGGCCCTCCGTATTGGAGTTCGCAAACGCCGCGAAATCATGGGTTCCGATGAATCGCTGACTGAAGGCGCGCATTCGCTCGAGATCGTAGGCGTAAGGCCAGTGGGCCGTCATCGTCCGGCGCAAAGGGTCGCGCACGGGGCCACATTGAATGCGATAGGTGTAGAGCTTCCCCTTGGCCCATAACTGACTATGGAACCTCTCTGGCACCCTCACCAGAGCACGACAACGAACCGGGTCTGGGAGAAGGCCATTGAGGCTCTTGAACAGACGTGCTGGGTCGATCCCATGAGGTATGTGAGCATGCGCCACCTGTCCCCATGCGTGGACTCCCGCATCGGTACGTGAAGCACCAATGATGGAGATGGGCACTCGACAAGGAATCGAGAGCGCACTCTCAACAACCGACTGCACACTCACCCCTTCGGATTGCCTCTGCCAACCGCAATAGGGCTGACCGTCATAGGCCAACAGCATCGCGATCGTCTCTCCCTTTGGAGGCTCCGTTTCTTGATTCTGAGAGCTCACGGCAACTCCGGCAAAGAGGGAATACATCGGATCCAGGTCATCTCGGGCGGTGAGAAGAATCTGAAGGGCAAAGAGCATCCAAGCCCTGAAGAGACGTGCACCCAGCGCTGCTCAGGCAGTCGATAGAGCCCTCGTGTGAAGGGGCCTCGAGCTTGAGCTAACCGCAGGGCAAGCCCTGGAATATTCACCTGACGACCGTGTGTATGCCCAGCCAGGACCCCAGACCAGTGCTGTTCCATTCCTGCTAACCCGTCGGGATTGTGGCACATGAGGAGGCTTGCCGATGTGTGTGGCCGCAGCTCCTTACATTGACCTGCCCACAGATCACCCGTTGCACCGATTTCAAGCGTGTGGCCATCGATGAGCACCTGTTTCGAGCGATTGTGGAGGACTTCAATCCCCTGCTCCTCGAGCAGCCGCAGGAGCTCTGGATGATCCTCCTGAGCATACTTAACGCTATATTCTGTTTTTGACTTCAGCAGCCGTCGGAGGATGCGCAGGAGTTTGGAGGGATCGGTCTTGGTGACCCAGGGGCCTCCATCACAGCTAACGTATTGGGCATAGTCGTGGTTTCCGAGGGAGGCAAAGGTCCCAAACTGTCCACGGCACAGACCCATGAGATGTCGGAGCGTGTCCAGGTCATGGGACTGACCATCAACGAGATAATCTCCTGTCCACAAGACGAGGTCTGGGGTGGTCTGGGCAGCCTTGCTCAAGGCTCGCAGAAGCGTCCCCTTAAGGGCATCAGGGCCCCAATGCAGATCGGAGAGATGGAGGATTGTGAAAGGTCGGCCCTGCCAGCCGCTGAGGGGCAGCTCGATGTGGCGCTGTCTCACCCAGCGCGGTTCAATGAAACGGGGCCAAATCCCGATGATGGAAGAGACACAAATGGCATCAACGAGACGTCTTTCTGAAGCATGCCATGCCAATGCTCACCTCACGAATTGGAGCAGGGTGACAATGATACATGTTGACATGAGGGAAAGAAAGGGCCGTTTGGGATCAAACAGCCCATCATGCAGACGAAAGGCTGGCTAGTCTTTCAGGTGTTTGTTGACGGACTTCGTCATTTCAAACATGTCGATCGGCTTGGAACCGATGACTGCTGCCAAGTCGGCATCTGGGACAATCATACGTTTCTTTTTGGGATCCTGGAGGCCTTTCTTTTTGATATAAGCCCACAGTTTCTTTGTTACTTCCGTGCGTGGCATTGGTCCCTTGCCCACAACTTTGGCAAGAGCATCGCTCACGTTCAGCGGAGCCATAAACTTACTTTGCGCCTTTGGTGCGCCTTTTTGAGCAGTGTTGGCCATGTTGCAAGTCTCCTTGAAAGCATTCTCTGGTGCGAACTTCTATTGTCGATCGCGATAAGCGGTGGAGAGTTCTCCCCTAAGCTTTCGGACTGTAGCACAGCCCATGAGGAGCATCAATATTTTCCATAGAGGAAGATGAAGCCCGCGGCCACAAACGTTCGTAAGTCAATGAAACTCGGATAGTTGCAAAATCTCTTCTCGAGACAAAAGCACACTCACTTTTGCCTCCATTTTCTACCAAAGCGGCCTAAGGCAGAGAGTTCACAGGCCGCGAGTGCCTCTTTTTAGACAGGAGACTCGCGGTCCACAAAAAGCTGTCTACTCGCCTGCACTGGCAACAACTTCCTTAAAAATCTGCCAAGTACTGCTCGCACATCATCAAGAGGGGTGTCAGCCTTCAGAGCCCCCAGTTGATGGGCCCAAGGCTGCACAGACGGAACAGCAAGGCAATGCGTATGAAGTGCATTCCTTAGCAGGCGCTCGATCTCCTTACTCCAGTCAAGACAATCCCGGATGACGGTATCAGCCGAATGGCTGTGTAAGTATTGCTGCACCTCTGGTAAGCCGTGGGCATCCTGTCGAGCGGTCGTCCATTCTTTAAAAACGCTCATGCAGTCACGATACTTCAGATAGAGGTGGATGAGACGGCTCATCGACGCTTGCTTAGTGACCACGCCTCGAGAGCTGTGGGCGACCTCATGGACATGAGACCCTTCGAACAGCGAGGCTCCACATAACGTTTGGCCCCTATCACGAATCTCTTGCATCATCTGGCACGCGACCCCTTCCACTGCCGATCTCGCTTCCTGAGAAACCCCTCTTAGATCTTCAACCTCTTGGCAGAGGGCAGAGATCTTGTCCCCATAGTTCAATAAGGGCCTTATGGCATCCGCAACTCCCGCTGGAATAGCTGGGAAGACATCTAACTTCGCCTGATTTGATGATGTGATCGCTGGACTGTCTGGCCTCTCGGACCGAAGATGATTGACTCTCGATTGAGGCAACTTGAGTACAAAGACTTCCGGATGAACATGTCCAAGAAGATCATCTCCTGCTTCTAAGGAGGCGCTGCTGGTCCGCTTCGATCCGGCGGAAAGAGGTCGAACTCGCTGGTTCATCAGGCCAGGAGACCCATGACGCGAGCCATGCGACGATCGCGGCTGATTGAGGCAGTCAGCCACCACCTCCTCCATCCTTCCACCCGCCTCCACAAACCCCTCCTGGGAAGGAGAACTCCTCCACGAGCCAGTGGATCGAGCACTGACTGGGGTGGACGGGCCTTTAGCGCTAGAAGAACCATCCAGCGAAACATTTAATGGACCGATTAATGGACCGATGACAGGAAACACGGAAAGCCCTCCAATGTAGGAAATCCATTATTCATCTGAATAATGGATTTCCTCAAGACATCAGAGATGTGCCTCTACCTATGGATCTGGAAGCATGTCTACAGGACGACTCTTAGGTTCCGAGCGCGGAACTCCAGACAATGCATCGGCTAGCGATTGAAGTACCACGCGTCGCACATCGGGTGGGCTATTGATCTCTAGCTTAAGAACCGCCGCGGAAGCTAACTTCGCAGAAGGCATCATCAGGCAAAGGGTCTGCAGAGATTGCCTTAAGGAACGTTCGACCTTTTCACTCCACTCAAGACACTCTTGGATGATGGTGTCCGCTTGTACCTCGTGCCAGTAGCGTTGCTCCTCGGGCGCAAGTTGTAATACCCACTCCTGACGTGAACCTACCCAAGCTTGAAAGGCTTCAAATCGTTCCCGATAGGTGTTGTATAGCTCAATCATCCGACGCATCGCGTCTTCCTTAGAAGACACAGAAACCACGTCCGTTGGGGCCTGAACATCTGATCCACTGCCAGGCCTACTCGCTATCCGACTCTTCACATAGATCTCTTGCATGTCCTTGCGCGGTTCCGACAAAAACGAAGACCTTACTTCCTGAGACCGCCGCGTTAGCTGATCCAGACGTTCACATAGAAAGGGCATGCTATCTCCGAAGATGCGAAGATGCTCTAGCGCCTCGGACACCTTGCAGGCTGACTGCATACTCTGCCGACCGAAGCGACCTCGTTCCACTTCTAAAAAAGGTCCGGCACCGCGCCCTGCGGCTCCAGGCAGAGGCCATACGATGGGCTCTCTTGTCCACCCAAAGAACTCAAGATGTCCACCTGCCCTTGGCCTCGGCTTAAGACATGCAACCGGTGGTTCATCCTCAATGACCTCACTGAGACTACCATGAGAACTCACTTGCGACTCGCGTGACTGCTCTAAGCCAGCCATTCCCGCAGCGTAGTGGCTTGAATTAGAGGAAATAGGAGTAGGCATAGAAAAACCTGAACATGGGGCGAGCTATTATTCATCTCCTTAGTAAAAACCATCAAGCCATCTCGCTTGGCTTCTCAGGGCGGCCAAACTAGAGCACTTTTTCGACTCCGCTGGAGAAGCCTTGATTCGGGGTCCACATGGCATCAGCGGGATCGCTTGTGGCGCTTTTTCTGTCTTAGACACAGGCCGCTTGGGCAAGGGCTGGCGACCATCCTGACCAGCGGTTCTCTCATGGCCTTATAGCGTCCTACCTGACCCTCGGGTTCTCTATTTATAATCGAGGCAATCCGCTACATACGGAAACCAGATAATGACATCGATGGAGGTTCCGATGAAATACCGGCTGGCATTTGGCCTTATGATCGCGATGAGT
>JBMOFD010000003.1:0-46200 GCA_049314435.1 Chlamydiia bacterium | reverse complement strand
AAGATGACTCGAACATCCACCGGGTTGCCCCGACTAGAACCTGAATCTAGCGCGTCTGCCAATTCCGCCATAGCCGCATGCAGGGCATGATCGCACAGAGAGCGATTCTCGTCCATGGGTCGCTTTGGACGGACCCTTGAAGAGGTCTGGAGAGTCGGCCTCTCGGTGTCTCGAGAGAAAAACCTTGCCGCGCGCTCTCTTTCTGGTGGGCCGAAAGTGGGGAGTCCCTATGATGGTGTTTTCATCAATGAGGTCTCATGTCCCATACTCTGACTCCGGGCGATCCCCTGTGGATGTTCCCGAAGGAGGATTCCGCGCTCGCCTCCCGTTTTGAACGAGAATTCTATCTCCATCCGGTGGTGGCGCGTATTTTGGTTGCTCGCGGTCTCACCACCGTTGAGCAGGTCCACCAGTTTCTCTATGCCCAGCTCCCCGATCTGACCGACCCGTTTCTCTTCAGTGATATGCGCTTAGCCGTCGATCGCATTACCAGAGCGATCGAGGCCCAGGAGCCTATCCTTGTCTTTGGCGATACTGACGTAGACGGCATGACTGGAACAGCTCTGCTTGTGGACTTCTTGAGTCGGGTCGGTGGCATCGTCGATTTCCAGCTTCCCAACAGGCAAAAGCTCAGCGGATCGGTTCTTCCCGACGCATGTAATTTAGCTCAGGAACGCGGCTTTCGTCTGCTGATTACGGTGGACTGTGGGATCACGGCACGAGAGGACGAGGTGCATGCTCTCAAGACAGCCGAGGTCGATCTCATCATTACAGACCACCATGAGCCAACGTCCCGAGTACAGAGCTGTTGTGCGAT
Source organism: Chlamydiia bacterium (assembly GCA_049314435.1). Classification (GTDB taxonomy): domain Bacteria; phylum Chlamydiota; class Chlamydiia; order Chlamydiales; family JBMOFD01; genus JBMOFD01. Next base: position 45,383 of record JBMOFD010000003.1, on the reverse strand, counting down.
CCTCAACCCCAAAACAGTCGACAGCGGATATCCCAACCGCCATCTGACAGGGGTTGGCGTTGCCTTCAAACTGATCCATGCCTTAACTCAGCACCTTCTTGAGCTGAAGCGCCTGGAACCGGGCACCATCGACCTCAAGGAGTACCTAGACCTAGTGGCTTTGGGCACCGTAGCAGACATGGGCGCTCTTGTGGGAGAGAATCGGATCCTGGTCCGTTATGGTCTGAAGCAGCTGAATCACACAAAGCGTCTTGGTCTGCGTCAGCTGATGGAGGTGAGTGAGCTCCATCCTGGGACTCTCTCCTCCATCGACATCGTCAGCAAACTGGCACCTCGACTGAACAGTCTGGGTAGGATTGCTGATCCTAGACAGGGTGTTGAGCTCTTGATCACTCATGATCTAGAGAAGGCGACCTCGCTGGCCAAGGAACTGGAGCGCAATAATCTTCAGCGACAGAAAATCGAGCGAGCCATGTCACAGGAGCTCGACAAGCTCCTCGATGCACAGCCTGAGCTTCTGACTCGCAAGGCGATTGCCATGAGCTCGACCCGCTGGCACCCTGGTGTGATCCCTATCTTGAGCGCGCGTCTGGCCAAGCAATACAACCGTCCTACCTGCTTGATTGCTGTAGAGGACCAGGTCGGAAAAGGCTCCATTCGGACGATCCCTGAGTTCCCTCTTCTTCCGGTGCTCCATGAGATGAGAGATCTCTTGGTGAACTACGGCGGACACGATTATGCGGCGGGACTGGTCGTTGAAGCCTCGCGGATTGAAGAGGTTAAACAGAGATTTTTGGATGCTGCTCAAAAGTCACTCGCAGATGATCTTCTGCCTTTTCGTTTACGCCTAGATGCTCATGTTACCCTGGGGGATCTCACCTTTGATTTCATGGAGTCATTGGCTCTTCTAGAGCCGTTCGGGAATGAAAATCCATCCCCAGTGCTATTCTGCGAAGCTCAGCAGCAAGGGGCTAGAGTCATCGGCAAGCAACATTTACGCCTTTACCTCGGGGAAGAGGAGCGTTGCATCGAGGGGATCGCCTTCAACATGGCGGAGAAGCGCAATCTGCTCTCACGCAAGGGAGAGCGAATTCGTGTCGCCTTCACACCTACCGTGGTCACACAGCAGTGCAAGGCAGCAATCCACCTGCAGGTACGCGACTTTAAGCTGCTTCCAGCGCCGCCAACGGTGGCCTAGGCTCTTCCCGATATATGGGGCGTGCAGCTATAGCCTCTGGCTATTGCTACAGCTCCATATGGCAGATCGCTTGGTAATAGTTACCTACGCTGCTCACGCCAGCGGTTGGCTGATGGCTGAAGAATGATGTCTCTTAGAACGTCGAAGATCAGGGATTTTTTCGAAGAAGCCTGATGATCAGGAGATATTCGCGTCTGACTGAGGAGAAGCCTGAGTTGGCTCAGCCGGCCCTATAAATCGCTGCGGAAGCAGCCGGATAAGAGCTTCCAAGAGGGTGAGAATAAGGCCAGCGATACCATCCAGCAGTTTGTGGACCCAGCTGACGGCATAGGAGAGACTGGTGGCTGATCGGTGCCCAATAATAATACGCTTGATACCCACCAGCAGAGAGACCGAGGGCCAGAGAATCAACTGTCCGATGAGGAGCAGGCCACGCCATTTCGATAATTCTCTCCTGCCCTTTATAAGGATATGTGGACGACCGAACATCATCCTACCGTGCACTTTAGAGGTGTGTAGCGGGAATCCGCAGATCCAACGGAAGACATAGTCACCCATCGAGGCCACTCGTTGATGGCATTCGTCGATGAACTCTTCGCAAGGCTGAACGAAGAAGTCCTGCCCCACAGCTTCCTGACCCGTGTAGGGCACAGGATCCAATGTGTTAATGAAGTTCCAGATCAGAGGGACCCTCACCTGACCCTTGTTTTCTTCATTCTTCAGCCGCTTATATTCTACTTCGGCGGATCGCGCCACAGCTGGCGGATTGAAGGTGTAGACCTTGGTCACAAGATCTGGGTTGTAGATGCCTGTGTAGGTCGCCAAAGCCCCACCCATACTATGCCCACAGGTCACCACCTTGAACCCCAGTTCAGCCATCTGCTTCATAAACTGACGAGCTTGCTGATGCACCTCAAGGTCATAGAAATTTTTGGCCACGCCATCCCAGTCAAGATCAAGAGTCACCGTAAAGCCCGAGCCCTTCGAGGCCGTGTCAGTGGAGGTGCCTTTGAAGAGTAGAAGTGCAGGGACATCCAAAGGCACGTCCTCACCTGTTAGGCTGATCGGTGTGAGCCCATAGGCTTCGATGCCGCCCACCAATGGGATGACCGTAACCTGATAGCTGCGTAACTCCCCTCCTACCCAGAGACTGCGGATCTTATCTTTGCCTAGATCATGGTAGGCCGACTCCAGGGATAGCACTTCTGCAGCACAGAGAAGGTGATCATCAAACGAACGATCCATACCATGGAGCCCCTCCATGCTGTCGGGACACCAATCGTAGACCCTTGCCAACCAGTCTCGCTCCTGAGCTCGCCAGATGGGATAGCCTTGCTGCTCCAGGTCGAAGGTTCCACCGAGAACGGGCTGATTTTTACCCGCCTTGTTCAACTCCTCTTCGAGCCCGCGATCCCATTTCAAACGTTCTTCCGATTGATAGCCCATACAGGCCGGACTCAACCGCTGGTAGAGCGCCTCGACTCTCAGATCGAGCTCTTCCCCGTCAGGCTCCTCCTCACTCTCACCCCAAATCCATCCCCATAAGGAAATGGACTTAGGCTGAGAGAGAATCTGCTCAGCCATGTGCCGCAGCATCTGCTCACGCGAGAGAGGCTCCTTCTTCGAGCTCACTGGCAAATGCAGGCCCTCCTCACGAAGGATGCTGGACTGACCTATCGGTGTCAGAGGACCGCTAAGTACTAGAGATTCGATTGATCATACTCCCGTAATCTAAAATGTACTTTCAACAGCCAGTTTAACATTTACGATCAATGTTGAACAATTTAGCCACATCAATTGGACGATCTTTCATTACTTTAAACAAAAAGTTACGATCTTATCAGGAAGCACCTTCTGCAGCAGAGCTCTCCATTAAAGAAAAAAACCGCACTCTCCGGAGGGGGGGAGTGCGGTTCATTTTTTTTACGATTGTGAGGAGGACTAGGCTTGTTGTGTCCCAGTTCCTCGTTCAGCCCCGCGAGCTCGCTGCTGTTCAGCCGCACGCTCTAGGTAGTTAGCCTTATATTCACTCACGTCCTGGGCATGGATCACCCAAGCTGCTCCCTTACGGGTCGCCTTCAATAGACCTACTCGAGTTGCGTAGTAGATTTTTTGAGCTGGAACGCCCAGCATCTTCGCTACCTGATTCACCGAGTAGTACCCTCGGATGTTATCAAATACGAGCTCGCCATTGAACATCGACTTGGCTCGGCTGTACTTGTTAGACCGATACTCGTTCAGATCATCAAGACTGATCGTCCATCGCGTACGGTCTTTGCGGGCCTTCAATTTTTTTTGCTTAATGGCCACATAGATGGCTTGACGCGTCACCTTGTTGAGACGTGCAGCTTCTGTGATCGATACGACCTTCAGATCTTGACCGCTCTGCTCTCCACCTTGCGGTGACAGCACCCCTGCTTCCTCTTGTTGCATGGATTCCTCTCCTGTTCTTTTCAATGACTGTTTCGCCCCATTCCCTGGGGCACGCGACGCCGCGGACCTTGCAAGACTGTGGTCCACAACCACTTGCCGCGCCTCGGAATAATCATTATCTCATATAAAAGTATTTAAACCAAGTATTTACAAAAAAATCTTAACAATTGAATGCATGACCCCTTGTAGAGAGGCTTTTGAAGTCGTTTTCTGGTCAAACCATGCCATTAAGGGACATGTCTTTATTTCGTAAAAATGAAGGGTCAGTGGAAGAATTTCGAGCCCTTTTTCTTAATATTTCCACCACTTTGGAGCCGGATTGACGACTCCGGTGAGAGCCGGTAGTCTGAGGCGAATCGGGCAGGGGGGTATGAATTCTCCTTTTGGAGCTCGAGGGCGTATCTATGCTTTGGCAGGTAAGGGCTAACATGCTGTTTGGATTCCACTCTCTTCGGATGGGTCTCATCCTGGGCATAGGCATGCTCGGATGTTTAGGCGCGGCCAATAAGCTCCCCACGATCTCTCCCCAGGATGTCCCCGGTAAAGTCCGGGAGATTCTCCATGCGCACGCCAGCCATAAGACGCTCAGCCCGACGTTGGCTCAGCGGATCTTAGACTCCTTCCTTCAGGAGCTGGACCCCTACAAACTCTACTTCATCGAGCTAGAGATCGACGACGCCCTCCATCCTGATAGCGCTCTGACTCAGCAAGTCTTAGATGGGTTCCGTTCGGCTCGCTTCGGTCCCTTTGAAGAGATCTACCAGCGCATGCTGGAAGCGATCGAGCGCCGGCAGGCATTCGAGCTCGCTTTGGATGGTCAGGTCCTACCCAAGGGTTTAAAGGCTGAGGATTTCAAGGATCTCCCATGGGCGCAGACGCCTGAGGAGCTCTCAGAACGCCTCCGCCAGCTACGTGGTATTCAGCTCGACACAGCAAGCCAATGGAAATCGGACGAGCCTGTTGAACAGATGTTAGCGAGGATCCAGAAGCGACGCGCCATGCAAGAGCAGCAGTATGCATCGCTCAAGACGCCTGACGGCATGGCCTTCTTCCTATCGAAGCTCATGAAGGCCGTAGCCCGGAGCTTAGATACGCACACCGCTTATTTCACTCCTGGTGAGGCACAGCAGTTCCTGATCCAAGTACAGCAGCGCCTACATGGAATCGGCGCTCAGCTACGTGATGACCTCGACGGTCTGACCATTGTGAAATTGATTGAGGGAGGGCCGGGGGATCGCGGAGGCCGTCTGAAGGCCAAGGATAAGATCATTGCCGTGAATGGAGAACCGGTTGTTGGCATGGACATGACCGATGCCGTGGACCTAATCCGAGGTCCGGCCCATACCGAAGTCAGCCTCACAATCATGCGTTCTGTGATGGACGATGCAGGCACTCGCACTGAGATCCTAGCGATTCCAGTCACACGAGACGAGGTCGTTCTGAAGGATCAGCGCTTTGATTCACAAGTGATCCCCTTTGGTCAGGGAGTCCTGGCTCAGCTACATCTTCATGCCTTCTATGCGGATCCCAATACCGATTCTGCGGCTGACTTAGCCAAGGTCTTACAAGAGATCTCCAAAGAGCATTGCCTCGAAGGGGTTCTCCTCGACTTGCGCCGCAATGGGGGGGGGCTCCTTCCTCAAGCTGTCGAAGTCGCCGGTCTCTTCATAGACAAAGGGATTGTCTGCTCGATCAAGAATAGCGATGGCGAGGTCCAACATCTGCGCGATTTTGAGGGAACCTGCCAATACCGAGGTCCCCTCGTAATCCTGACAGACCGCTCGAGCGCTTCGGCCGCTGAGATTGTAGCGCAAACACTACAGGACTGGGGCAGGGCGATTGTTGTAGGGGATGATCACACCTATGGGAAGGGCACCTTCCAAACCTTCACTCTTGATTCCTCACGAGAAAACCAGGTGAACCCTCAAGGGGAATACAAGGTCACACGGGGACGGTATTACACCGTGTCGGGACGTAGCCCCCAAATGCTTGGCGTCGAAGCGGACATCGTCATCCCAGGCGTTCTCAGCGAAATGAAGCTCGGGGAAAAGCATGAGCAGTACCCTCTTGAGTCGGACTGCATCGAACCCAACTACATCGATCAACTGGCTGACCTGGGCATCATCCAAAGGGTTGCAGTAGGCCCCAAGTACCGCGCTCACTTGCAGAAGAAGGAGGTCGCCCTACTGCCGATCATCGATGCTCTTCGCGCCAATTCTGTAAAAAGGCAAACTAATAACCGCGCTTACCAGCACTTCTTGGAAACGCTGAAATCCCACCCTGATGAACTCGGCGATGACGAGCATCCTGTGGAGGATCACCAACTCCAGGAAGCTCTCAATGTTCTGCGCGACCTGGTCCTCTTTCAGGGCGGGCCTCGCTGCATGGCCGTCGAGATCTAGGACTAAAGTCCTTCCACTAGAGTGAGGCCGCCCAGAGCGGCACCACCCTAGTAGAGGCTGTGGGCGTTATTTTAACCATTTGAAGGGAGCGCGGCTCCCCCCTGCGTTTGCATCCAAGCGGTGGGGGTTCCGTCGCGTCAATTTGATGACCGTTCGCGTTCGTATCGCCCCTTCCCCCACGGGGGATCCCCATGTAGGCACAGCCTACATGGCGCTGTTCAACCTCATCTTTGCTCGCCATTTTGGTGGCCAGTTCATCCTACGCATTGAGGATACCGATCAGACGCGCAGTCGTCCGGAATATGAGACCTCGATCTTCGATGCACTCCACTGGTGTGGCATCCAGTGGGATGAGGGTCCTGATGTCGGAGGGCCCTATGGTCCCTACCGCCAATCTGAGCGTACCGAGATCTATCGGGAATATACTCAGCAGCTCCTCGATCAGGGCAAGGCCTATCGCTGCTTCTGCACGGCGGGGGATCTCGATGAGATGCGTGAAGTCGCGAGCAAGATGGGACAGCGTCAAGGCTATGACCGTCGCTGCCGTCATCTCACCGAACCTGAGATCGCTCAGCGTTTGGCCGACAAAAAACCCTATACTCTACGACTGAAGGTTCCCACCTCCGGCGAATGTGTCTATCACGACGCTGTGAAGGGTCGCCTCACCTGCCCTTGGGCAGACATCGACGATCAGGTCCTCCTGAAGAGCGACGGATTCCCTACCTACCACCTCGCCAACGTGGTCGATGACCACCTGATGAAGATCACCCACGTGATCCGTGGGGATGAGTGGATGAGCTCCACCCCCAAGCACATCTATCTCTACGAAGCGTTTGGCTGGCAGGCTCCCATCTTCATGCACATGCCTCTTCTCCTTGGAAAGGATGGCCGGAAGCTCTCGAAGCGCCGCAATCCAACCTCCATCTTCTACTTCCGAGATGCCGGGTACCTACCTGAGGCTTTCTGCAATTTCCTTACCTTGATGGGCTATTCGATGCCTGACAATACGGAGATCTACTCCCGTCAGGAGATCATCGACCTCTTTGATCCCACACGCATTGGGACAAGCGGGGCCTTCTTTGACGTGCAGAAGCTCGATTGGATCAATCAGCAGTATCTCATTAAGCTCATCCCTCAGGATCAGCTCTGGCTTCGCATGAAGGGCTGGCTCTTCAACGATGTCTTCATGGAGAAGCTGATGCCCTTGGCCCACACTAGGATCAAGACGTTTGGCGACTTCATGGACCTCTGTCAGTTCTTCTTCGTGAACGACCTGCACGTCACTGAAGAGTTGGTGGTGCCCAAGCAGGCCACACCAACCCTCACGGCTAACATCATGCAGGTCATTCTGTGGGAGTTGGACCGTCGTGAGGATTGGGGACGTCAGTCGATCGACGAGACCTCTCGCCAAGTCGCCACTTGGTTCAACGTCTCTCACAAGAAAGTCGTCATGCCGATCCTCTTTGCTGCCATCACCGGCCAGCGCGCAGGACCGCCTTTCTTCGACAGCTTTGCCATCCTAGGCAAAGACCGTTGCCGCGCTCGCTTCCTCACAGCGATGGAAGTCTGCGGTGGCGTCTCATCCAAGCAGACCGATCTCCTTTCCAAGGCTTGGAAGTCAGGTCAATGGGGAGCGGTAGCAGCTGTCCCGATGCCGGTCTAGTTCTTTTCTGGAGCTCCGCTCCGGACCTCAGCTGGAGGATTCCATCCTCCAGCCCTCCTGTTTCTGCCTAGAATTGGCCTCTATTGAATGAAGTTCTTTACAAACATACCCTGAAAACTTTGGACGCTACCCCCATGCGCCAGCTATACTAGATGCCTCATGAGCACGATGACCTATACTAAAGCCCATCCTCTGTTAGCTCCCCTTGTCCGGCGCACGCCGCTGACGAGCCCGGGATCGACCCGAGCCACCTGGCATCTCGAGCTCAGTGTGGAGGGAAGTGGCTGGCACCATCGTCCCGGTGATGCGATCGGGATCCTCGCCAAGAATCAGGCTTCCCTCGTCGATCAGACGCTAAAGGCCCTGGGTCTATCAGCAGACCTACTCGTAACCGACCGAAAGACAGGGGAGCAGCTCCCTGCTCAAGAGCTTCTCACCCACCGATTGCAGATCCATAAGGGGAGTCGCCGGATCCTTCAGCTCATCCAGGAGAGCGCCCCAGCCCTCGGCTCCCGAGACCTACTGGCTCAACTTCTCGATCCAGAGCAGCATCATCTCCTTGATGCCTACCTTGAGGGACGTGCCGTTTGGGATCTTCTTAAGGCCTTCCCGAGTTCAGTTGATCCGCGCCGGATTCTAGAGAGCCTTCCCCTGCTCCTGCCGAGGTTCTACTCCATTGCCAACAGCCTAGCCCACGATCCGCATCACGTGCACCTCACCGTGGCTGATGTGAGCTTCCTGGCTCATGGACACCAGCGTCATGGGGTGTGCAGCCACTTCCTCTCTGAGGGATGTTCTCCTGGGTGCGATCGAATCCCGATGTTCCTCTTCCCTACCAAGCACTTTCACCTGCCTGATGATCCCGACCACCCGATCCTCATGATCGGACCTGGTACAGGCCTAGCACCCTTCCGAGCCTTCCTCCAGCATCGCATTGCCTCCGGGGCTTCGGGCCAGAACTGGCTCTTCTTTGGCGAGCGCCACTCCAACACCGACTTCTACTACCAAGAAGAGCTCCTGGGATGGAGAGATCAGGGGCACTGTCGACTCAGCCTAGCCTGGTCGCGTGACCAGGAGCACAAGGTCTACGTGCAGCACCTCCTCCTCGAGGCAGGAGCTGAGATCTGGTCCTGGATACAAAAAGGGGCTCGCATCTACGTCTGCGGCGATGCCACGGCCATGGCCAAGGATGTGCAGCGAGCTTTCCTCCAGATCGCCCAGCAGCATGGAGGGCTCTCACCAGAGGATGCCTCTGCTTGGTTACGCCGCTACAAGAGTGAGCAGCAGTACCTCGAAGACGTGTACTAGCAGCAGGGCAGCGCCCTGCACCCGCTGAAGGTTTTACCCTTCAGACATCCCGTCTGGAAAGGCCCTAAACGTTCTCTTGCGTGGTTACACAGGCAAAGGCCTGCACCCCTTCACCACATCCAAAGTCGGTTAACCCGTCTCCGCTGCTGACTGTAATGCCCACTTGGCTGGGTTGCAGTCCCATGATCGCGGCTATTTTGGTCTTCATCTCTGACAAACGATCTTGTAGGTCGGGGCGCTTGCCTTCAATAGCGATGGCCACGTGGGTGATCTTCTGACGACCCATGGTCTTTAGAGCGGCTTCAAGATAGACCTGGCTGTCGGTGATCCCGTCCTTATGGCAAAGATCTTCAGCGATGCCGGCAAGGATCGATACCCCTGTGAGCGAGGTGATCGCGTTGCACAGGGCATGGAAGACCACGTCGCCATCTGAGTCGGCTGCCAATCCAGGACAATCCTCGAACAGAATTCCCCCAATCACACAGAACTTGGTCGATTCCATAGGGAGAAACCGATGACCTTCACGACCGATCCCCGTCCTGATGGTCGGGAACAGCGTCTGGGCAGACATGAACATACCTCGATATGCATAGTTTTTGAGAAGTGTGCCACACATGGCGGGATTCTGCGATCCAAAAAAGGAGCATCCCGTTGGATTCCAAGGAGATCCTCTCTAGAAGACATAGACAACGTCCATGGCAAAGTTCGCAAAGGCCGGAGCATTGCGTCCAGCCGCGCTGAACCACACGCCTGCGATGACGCCGAATCCAGCTCGGAAGTTGTACTCGATCGCTGGGCAGAAGCTAAACAGCTCAGAAGAGAGATTCCCCACCACGGCGGGCTCTCCCTCGGCATCCGTCCCTGGGCATCCGCGAAAGCGATCGCGATCCCGGTGAATATAGTCGCAATCTACGGCCAGTGCCCAGTTGTCAGTGAGTGAATATTCCGCACTGAGGATGACTTCATAGAGCATGCCTGGATAGATTTGACCGCATGTATCAGGAGCACCGCCATACAGACTGAGTCCCTTGACATGGGTGGGAGTGTAATACGCTGCACGGAGGTTGAGGACAGTTGAGAGGTAGTGCACCTCACTGAATTTCAGTAATTTTCGGATGGAGAATCCGGCCATGGAACCGAATGACCCAGTCCCACTCACCTGTGTCCCCAACTTCGTTGGATTCAGATGGTCGAACCTGCCCATTGGAAGGTACTCTCGGAACCCAAATTTCACCGAAGGGATCCACGAATCCAACGCCCCTCGGTGGAGTTGGATACCAAAACCCAGGGCCCAATCACCCAGCTGCGTCGAGTGCTGACCCTCATGACTGTTGTATAGGAAGCGAGGGATGACCTGAACGTCCAGTCTATCGCCCAGGCCATAAGCAACGGGTAGATTCACAACAAGGGAGTGGAAGCATGGGATGCTCTCTTGATGCCAGTTGGCCTGGTAATGACCATACCGGTTGATCTCTATGATATTGGCCTGGACAGCGGCAAGCCCATAGGGCAGCGCGTTGCTGGCTGGAGCAAGAATGGGCCCGGTGAACCATGGGTGGTTCAGTAGAACATTCCCATCGAAGAACTGCTCCCTCGCCAAGAGCGGCCCCGAAAGTCCCAAGGCAAGAGAAAGAGCCCTAGTCAAACATCGAACAGCGCGAGTCAAACTTTCTCCCATCAGACAATGGTTCGGCATATTGCCGGAGGGAAGATTCCTCGGGAAGCAGTCATCTTCAAAATGGCCCGACCCCATAGGATGCGGAGAATAATCCGCCTAATCTCCGCAAAAATGCGGAGATTAGGCTTGTTGATATGAGCTCCTACAAAGGATCCTCCGACGCCATCTTCCTTAAAATAGGCTCAGGAGGTAGGTTTCTCTGCTAAGAGGGGGTTCTCACCTCTCTTCCTCTCTTGGGAACCACAACTGCATCACGCTCAAGGCTCTAGAGCCTTTGTCCGAGGATCTTACTCATGCAAAGCACGACAACCCTGCCCTCACAGCTTGATACGCTACAGATTCAGGGTGGGACGCCGCTCGATGGGACTATCACGGCAGCTGGTGCAAAGAACGCCATGACCAAGCTTCTGGTGGCCTCGCTCCTCTCCGACCAGCCATGCGTCTTTGAGAACGTGCCCAATATTGGGGATGTAGAGACCACCGTGGCTCTCATCCAGGAATTGGGAGCCGAGGTCGATTGGGATCGCGAGGCTAAGCGACTTCGAGTCGTGACAAGAGAGTTGAAAACGACCTACATCCCTCAGCGTTTTTCAGGTGCCAATCGTATTCCGATCCTCCTGATTGGAGCTCTGCTCGGACGGACCGATCAAGACATCATCGTGCCCACGGTAGGCGGGGATGCGATCGGTAACCGACCCGTCGACTTCCACATTCAAGCGCTAGAGCAGCTGGGTGCTAGGATCGAGTATCGCTCCATGCGGCGGGAGGGAGCCTATTTAGCACGAGCTCATCAGGGGCTGCGTGGTTCTACCATTCATCTACCTTTTCCCTCCGTAGGTGCTACGGAAAATACCATCCTGGCTGCCGTGCGAGCTCGCGGGAGCACCTGGATCCGCAACGCTGCTGTGGAACCAGAGATCATGGATCTGATCCTCTTCCTGCAAAAGTTGGGCGTTCGCATCAGCGTGGAGAGTGATCGCACCATCTACATCTGTGAAACCACTCAGTTCTATCCTGTGACCCATCGAGTCCTTCCCGATCGAGCTGAGGCAGCCTCTTTTGCCTGCGCCGCTCTGGCGACTAAAGGGCGTGTCTTGATCAAGGGCCTGCAGCATCAGACACTCACTGGCTTCATTGAAAAGGTACGTGCTGTAGGCGGTGGTGTGAGAATCACCGACGCGGACATTGAGTTCTTCTGGCAAGGACCTCTTAAGGGAGGGCTGCACCTAGAAACAGGGGTCTATCCCGGATTCCTTACCGACCAACAGCAACCGTTTGTCGTTCTGCTCACCCAAGCGGAAGGGGCGTCGGTCGTCCATGAAACGATCTATGAGAACCGCTTTGGCTATGTGGAGACACTGCGGAAAATGGGCGCTAAGATTGAGCTCTTCACTCAGTGCTTAGGATCTTGCTGCCGGTATCATCAGCAAGCATTTCACCATTCTGCAGTCGTGATGGGGGCCACCGAGCTCCGTGGAGCGGAGATTACGATCCCCGACCTCAGGGCGGGCTTTGCCTATGTGATGGCGGCCCTTATGGCCCAAGGATCCTCTTCGATCCATGGCGTCCGCTTCCTCGATCGAGGCTACGAACATCTGGTCGAGCGGCTACAAGCGATGGGGGCTTCGATTGAACGGGTGGCGTCTCCAGCGCTTCAGCAGGATGGAGCTCCTATCACCTCGGAAATTGCCGATACCGTCCGCAAGCATCGACCCTCCTAAAAACCATGGTTCGGCTAGGACCCGGAACTAAAAGATAGACAGCCGACCATTCATTTTTTTATCAAGGGCTGTGAGTACTTCTCATCTTTTAAGTGGTTTTTATGGCAAAAATTTCTCCGCGCAACTTGATAATCAAGAGCTTTCCGTCCTATGTGGCGGAATTCATCGGCACGTTTTTCCTTGTCCTCACAGTCGGCCTCGCTGCCATCGCCCCATCCGTCGGGATGCTGGCGCCGCTCGCTATTGGCTCGGTCCTGATGGTCATGATCTATGCAACCTCGCACATCTCTGGCGGTCACCTCAATCCGGCCGTGACCATCGGCATCTGGTTGCGTGGTGGATTGGATAGACTCTATGTCATCCCCTACATCGTCGCTCAACTCCTCGGCAGCGTGGTTGCAGCCTATGTCAGCATGGCCGTCAAAGGACCTGGCGCGATGCCCATGCCCGTCTCACAAGTCCTACCGGTCTTCGTCCTCGAACTGCTCTTCACCTTTGCCTTGGTCTACGTCGTACTGAACGTAGCGACTTCAAAGAAGACAGCAGATAACTCCTTCTATGGGTTGGCAATTGGGTTTACGGTCATCGTCGGCGCCTGTGTAGCAGGTCCAATTTCAGGCGGCGTCTTCAATCCAGCGATTGCTCTGGGCAACGTCCTGACAGGAATCACCTCACTGGCCGATGTAGGCATCTTTGTGGCGGCACAGATCGTGGCAGCTCTCGTGGCTGTTGGCGCCTTCCGTTACCAGCACCCCACTGAATAGTCGGAGCGCTGTTCCCATCTTTGTCTGGAGGAGTTCCTCCTCCAGACATTCCTCCCCAACAGATCCCTGATCTACAACAGCTTGTTTCAACAGAACTCCTAGCAAGGTGACCACCATAGGGAGGGGGGCTGGGGGACGTAGTCTCCCAGCGGGGTGCGGGGCAGAGCCCTGCTTTATGCCTAACTAGGTAAACGTCTAGAACTGAGGCTCTGGCATGGCACGCGCCATCTGGATAGCCAACGCTCGATCCATCGGCTCTTCCTCCGCCTTCACCATCTTGTCCCGCTCCATCCTGTTGTAGATGATGCGATCCCGCTCTGGGAGGTTGAACATCAGGCAGATGTTGCCGTCTCGATGGAGACGACCCTGACTATCCTTGAAGCTCAGCATGAGCTCAACATTGCGAGAGGAGATGGGGAACTCTGACAAGTAGGGACGGATCTTGCGATCTTGGTTCACCCACTGAACGAACCGTTCCATGACCTGGATGTACAGCGCGCGCGCCTTCTGGATGTCCACTACGGACTGCGTCGAGAAGTTGAGGGCAAAGCTCTGCACCTCATGACCCATCTGTCCACCAAATCCGGTGAGCACCAGCCCACTTTCGAGAGCCTTAGCCGCGAACTCCGTCATCACGCGATCCGCCTCATTACAATGGGGAGCTTCGCGAACCCGCTCTGCCATCCCCGTTGCCCCAACGATCCAAAGGAGGCATGCGCCCACGATGATGTTCCGCATTGGCCCCTCCCTCTAGTTCCCCGCCGACACAGCCGACGACGCTACCGCTACAAGTTCAATTATCTTTAGTAGCTAGCATCGTCTCCATGTCTAGATATAAACTATTCCGCATCAATTATCTATGGATCTGCTCAAAGTGTCGTGGCAAGCCGTATTGCGCTCTAATCTCCTTACCCCACGCCAACTTGTGGACCATCTTCAGCTGGCTCCCCCCGAAGCGGCTCGCCTCGTTGAACGTCCCTCGTTTCGGGTGAACATCCCACTACGGCTCGCCAACAAGATGCCCAAGGGAACTCTAGATCACCCCGTCACCCGACAGTTCGTTCCTCTTCTTGAGGAGCTCGACTCAGCCGAGGGTTTCATAGCAGATCCGGTGGGTGACAGCAGGTGCCGACCTCATGCCCGTCTTCTCCACAAATATGTGGGCCGCGTCTTGCTCACCACTACGGGCGCCTGCGCCATGCATTGTCGTTATTGCTTTCGACAGCATTTCGACTATACCCAGCAACATGGGTTTGAGGAGGAGCTGCTCTACATCCGCAAAGATCCGTCCATTCGCGAGGTGATCTTGAGTGGTGGCGACCCACTGAGCCTCTCTAATGGAACACTAGGGCGTCTCTTAGAAGCGCTCGATCAGATCCCTCATGTGGCCATCGTGCGCTTCCACACCCGTTTTCCTATAGGGATTCCCGAGCGGATCGATGAAGGGCTGCTGGAACTGCTGCGTGAAAGAAGGGCGCAGATCTGGTGGATCTTGCATTCGAACTGTGCGGAAGAGTGGGACGACGAGATCCGCAAGGCGCTGGCTCGTGTGCGCAGCCTAGGGATCCCTCTGTTGAATCAAGCGGTCTTCTTGAAGGGCGTGAATGACACCGTCGCCTCTCAGCAGGCGCTTCTGGAATGTCTCATCGATCAGGGCATTCAGCCCTACTACCTGCATCAACTCGACCGTGTAGCTGGCGCTGCCCATTTTGAGGTGCCAGAGGAAGACGGGCATGCGATCTTGGAGGAGCTGCGCACCCGACTTCCTGGGTATGCCCTCCCCAGTTTTGTGAAGGAGGAAGCAGGCGCCCCCTCCAAGACCCGCTTGCAGCCTACGCTACATACGCTCCAGCAGACGTAGTCCCAGGATCTGGAGTCCTTTTCCAAGGATTCTCTCTGTGAGCTTCACGAGTCCGGCTCGGCTCTCCTGCTCTGGGGTGCCCTCCACATGGCAATCTCGGAAGAAGGCATTGAACGCGTCAGCCAGTCGATAGAGGTAGTCCGCTAGGCGATGAGGCAATAGATCCTCAGCAACGCTCAACAAGATCTCCGGGAATTGAAGTAGCAGGATCCCCAGACGGATTTCGCTCGTAGCCCGCAGATCAACGGTGACCTGTTTAGGCGGAGGAGGGAGACGGCGCAGGATCGATTTCGCTCGCACATAGCTATACAACAGGAACGGCGCGGTATTGCCTTCAAAGCGCAGCATACGCTCTGAGCTATAGTGATAGTCCTTCACTCGATGAGAAACGAGGTCGGCATACTTCACAGCGTTGATCCCAATGGCCAGGCCGGTGTTGGTGATCTCTTCTTGGGACCAGTCGGGGTGTCTCTCCGTCACCATCTTGGTAGCCGCTTCCGTTGCATCCCCTAGCAAATCGACCAGACGCTCCGTTTCCCCACTTCGGGTGCGGAACTTCTTGCCATCAGGACCTAAGACCAGCCCGAAGGGCACGTGATCGAATCGCACTGGTCGGCTGGAGAACCAACCGGCCTTCTCGCCTGCCGCTGCAATCATGGCAAAGTGCTGTGCCTGTCCAGCATCGGTGACGATGATGATCCGATCGGCCTTCTCCTCTTCGATCCGCTGCTTCATAGCAGCGAGGTCTGTGGTGTCGTAGTTGTAGCCACCGTCGCTCTTCTGGACCATCAGAGGGAGAGGATCGCCTTCGCGATTCACAAACCCATCTAGGAAGATACAGCGCGCTCCATCCGAGACTGCCACGAGGCCCTTCGCCTCGAACTCCTTGACGATCTCAGCCAGCATCGGCTGGTAGAAGCTCTCTCCTCTCTCCTTAAGGCGGATCTCCAGCAGGTCGTAGACTTGCTGATAGGCGATCCTAGAAACTTCGCAGATCAGTCCCCAGGCCCGACGTGCCTCCGGATCTCCGCCCTGAAGAGCGACCACTTCCATCTGCGCGGCCTTACGGAAACGCAGGTCCTGATCGAAGAGTGCCTTCGACTGACGATACCACTGCACAAGGGTGGCCAACTCCACCGCGTGCTCTCCCTGCAATACAGCAGGTGCATGCTCCTTGATGTAGGCAATCAGCATCCCAAAGGCGGTGCCCCAATCTCCGATGTGATTTAGCCGGAGAACATCCTGATCGAGCGCCTCAAAGAGGCGCGCCAGCGCATCCCCAATGATGGTGGAGCGGAGATGCCCGACATGCATCTCCTTTGCGGTATTGGGAGAGCTGAAATCAATAACAATCCGCTGCCGAGGCTGTGGCACCACAAGCCCCATACCCCCTGACTCAAGCAGGCCCGTCACGCATTGGGAGATCGCCAGAGGGGAGAGGTGGATATTGATGAATCCAGGACCGGCTATCTCAAGACGACCGATGAGAGGTTCCTCTTGGACCGACTGCATAATCGCCTCAGCCACCTGACGCGGAGAGCGCTGCAGAGGCTTGGCGAGTTTCATCGCCAGGTTGCACTGATAGTCGCCAAACTTGGCATCAGTTGCCGGCGTCACCTCCGCATGAGCCAAAGGAGCCATCTCCGGAAACGCCTGACCGACTGCCGCCACAAAAATCCGATCTAGTGATTCCCGAAGCACAACTCCTCCTGATCCAAAAGGAGAGAGGTTACCATAGGAGGTATGATGCCGCCACTGATGGGAGACCCTCCCAGTCGAACCCCCTCTCTTTCCCCATGAAGGCAGCCCCTCATTCCCCACGAATAAGGCTAAAAGTTCTCTTGAATAAATCCATCCCCGGAGGGTAGCATCCTATGATGATCATTCAATAAGTCAGTCTAGCATTCCATTCTTACAAGTGGCTGCTACTCTTTTTTGGTTTTACATGGCTGCTATTATTCTTTCCGATGAGATCAAAGCTGAGCTAGACCGGTTCTTTGCTAAGAATCGCAAGGTCGATCTGGTGACTGCCTACCTCTTCTACGTGGAAAAAAAGTTTAACCTCAGTCCCGTTCTCTTCTTACGCGACAAGATCATCTACCAGAGCAAGGAAGATGCGATCCGCATTCTGGAGCGTGAGGGACGTCTGTGGAAAGAGACCGAGATCAAGATCCAGCTCGGGACTCCCGCGGTCACTGAGGAGACTCGAAAGATCTACATCTGTCCTTGGACAGGGAAGGTCTTCGGGAACAACACCCACCCCAATCCTCAAGATGCGATCTATGATTGGGTCGGCAAGTGTCCTGAAAACACCGAGCGAGTCGGCGGTCTGAAGGCTAAGCGTTTCTGGGTCAGCGAAGATCCAGAAGTGATCAAGCAGTACATTAGCAAGCGCCGCGAGCCGATCACGAAGATCGTCTTCAGCTCGATGGTGACAGGGAAGCTCTTCAACAGCAAAGCCTCTGTGATCCGAGATTTTGAGGAGAACTACGTCAAGCCGTTGACTCTGGTCGAAGTACAGAACCAGAACCGCTACACGATTGAAGAACATTTCCTCCATTTCATTCAGTCCCAGCTGACGCAAGAGCGTCTTGCCGAGTTTGTGGAAGCACTCTCTGAGGACGATCTATTCCAGACCATGGTCGAGCGTTGGACAGAAGAGGAAGAGACAGCCGAGGCCTAGAAGCCTCTCCTCGTCTCCTGGCGGAGACCCACTCCGCAGCAGCGACGGAGTCCTTTGCTGCGGGGTGGTGTTGCGCTCTCCCGAAAGGGGCTGTTGTGATGCTTTTTGGAGGACTCGGGGCTGGCAAGACGACCTTCACCCGTGGAGCCCTGCGTGGGCTCGGTTTCCAGGGTGAGGTCACGAGCCCCACCTTCACCTACCTACATCTCTACCCAACCCCCGAGGGGAACGTGGCCCACTTCGATCTCTATCGGCTCAGCCGTGCCGATGAGTTCTACCGCATGGGCTGGGAAGAGGTCATCGAGTCCTCCCGGCTTACCCTGATCGAGTGGCCTGAACGGCTGGAAGGCTGGCGCCCCGACAACAGCTGGGAACTCCAGCTGCTCGTCTCGGGATCGGGGCGGCAGCTGCTGCAACTCTCGGAGGGACATTGATCGTGGCACGCCTGCATTTCCGGCCCGCTCGCCATCATGACAGCTGGCATCTGCCTACACAGTTCCGCATGCTGCGCGATAGCCGTGGGGCACTGCCCCATTTAGCGATCGCTGGACGCTCGAATGCTGGTAAGAGCAGCCTGATCAACCGCCTGCTCGGTGAGCAGCTGGCCTATGTGAGTCGAACTCCCGGGAAGACACGCGCTCTAGAGGTTTTCTTGAGTGCCGCTCCTGCGGTCTTCATTGACCTTCCTGGCTATGGATACGCGCAGCGCAGCCACACGGAAAAAGCTCGGTGGCACAAGTTGATTGAGACCTTCATGCAGAGCAATCCTCTTCTTCGAGGGATCGTGATCGTCACTGATGGTCGCCATCTTCCCTTCGAATTAGACGTCCAGATGGCCTCTTGGGCTCTCATGAACGCGGTGCCCACGGTGATTCTCCTTAATAAGTGGGACGCCGCGACGCAGTCGCAACGCGTCCACACTCGACGCGCTTGGGAGGCCCATCCCGTCAGCGCGCACGCCACTCTACTTCCCTTCTCGTGCCGTACGGGAGAGGGACAACTTGCCCTTGAAGACCTCCTCAGCGATTGGATCCTCCATGCGCCCTCTTGATGAAGAAATCTTTGTCTGTCTGGACTGTGAAACCACGGGGCTAGAACCAAGAACCGATCGGGTGATCGAAGTGGCTCTGATCAAGTTCCGAGGGGAGGAGATCCTAGAGCAGTATGACTCGCTCATCGATCCGGGGATGGCGATTCCTCCCAGCTCGTCGGCCATCCATCACATCATGGATGCGATGGTTGCGGGTAAGCCCGCCATCGAGCTGATCCTGCCTACACTACGAGACTTAGTAGGCGACTGCGTCGTAGTGGGGCATGGCATCCCCTTTGATCTCGCCATCCTTCATCACGAAAGTGTCCGAGCCACGCAACCCAGTCCATGGAAGGAACGTACGTTCCTCGATACGCTGCGCCTGGCTCGCCTGTATGGTGAGAGTCCAGAAAATAGCTTGGAGAAGCTACGTCAGCACTTCAATTTACCCTCTGAAGGAGCCCATCGAGCCCTTTCAGACGTGGTGGTGAACATGCAGGTGTTCCGCAAACTGACCCAGCGTTTCCGGACGCTGCATGAAATCCGCCACTCACTGAGTCGGCCCATCCAGATGCGTCGGATGCCTCTTGGGAAGCACAAGGGGCTTCTCTTCAAAGAAGTGCCCGTGGCCTACCTGCAGTGGGCCGCTCGTCAGGACTTCGATGAAGATCTTCTCTTCTCCATTCGTTCCGAACTGAAGCGCCGCAACTCCAGCGTAGACTTCGGTGCTCAATCCAACCCTTTTAAGCAATTCGACCTCGACGCCACCCAATAGGGTGTTCCTCAAGGAACTATTGGTCCTGATCGATGGCGCACCTCTCTGCCCATCGATTAAGACCAACCGAACGCCCCTTTTGTGTAAACTTCTGTGAGTCTCAGTGCAAACCTGTCTCTAAGGAATGGTAAAGAGTTGATGAACGCCAAGGGCGGGTGCTAGACTCGACGTCAAGAAAGCCATCCGAACCAGGTATTTTTAATATGAACGGAATCGCCGCACGCCTCACCTCTGCGGGGCAGACCCTCATCTCTGCAGGGCAGACTATTAAGGGCGCCTTTAGCCAGCCTCTCAATACCCAACAGGCTCTGAACTACGTCCACCTCACATTCGAAACGGCCGAAAATAGGCTAGACCGGGCACATGACCGCGCAGCCCGCTCTCAAGCAGCCGCTTTTGAAGCTTCTCAAAAAGCTATCTCCACATCGACATCCTCCAGTCAGCCTCCCGTCTTTGGCGTGGCTTGTGAAAGCTCCACGGCCAGCAAGGTTGATCAGCGTGCAATGGATTCACTAGACGCCAAGGGATCGAGTTCACCCAAACCCCCAAGCGATTTAGAAAACCAAGGAGGCTCTTCCAGCAGCTTCGGCGTGGCGAGTAATTTTTTGGCGGGCGGGACCACTGCAGGCGATGACGCCGAGGCAAAAGTGACTAGGACGCTGCATAGAGGCTGGATCTCTGCCGAAGCCCCCGTCTGCGGCGGCCGACGTCAGTCAGCACCGGCTAGTTTCCCTCACGTGGAGGATATCGACTCTGAAGATGAGGTTTCTGGCGACATAGGCGATGCTTCTCTTTCAAACCAGGTGAATGCTGTAGAAGTAGCCGTTGAGCAGGACGAACAAGCACCCGTTCATGCCCCCAAAGATCTACAACATCTCGAGGCCGCTGCGCGATATCAAGACGACAAGGGCGTGCCGGAGCACGGCGGCCCTAAGCTGCGTCTAGTCAACATGGCATTTGAACTCAAACAGCTCCTTGGACTGGGATTCCTTACACTGCCCGGCGGAGAGGCTATTGAGCGATTCCGCGAATCGAACGTCGTGGACGCTAGCTTAAAGGCAGTCTACTTGGGTATTCCCTCCGTGGTCCAGTTGGCCTTCCAAGCCATCTCAGGCCTGGCGTTCAATGTGATCGTGCTTGCTGTGGTCGATGGTGCCAGAGGCCTCCTGAGCGTTGCTAAGTGGGCTGGTGCATGTGCCAAAGGCTATGCAGTCAAAGCACGCGATAGACTCAAGGGGGCTTTGCCAAGCTGCTGTTCCAAGGCAAGTAGTCCAAAGGAAGTTTCAGCATCACCTAAGGTCTCCTCCAAATCGTCCAAGAAGAGCTCAGCAGGTCTTTTTAGCCGAGGCTTCAATGCGGTTAAGCAGGCAGGTAGCTCTGCTGCTTCCTGGGTAGGAACTGGAGCGAAATGGGTAAAGGACTTCTTCACCTGGCCTCGTAGCCATGCGCAGGTCAACTAAATCATCGACTTCTCTCCTACTGCCGCAACGGCAGTAGAGAGTTTTAAGGCATCGGCCTCGAGTCCACTCGGACTTGGTGCCGATGCCTTTCTGTTTCTGAGCCCTCCATCCTTCTCTTGCAATCCGTCCGGCCCCTCTACAACAATGGGGCTTGGGGGTGAAGGATGATCCGTTCCTTGGAGCAGCTGCCCTGCGCTGGCCAGCGCGTTCTGGTGCGTGTGGACTTCAACGTCCCCATGGACGACCAGGGCAAGATCCTCGACGACCATCGCTTACGCGCCGCTCTTCACACCATCCAGAAGATCCTTGCCGCGGGAGGCTCCTGTATCCTCCTCTCCCACCTCGGCCGACCCGATGGGAAATCCAACCCAGCTCTCTCTCTAGCACCGATTGCCAAGCGGCTGGGCGAGCTCCTTCATCGACCTGTGGAGTTTGTGCCCGAGGTGGTCGGACCACAAGCTCAGGCCGCCTGCCAGAAACTTGGTCCTGGTGAACTCCTCCTCCTAGAGAATGTGCGATTCCTACCTGGAGAGGAGCATCCGGAACAAGATCCTTCGATGGCTCGTCAGCTGGCCTCCTACGGAACAGCCTATGTGAATGATGCTTTCGGCACGGCCCATCGAGCTCACACAACCGTCACCGAACTACCCAAACTCTTCGGAGATCGAGCTGTGGCGGGAGACCTCATGATAGCTGAGGTCAAAGCCCTTCTGGCCCTACAGAATCCACGTCGGCCTCTAGTCGCTATTTTAGGCGGCTCGAAGGTGAGCACCAAAATTGGCGTTCTTCATGCCCTTTGTCAGCTGTGCAATACCCTCTGCCTAGGGGGGGTCATGGCTCAAACTTTCCTAGCCAGTCGAGGCCTCTCGATGGGGACCGCCCCCATCGAGAAGGATCACCTGGAGACCGCCCGAGCGATCGAGCAGGAGGCCGCAGCCCATGGCTGCAAGATCCTCCTCCCCGTCGACCTCTCATGCCGCATGCCCAATCAAAGTGACCCCCTTATCTGCCCCGTAGAAAGCGTGCCCCCTGTGGCCAGCCCTCTCGATATTGGACCCAATACCGTCCAAAGAATGGAATGCGAAATCTCTGATGCCCGCACTGTATTCTGGAACGGGCCCCTTGGACGCTATGAAGATCCCCCCTTTGACAAGGGCTCCCTTGATGTCGCCCGCTTCCTCGCCAGCGTCTCTGCCTACTCCATCGTTGGAGGAGGCGACACGGTCGCCGTGGTAGAACGCGCTGGTGTAGCCGATCAGATCGATCACGTCTCAACAGGAGGAGGAGCCTCCCTGGAGCTCATTGAGTTCGGGACTCTCCCTGGGATTGAGGTTTTATCAAAATAGTTTTTACATGTGGTTGTCGTTAAGGCAGTAACAGGCTATACTAGAAGGCGCAGTCGGTGATCTTGTCGCCCCGAAGAGGAAACGTGAGCTTAGCCCACCCCCTCACTGATCGAAGCCCCCCTCCCCGGCGGCTGGATCGTGCGCGATGGGGATGCTCAAGGTGCGTCTCGCGTCTAGTCCTCGCTGTTCCCCATTTTGCCTCCTGGCTCCCCCTTCCTCTCCGCTTTCATCCCTTTCATCGAATCATAAGCACTGGCTCCATGAGCTCGGTGACTGCGGAGTTGTGTTGTCTTGGGTCTTGGCATGCACCTGTAGCAGGAGATGAGAGTCACTGATGTCTTACACGGAATTCAGCAGTAAATGGCGCCTCTATCTGTGGCCGATCCACGGCCACGAGCTACGCAAGCTTCTTCCGATGCTGGCGATGTTCTTCCTCGTCACGTTCAACTATCAAATTTTACGTAATGCCAAAGACACCCTCATTGTGACCGCGCAGCATGCGGGCGCTGAGGCGATTCCCTTCATCAAGATCTGGGCCGTACTTCCGGCTGCTGTCTTGATGGCCCTTCTCTATACCAAGCTGAGCCATCGCTATTCGAGAGAGAAGGTCTTCTCGGGCATCATGATTGGGTTTCTGAGCTTCATCTTCCTCTTCACCTTTGTGCTCCACCCCCTGCGGGAATACCTCCATCCAGACGCCTTCGCTGATTGGTTGCAGAGTATGCTGCCCATGGGCGCCAAGGGATTTGTCGCGATGATTCGCTACTGGACGCTGACTGGCTTCTACGTCACAGCGGAACTATGGAGTAGCACTGTCCTCTCCGTCCTGCTATGGGGCTTCGTCAATGAAGTGACCACGATACGTGAGGCGAAACGGTTCTACGGCATCTTTGGCGTAGGAGCTCACCTCTCGGGGATTGGGGCTGGCGCTCTCTCTATTGGTCTCTCGAGCCTCAGTGGTTCGCTCATCATACCCTGGGCTAGTGATGGCTGGTCTCAGTCACTCTATCTCATGAATAGCTGTGTTCTTATCTCTGGAGCGGTCGTTGTCACTCTCTTCTGGTGGATGCATCGCCATGTCTTGAACGAGGGCCTGCATGGAGAGGATAGCGTCATCGCGGCCAAACAAGCCGAAGATGAGGATCAGCCTAAGGTCAAGATGTCTCTCCGCAGCACCATGGTCTATCTGGCCAACAGCCCCTACCTGCTCTGCATTGCTGCGATCGTTCTCTGCTATAACCTCTCGATCCACCTTGTTGAGGTGGTATGGAAGGACCAGGTCAGACTGCTCTATCCCAACCCTAGTGACTACAGCGCCTTCCAAGGCAAGGTGACGATCGCCACCGACATCGTGGCAACGATCACCTCTCTCTTCATCTGTGGGAATACTATCCGTCGATTCGGATGGACCGCTGCAGCCCTGGTGACACCCGCCATCATCGGCATCACGAGCATTGGATTCTTCGGGTTCCTCTTTGCCCGAGATCTGCCGATCGTCGACTGGATGGTCTCACACTTTAATATCAGCAGCCTCTGGATGGTGGTCCTCTTTGGAACCCTCCAGATGTGCCTGACGAGAGCTGCCAAGTTCTCAATGTTCGATGCAACGAAGGAGATGGCCTTCGTGCCTCTCAGCCGAGAGAGCCGCCTGAAGGGCAAAGCCGCCATCGATGGTGTGGGTTCTCGACTCGGTAAATCCGGGAGTGCGGTACTCCATTCAGGGCTGCTCATGGTCTTCTCGAGCATTGCCGCAAGCACCCCTTACATCGCCCTCATCCTGCCATTTGTGCTAGGCATCTGGGTCGTCTCCGCACGTGCTCTAGGCTTGCAGTTCCATGCCCTAACCACGCCCAAGGAGCCAGTCCGAGCACCCGTGCCTGTGCCCTCCATGTCCCTCGCCACCGAGGCGATGGCCCAGCCTGTTCGATAGAACAGGCCTGCAGCCTTTAGCCAGGGGGACTTCGTCCCCCTGGCCCCTCTATGTGCAGCCTGAATGACAACACATCCTAAAGAATGCCTCCAGGGGTCACTTGGATCGGTTTGAGCTGGATGTGATATCAGAAAGCGCAAAGCCAGATCGCTTTCTGTATGAGGCTACGTGTCCAATCCAGTTGAACGGCGGAAGTCCCCACTAGCTCCGTCAGCGAGGAGCGAGACCGGGGGTACCTCATCGGAGACAAGCCGGCTCTTTCAGTCGTTTTTTGGTGGGGGTTCCTATTCAACGGGCACAGCGCCTCTCTCGGATAGGGACGTAACGCCTCAAACCCAAGTGGGACCCTTCCCTCTTCTCCCGCGGGTTCAGAGCCTATACCAACAGGTACAGGCTCTTGGCCGACTATTTCGGTCGTTTTTTGGTGGGAGTTCCTCTTCAATGGGCACAGCTTCTCTTTCGGGTAGGGACGTGTCACCGAAGGGCCAGGCAGGACTCTCTCCTATCCTCCTGCGGGCTCAGAAGCTGTACCAACAGTTACATGCTCTTAGAGGTGACCCTAGGGGTGTACCTGCCCTGGCTAAAGAACTGTGGCGCGTCTGCCAGGAACAAGATCCTGAACATGCTGGACAATTCTTCCTAGAGGTCTTCGCCTCATCCTATGGATATAAGGCTGCCAACATGCTGTTGTGGGAACAAGCCTTCCATAAGACGGGCGTATCCGTTCCGCAAGTCATTCCCATCCGCCATGCCATCATGGCCTCCTTTCTTGATGAAGCGATCCCAGGTTGGCGGGAGGACTACAAGCAAGCCTTACGGTCTGCACCGATCGATTTTCCGAAACTCCAGCAACTTCAAGCCAAATTTCGGGACGCCTTCACGAGGAATCCGGATCGTACCATCGAGGCCTTGGGCTTGAAGCCCTTTCTCACCGCCTCTTATGACGCAACCAGCTGCTGGATGGTCCGTTCTACCGGGCGTGAAGATACCGAAGAGACGGCCAACGCCGGTGGAAATGAGAGTGTGTCCTGGGTTCCACCGACGGCAGAGGCGATGGCACATGCCATCGCAGAGGTCGCCTCCTCCTACATGAATGACCAGTCGTTACAGCAGCAGCAAGTCGCGGGAGTGCCTTTAGACGCGGAACCATTCATACCTATCCTGATACAAAGGATGATCGGAGCGGTCCCAGGCGAGGCGACCCATGGCCGCTACGCAAGCGGCGTCGTATTCACCAGGGAGCCGCAAGGACCCACGCCAGGGGTCGTGGTCATCGATGCCTGCTTTGGTCATGGATCTGGAGTCGTTGACGCCCTAGCTCCCGCTGACACCTACTACTGCCTGGATGATGGGGCGAGATATAGCGTCATTCGTTCTAAAGAGCTTCAGGTCGGGCCCCTCGAGACCGGACCTGGGGGTATTCCGAACATGGGGCTTCAGTCCAACCCTGCAGCCATCTGGGATCAACCTACTCTATCCGCTAGGAATCTGACCCTCATCGACAAGGTCGCGCGACAGGCAGCGGAGTTCTACGGACGACCCATGGATCTTGAATTTGTCCTCGATCGGCAAACGCAGCATCTCTATGTCGTCCAAGCTCGCCCTATTGTTCATCCCGATTCAGGTCCTGGTGCATGGATAGACCGTCGTAGGGCGTTGGCTCTTGGACTACGGGCCGTGCAGATGAAAAAATGCCTGGTGTCCGGCCATCAACGACCCGTTTTGATTCGCGATCCAGCCACCGAATTGGTCGTGGGTAAGACGCTGAAGGAGGCCCTTGACGACGCCATCGACGACAAGAGAGGGGCCCTTCCTCTAGCCGCCATCGTCGATAGCGACGAAGCCGGCCGAGCCTCTGCTCATGCAGCAACGACCTTTCGACAAGCCGCGATCCCCGTGCTGGTCGGGCCACGCCCCCCCCTCCTCAACCCATCAGAGGGGATGGTGGTCGATCCACAAAAACGAACCTGCTGGGTGGGGCCGATCGATCAGCTAAAACAGGCCTTGGCAACCTCTCATAGCGGTATGGTGCGACACCCAGTTCCCAGCGAACTGACTAGCTCCACGTTGCTCAAAGAGGAGCCTAAGGAGCTGATCCGACACCTCCTCGGCTCACAGTTTCTAGAATATGCCAGCATGAGTGAAGCGGACGCGGCGGAGAAGGGGCAAGCCCTGGAAACTCTACTCGATGAGCTCTCCGATGCCCAGCAGCCTGAACGAGTGAAAGGAGCCTATGCCTTTCTGAGCAGGAAACTAGAGAGCCAATATAGGAAGCTGCTGGCCCAATCACCAAGCCAAGAGCGTCTCGAAGAGTTTGGCAGCCTAGTGGCCCAGATCGAGAAAATTGGGGTCCGAGCTTTGCGCGCACTGGAAAGAAGGGAAGGCAGCCGAGTCGCGTTGTATGCGAGCTGGATTGCAGCCCTGCTCTTTCAGCAGGGAGGCGATACGTCTGGAGCGAGCTTGGCCAGCTTTCTCCGTCGCCCTCTTCCCACCGCAGTCATACCTCAGAACCGTTCTCAAATCGAGGCGATCTGGGGAGCTTCCGCCACTACATTGGACAAGAAGGAGCAAGCACTCCTTCTCCTTGGAAATCTCATCGTCGACGAGAGACTCGGTCAGCAGTGGTCCCCCGTAGTTGAAGCGCTCCTGCTCATGGGCCCTGCACAAACAGACCTCCTTCTGAAGCTGGTCTTTGACCTGCAGCATTTTGGTCTGCTCGAGCAATGGGTTGAGTTTGAACTGGAACCCATCCTGCGCACGAATAACCCACCCAAATCCACTGTAGACAATCTCATGGCGACTATGGAACGAATGAAGCCAGAGATCTCTGAGATCGCGCAGAAGCTCGACGGGTGGGATAATCTCTTGAAGAGCTGGAATCAGCGGCTCTACCGATGGGAACATCCCAGTGAGTGGGGGAGCTTATGGTTGGTCTTCCAAACAGACGTGCTTAAGAGACTCCATAGCGAGCTCCTTCCCTTGATTGAAACAGCGGACCGCCCATGGCTACGAGCCGCCGTCGGCCATCTATTGGAAAGGATCGTCGATCTCTTCGACCAGAGCGTCCATGCCGTCAAGGGCATTCCTGGTGGTGGGCCAGAGCAGTTTGGGCAACTGGCTCGGATGATCAGTGGATTGGGGACATTGGCTAGAGGAACGCTCTCAAGAATGGCCCACAGTGGACTCCTCCCAGCCGATATGGAGAACTCGATTCGTCAGTGGGCGGAGACCGAGACAGCCATATGTCTCGATGCGACATCCCCCTCGGCCTCACGGGCTCTGCTCTTCCCCTCCGCAGAGTTCAACGTGGCTCAAGTGATGGCAGATGTGGCTCGGCCCGGACCTCATGAACTATCTCCACAACCGGAGTCCCTAGATGACCTTCTCACGCTGGGGCATCAGATCCTTCTGTGGCAGGCCCGACTCTTGCGCCCCAAAGCGGTTCCGCCCTCTAGCTCAGACACCATGGCGCCAAGTCAAGGAAGCGAACTTGCACAGGAAGCACAGCGTACCCGTGAGAGTTTAGAGGTCAAAAACCCCGCTCTCGAGCGACTGCCCCTTGAGCTAAGGAAGCTTGCAGCCGCCCTCACAGACCCCTCCAGAACAAGTTGGCCGGCTCAGCTTAAATCGACTTCTGCCACCGCCAGTGCCTTCTGTGTGGATCTTCACATTCCGCTGGCCTGCCACTCTGCGAATGTACGTCTTGAAAAGAAGCGAGATACGAAAGTCCCCACCATCCTAGTTCACATTAAATTCAGTGGCGGGGCTGGATTTAGCCGATGGCTGGAGATCCCCAATCTGTTTAGAAGGGAATACGGCTCGCACATGACTGATGCGACGACTTCAAACTCCCACTGCTCGTTTGTTCTACAACTGCACCCGTTGAGCGAGGGGGATGCCAACAAGCTATGCGAAGCCTTAGAAGATAGCGGCATGATCTCTTTTGGCATGAAGCCTCTTTCAAGAAGGTCTGAAAAGCAGGCGCCCGCTAAAGCAAGCGCCGCCGTGGAGCCAGCGATCATCAAAGAGTTTGCGAGCCAATTCGTCGATTGGGCTCAGGCTCGGCCGCAGACAACAAGGCCTAACCCTGACATGGAGCTAGTGCACCGACTGCTTGGGTTTTTCCAGAGGCATCCAGAAGCAAATGGGGCGCTGGCCCGAAGTCTTGAGGAGCGTTTTCTTCCAGAACTCACGGCGCTAGAAGTACAGGCCCTGCTGGGAGTGCCTGACGATGAGTTTCCTGCCAAGAAGGATCTACTGATCACCAGGTTAGGCGAAGATCTCATCGATCTTCAGAACTTCGTCGATTTCATGGTGAGGGAGGAAAAAGACGATCGTTGTCTCCAGAGAGAGAGTGCTCTCTTTAGCCAGGGCGTCCGCGATGGATTCACGGAGCTGTTCCTCTCCCTTGCCATAGAGGGAAAATTGAACAATCTCGAAGGCCATCCGCTTCGTTCTCTAAAAAGCGCAGACGTCCTTGTCAATGCACTCCAGTCTAGCTATGAGGCCAACCCGGAAAGGGACTTAGATCTGCAGCTTAGGTACGGGGAGGATGCACACTCCTACAGCATCGAGAAGGTGATGAAGGGCCTCCTTAACCATCTGTCGAAACAGGGGAACTCTCTGACTCTCCACAGCCATCCAGAGCTTTGGGATTCCTGCCTGCAGATAAACCCGGACCTCTTCCTTGAACAGGCCCAAGCCGTAAGCGACTCACAACAGACCGATCGGTTAGGCGAGTTCCTTCTGGACCGAGCCAACGTAGAGGGTTTTATAGCCAGGCTGGCCAAACACGGTTCCAAGCCCAGGCGGATACCCTGGGCCAGGGCTCAATTCTCCATCGCTGACCTATTCGAGAGCCTTGTAGAATCCGCTGCGCGCACTTCACCAGAAGAGGTGGTCAGGCGCAAGCAGCAGATCACTGCGTTCTGGAAAAAGTTGCTCATAGCTCTACCTGGAGACCTGGCTAATGGCTATGTGCTGTACAAATCCATCAAGCTATTCGAGCTGGTGGGCAGTGCCCGCGAGTTTCTTCAGCAATGGATTCCTTTGTGGCTAGATGAGATCGCAACAGGAAACAAGGCGGCTCTCCCCCCCTTCAAAGATATTGAAACGATCTTCCCCCAAGACAAGGCCCCGTTGTTTTGGGAAATTTTTGGTCAGGAGCTGCGGGTGCGTGCCCAGAGCGAACAAGCTCCGTGGATGCTCGAGTTCCTTGCGCTCATAGACAAGACCTAGGTTCATTGCGGAATAGCTCGCGCCTACGACGAACGAGCGCGCCCTAAAGCCACCATCCATTCGATCGCTGCCACGAAGGCGAGCACCAGCAGGGCGGGCCAGACCCACTGTGGGATGGCCCACTCCATCATCGCCAGCCCCAACACCACAAACTGCAGCACAGTGAAGATCTTGCTGCCCCATACGGACCCAAGTCGCAGAGTGGCTCTGCTGTGACCGAGTAGCCACCACCCCACACAATAGAGAAGCAGGGCCCCCTCGCGACTCAGCAGGATGGAGATCTCTGCCCACTGCAGAGCTCCTGCCCTGTAAGCAGCTACTAGGGCACAGCCCGCAAAGACTTTATCCCCGAGCGGATCGAGCAGAGCTCCCCACTTTGAGGGGGAGCCTTCACGGCGTGCCACCCATCCATCCACGGCATCAGTAGCACCAGCCACAGCGCAGATCACTAAACGTAGCCACGGGATAGGGCAGAAGAGAAGGAGGATCCCCAGTGGGATCCTAGAAAGAGAGAGGAGATTGGCCCACACGCTGCTGTCAATCCTCCTGCGGTTCGATCACAGCGGGGCGTTCTCCGCGTAGGCGCCAAATAGCCATGCTGCCCAGCAACAGAGCGCTGCCCAGTAGAACCCAGTGCAGCCCGCGCATCCCTCGGACGATCTCTTCGACATGCTGATGGCCAAAGAAAGCCGTACCAAAGAGAAGGCTATGCGTGAGTAGGCAACCCAAACCGTCTGCCCAAGCAAAACGCCAAACATGGACCCGACTGATCCCTGCTGCGAGGAAGAGCCCCGTCCGAAACCCAAAAGGCACCAGTCGTCCGAAGAGAAGTGCCCAGATCCCATATCGCTGGAAGAAGGCCTGCATCCGAATCACGCGGGCTTGTCCGCGTTCGACACGACGCCGTGTCAGGCGAGCCAAGCCCCCCCCCAACCCGCGACCGATGCCGTAGGTCATCCAATCGGAAGCATAGGCACCAGCCAGTCCAGCCAAAAAGAGAACCGCTGCCTGGTCTGGAAGGATGCTGGCGGCAATCCACCCCGATCCTAGGATGACGAGATCTTCAGAGACAGGGAGACAAAGCCCAGTCGCACAGATCATCAGGAAGATGATCCAGGGAGCCTGGGCGGCGTGGGCGACTAGAAGCAAAACGAGATCGTCAAACATGGTGCCTCAGGCCTGAATCGCAAGAGTGGGACGGACGAGGATCACACGCATCCGGCTGAGGAGCTCAGTCAAAGCCAGCAACAGGCGCGTCCTCAAGGCGAAATAACTTAGATCGTCGACCTCCTTGGTGAAGGCAACGACCTCTAACGCGTACCCGGTAGAACCGATGTGGGACACATGGGCCACTCTCTTTTGAGAGGGGTCCAGACCCGGGAAACGATCCAAAAGGGTCTGCACCTCCCCTAAGATCTCGGGCAGTCTCTTTCCCTCGACTTCCTGAATCAGGAGCGTCTCGCGCAGGGGGCGATGAGTCTGCCTCGAGATGTTGATGACGATCTCGGTGGAGAAGCTGGAGTTGGGAATGAAGAGGATCTGACGATCCAGGGTGCGCACCTGCGTGAGCATCCACCCGATCTCTTCCACCGTTCCTTCCAAATGAACGCCAGCCAAGCGGATCTGATCCCCCACGATGAAGGGTTGAGTCACATGAAGCATGACGCCACCAAAGAAGTTGCCGACCACATCTTTGGCGGCAAAGGCCAGACCACCTCCCGCTAAGCCCCCTAAAGCAACTAGGGCTGTGATCGGCACTCCCATAAGATCGAGGGCCACAAACCCAGTTGCAATCCAACAAATAATGATGAGGAGCCTGGCGATGAGATCAACCATGGCCCGATCTTCGCGGCGTGCCCCGCGATGCTCCACCGCGCAACGACGCCAGGCTCCGACCATGCCGATGAAGAACCACGCCGCGCACAAGAGAATCGCCCCTAATGCCAATTGCTGTATGACAGAGGGATAGGGAACCTCGATCTCCTTGAGAACGATCCGCAAGATCATCTGCGAACCGACGATGGTCAGGACTACATGGAACGGATGCCAAAAGGCTTGGTCAAGAATCTGCTGCCAACGAAGAGGAATCAGGCCACGACGGTAGGCCCACCCACGCAGGCCCCATCGCACCAAGAAATTGAGGCAAATCAGCCCCACGACCCCAACAACCGCCTCGAGGATTGGCTTGCCATTCCCTAGGAAATATTCCAACATAGTCTGCGAATCCTTCAAAAGCTCCACAACACATGTCCCTTTCGCAACACAGTCTATGGCGCCTCTTCTATGCGACGTTCTTGCGCATCATGGCCGGGGCCTTAGGAATTACCCTAAGCGCGGTGCTCCTCTTTATTGTACTCGGCGCTCTCTTTTCCGCTGGAGGGTCCCCCCGCTTGGAAGAAGAACCGAGCGTTCTCTCGATGGTGACCTGCCCTGACGCCACGGGATCCGCCAGCATCTTGGGTCATGATGCGCCGGTTGTCTGGCAGCTCGCCATTCGCGGTACCATCGGAAGTCGTTGCTGTGAAGCCACAACGGTCCGTCATATGGCGAGAACTATTGAACACTATACCAAGGATCGACCTCTAGCCGGTGTTCTTCTTCTCATCGATTCCCCCGGCGGAACGGTCTGGGATAGCTCTCAGATCAGGCAGATCCTCCTCGACTTCAAGAAACGTCACAACGTGCCGATCTACGCTCATGTGGAGAGCATGTGCTGTTCGGGTGGTCTCATGATCGCCACAACCGCCGATCAGATCAGCGCCTGCCCTGAAAGCATCGTGGGCAGTGTGGGGGTCATGTTTGGACCGATCTTCAATGTGTCTCAAGGGTTGAACCAGTGGGGAGTCGAAGCACGGGTGCTCACCGCCGGTCTCGACAAGGACATGGGGTCCCCCTTCAGACCATGGCAGCCCGATGAGTTCCGCTCTTTAGAGGGCCTGATGGCCACGAGCTATGATCAATTCCTACAATTCATGGTCGAGGCTCGCCCTCAGCTTACCAAGGAGCGTCTGCGCCAGGAGATCGGAGCACGAATCTTCTTAGGGGCTGAGGCCCAGGCATTGGGTTTGATCGATCAAAGCAACGGATCTCGAGATGAAATGCTCTCTCAGCTCCTCGCCAAGGCGGGTGTTGAAAAGGCCCAGGTCATTGAACTGCAGACTCCTCGCTATCGACTGGAAGAGTGGCTGGAATCGAGCTTCCGCGGATTTAAGGAGGTCTTCCTCCCCTGGCAACCCTCATGGCTCCACTTGGCCAGACGCGGACCGATGTGGATTGCACCCTGCGTGGGGCAAGGCGCATGACAACACTCTATCTTCTCGACGTCAGCTCCTACCTCTTCAGAAGCTACTACGCGATCAGCCGGATGACCAATCCTCAGGGAGCCTCCACCAATGCCCTCTACGGTTGCATCCGATCGGTGCTGAAACTTTTGCATGAGCAGCAGCCTGTCCACCTTTGCGCTGTCTTCGATGGACCACGCAACAAGGAGTCTCGACAAGCCCTCTATGCCGAATACAAGGGCCATCGCAAGGAGTGCCCCGCTGATCTACCCCAGCAGATCGAATGGAGCGCGGACTGGTTCCGCTGGATGGGAATCCCCCAGCTCGCGGTTCCTGGCGTAGAAGCGGATGATGTGATCGGATCGATTGCCGTCTGGGCGGAGACACAGGGGATCGATGTACGGATCGCCTCTTCGGATAAGGATCTCTGCCAGCTGGTTAATGAGCGCGTGATGCTGCTCAACCCATCCAAGGACTACCTCCTTGTCAATGCGGCTAAGGTCCAGGAGATCTACGAAGTGACGCCCCGCCAGATCGTCGACTATTTAGCGATCGTGGGAGATGCCTCGGACAATATCCCTGGATTGAGCGGCTTTGGCCCAAAAACCGCCTCTCAGCTGCTCTCCACCTATGGATCTCTGGAAAATCTGCTCCAGCATGCTGCGGACCTGCCTGCCAAAAAGCAGGCTACCGTCCTGGCTGAGCGAGAACAGGTCCTACTGAGTCAAAAGCTGGCACGCATTCAAACCGATGTACCTGTGCCCACTACACTCCAGGAATATGAGCGCTATGCCATAGACAACGAGGCACTGCGCGCGTTCTACAAGGAGATGGCTTTCTCCTCTCTACAGAGTGAACTGCAGCAACAGAGTCCAGCAGCCTGCAACCAAGAGACCCCTCAGATCCCAGAGTGTGAGATCATTCTGGACCATAACAAGCTCCAGAGGGCGTTGACCCAACTGAAGACAGCTGGCACATATGTGCTGGACACAGAAACAACCTCGGAAGACCCTCTACGAGCTGAGCTAGTTGGTGTTGGACTCTATGCTCCGGAGTGTGGGCCTTACTACATACCGGTGGCTACCCTACAGCCACCTGAAAGTATGGAGCTTTTCCGGCAGTTCCTTGCAGCCACAGAAGTGCGCTGCATCGGGCATAACCTCAAGTATGACCTGCACATCCTTCGTGGACTGGGTCTGAAGATCGGCTACCTCTACTTCGACACGATCCTCGCCTCCTACCTACTCTTTGCGCATGCGCACCGACACAACCTCGATCATGTCACCTTCCAGCTCTTTGGCGTCACCAAGACGCCCATAGAAGAGCTCATCGGAAAGGGCAAACAGCAGATCACGATGGCAGAGGTCCCTGTTGAAAAGGTGGCCCACTACTGCGCCCAAGACGTCTTCTGGACCTGGCA
The DNA here is from genome assembly GCA_049314435.1 of Chlamydiia bacterium. Lineage (GTDB taxonomy): Bacteria > Chlamydiota > Chlamydiia > Chlamydiales > JBMOFD01 > JBMOFD01. The sequence goes on along the minus strand of JBMOFD010000003.1, from coordinate 11,192 downwards.
TGTCTACGCATCCCTCTCACAGCAGATAACGGAACGGGGCCTTGATCAACTCCTCCATGGACTGGAGATGCCTCTGCTTCGTCTGCTTTTTGAGATGGAAGAGGTCGGCATCTTCGTAGATGTGTCGCAGCTCCAGGCAATGCAGACCGAATTTGCCGCTCGTTCTGATAAGCTGGCAGAGGAGATCTTCTCGGCCTGCGGTTCGCGTTTCAATCTCAATAGCCCCAAGCAGCTCAGCCAGGTGCTCTACGAACAGATGGGTCTCAAGTCGGCAAAGCGCGGTGCGATGGCTACAAGTACCAGCGCAGAAGCGCTGGAAGACTTACTCCCTCAAGCCCCCTTCGTTCGAACCATCCTAGCGTGGCGCCAACTAGAGAAGTTGCGCTCTACCTACCTGGAGGCTCTTCCTGCTTTCGTGCTCCCTCGTGATGGGCGGATCCATACTACCTTCCAGCAAAGTGTGGCAGCTACGGGTCGTCTTTCCTCGCAGGACCCGAACCTGCAGAACATCCCGATCCGATCCGATGAGGGGAAGAGGATTCGTGAGGCGTTCCGTCCCCAAAGGGAGGGATGGGTCTACCTATCTGCCGACTACTCACAGATCGAATTGCGTCTTCTAGCCCATATGTCCAAGGACCCGACTCTCATCGAGGCGTTCCAGCATGGCGAGGACATCCATCGATTCACGGCAGCGCTTGTGCATCAGATTCCCCTAGAAGCCGTAACTCTTGAGCAACGCCGCCAAGCTAAGGCAGTGAACTTCGGGATCCTCTATGGACAGCAGGCGTACCGCCTCTCGATCGAGATCGGGAGCTCCATGGAAGAAGCTCGTCAATTTATTAAAAAGTATTTTGATCGCTTCCCTCGCGTAGGGGAGTTCCTCGAGCGCTGTAAAGAGGAAGCAAGGGCCACAGGGAAGAGCTGCACGCTCACTGGCCGGGAGCGGTTGATTCCTGAGATCAATAGCAGCAATGGGCAGATCCGGGCCGCAGCTGAGCGACTAGCGGTCAACAGTCCCCTACAGGGAACAGCTGCTGACCTCATCAAGCAGGCGATGCTCCGTTGTCAGGATCTGATCACCCAGGCAGATCTGAAGTCTCAGATGATTCTCCAGATCCACGACGAACTTCTTTTTGAAGCTCCAGAGACAGAGCTCTCTGAGTTAGAGGTGCTGGTACGTCAGGGAATGGAGCAGGCCATGAAGCTTGATGTTCCCCTGGTGGTGGACGTCAGCATTGGCCGAAATTGGCGGGAGTGCTACAGTTGAAGCGAGTTGCGATCACCGGGGGATTCTCCTCAGGGAAGTCCCTGTTCGCCGAAGAGCTTGCCAAGCTCGGGGCGCATGTAGTCAGTTCTGACAAGATTGTTCATCATCTTCTTCATGACTCCCGCGTTCAAGCACAGGTTGTTCAGCTTCTTGGCTCGGAAGTTCTTCGAGACCATGAACTAGACGTTCAGGCGATCGCTAACCGTATCTTTCGCGAACCGCAGTTGAGAGTCGCTATGGAGCGTCTTCTTCACCCCATGGTGTATGAAGAGATAGAGCGCGCAAGTCAGTCCTGCGCACCCAACAGCCTCTTTATCGCTGAGGTCCCTCTGCTCTTTGAATCAGAAGGGAACTCTCGATTCGATGAAGTGGTTTGCATAGATACGCCAGTGGAGCTATCTAGAGCACGTTATTGTGCCGCTGGAGGCTCTACAGAAGAGTTCGATCGACGCGAGCGAAATCAGCTTGCGCGGTCTGAGAAGGCGCGTCGAGCGTCGATCATCATTTCCAATACCGGAGACCGGGAGGCACTGCGTCAAGCAGCGCACCTGCTCTACAGGAACTTAACCCAGAATCTCAATGAGCCACGAAGAGACCGCACCACCGGCTGAAACGAGCCTTGTGGAAGAGCCGCGTCCCCAGCGTCAAGAACGACCCGAGCGCGGAGAGCGCCAACATCGCTCTCGCGGGGATTATTCTGCACGCGGAGACCAGCATCACCATCGTCGAGGAGAGCCAAGAGGCGAACAACCTCGTGAGCCTCAAGATCGCGGAGACTCCCCACCTCGTGCGGAGCCAGCGGCTGGAGAGTCGGCCACGCCTGAGGTGTACACCAACATTGCTGATCTTCAGCGTATGGATGTGGACAGCATCCACCTGTTTGCTCGCAATCTAGGTGTGAAGGTGCAGGGCTCGATGACGAAGTCCCAGCTTGTCTTTGAAATCGTCAAATTCAAGTCGGAACATCCTAATGAAGCGATTCTATCTGAGGGCGTTCTCGAACAGCTGCCCGATGGCTACGGCTTCCTACGCAGCCCGATGTACAACTACCTGCCGTCAGCTGAAGACGTCTACGTCTCCCCAGCGCAGATCCGACGCTTTGAGCTCCGCACTGGCGACACCGTGTTGGGTAGCATCCGTGCTCCTAAAGAGAAAGAGAAGTACTTTGCCCTGATCCGCGTTGACGCGGTGAATGGCTGTGTGCCAGACCGCACACGAGAGCGTGTACCCTTTGAGGATCTAGTTCCTCAGTTCCCCGACCAGAGACTGGTCATGGAAACCACAAGGGACAATCTCTCAGCGCGCGTGCTGGATCTAGCTGCCCCGATCGGTAAAGGGCAACGCGGCCTGATCGTGGCTCCTCCCCGTACCGGGAAGACCATCATCATGCAGAACGTCGCGAACTCCATCGCGGTGAACAATCCCGAGTGCTACCTCATCGTGCTGCTCATCGACGAGCGTCCCGAGGAAGTCACAGAGATGCGCCGTCTGGTGAAGACCGGCGAAGTGGTGGCCTCTACCTTTGATGAGCCCCCCGAACGCCACGTTCAAGTCGCCGAGATGGTGATCGAGAAGGCGCGCCGTCTGGTCGAATATGGCCACGACGTCGTCATCCTGCTCGATAGCATCACACGCTTGGCTCGCGCTTACAACACCGTACAACCTCACAGTGGCAAGATCCTAACGGGTGGTGTGGATGCGAATGCTCTCCACAAACCTAAGCGTTTCTTTGGGGCTGCAAGGAACATCGACCATGGCGGATCCCTTACGATCATCGCGACCGCGCTGATCGATACGGGCTCTCGTATGGACGAGGTGATCTTCGAGGAGTTCAAGGGAACGGGTAACATGGAACTCGTATTGGATCGGCGTCTTGCTGACCGACGCATGTACCCAGCCATTGACCTCGTCAAGTCTGGAACACGTAAGGAAGAGCTTCTCTACCATCCAGAAGAGTTGGATAAGATCTATGTGCTGCGTCAAGCCACAGCCGACTTGGCCCCAGCAGACGCGCTCAACCTTCTTCTCTCTCGTCTGAAGAAGACCAGCAACAACATCGAATTCCTTCTCAGCATGAAGGACTAAGGTGTGGGGGGGCTCTGCTCCCTACCCCGCAGGGGGACTTCGTCCCCCTCTCTGGATACGCCGACTCAGTTCCCTTCTTACTTCATCAGCGACTGGGTCACACGTAGTTTGATATAGAAGACGGCTGCAACGGCCGCGACCATGCCCCAGATGCCGATCGTCTGCACGATATCCCGAACATGAGCCCCAAAGATGTAGCTTCCGCCTAGGATACAGGCTACCCAGATCACCGCACCTGCCGTATTGCAAACAAGAAATCGCTTCCAAGACATACCCATCACACCAGCCAGTGGGCCCGCAAACATGCGGAGTAGAGCCACAAAACGGCCTAGAAAGACCATCCATCCACTGTAGCGCAGAAAGAGCTCCTGCACTCTCTCCTGTCGGTCGCGATGAACCTTGAACCAGCGACAGTACGCATTGATGATCCGGGCTCCGTAATACTTCCCTAGCCAATAGCCGCAGTTGTCCCCCACAACAGCACCAATGATCGCCCACATGGCAATCAACCAGATGTTAAGATGCCCTTCAAAAGCTAGAAGGCCTGAGCTGATGAGAACCAATTCACCTGGCAAGGGTATGCCCATGTTCTCAAGGAGAAGAATAGCTCCCACGAGCCAATAGCCGTGGTGCTGGACAAACGGAATGATGTAATCGAGAATTTGATCAAGCATGGCCTATACTCTTTCCGGAGTATAGGGCGCCAAGAAGAAGTCGGAAAGAGAGGGATTTGAACCCTCGGTACCCGTAAGGGTACGCGTCCTTAGCAGGGACGTGCCTTCGGCCGCTCAGCCATCTTTCCACGTGTTCCTTCGACCAACAGAAAGCCTGCGCTCCATGTCGGTCCCAACAAGGTTACGCGACTCTTCGTTTTTTTTCTATTGGGAAACGCGGCACCGTCTGGAGCTTACCACAGCAACCTCTCCAGGTCTGGTTAAAGTCACGCATGCGAGCTTGGCTCTCCGATTGGCCGCCCACCAGAACCTGCGCCCAGGGTCATTTAGGGCCCCATAAACTGCCCTAGCCCCTTACAGAAGCACCAAAAAGCTGGAGCTCCTTGAAGGCAAGTGCGGCACGGCTGAGTGACTGAATTGCCACCGTGCATTTGACAGTGCTTCTAATTTGGTACAAATTCGCGGACATCACTAGTTTAGTCCGAGGATTTGTACCGTGGAGAAAAAGTCCAAACTTGATCTGGCCACCTCGACTTTCCGGACGGCGGGAGGAACCCTCATGATGTCTGAAGCCCTAGCTCTTGGGATTCACCGGCGAGAACTCTATGCTCTTCGAGATAGAGGCGACTTAGAGGTCCTAAACCGAGGCCTATTCCGACTGACCGACATGCCAGCACCCTTCTCGCCTGATTTTATCACGGTAACTAAGAGGATTCCTAAGGGGATCATTTGCCTGATCTCCGCTTTGTCTTTCCATGAACTCACCACCCAGATACCCCACTCTATCTACGTTGCCATGCCTGCAAAGGGGCACAGGCCATCGCTTTCTCATCCACCCATGCGTCACTTCTGGTACGGCAAGACCCTTCTTGAAACAGGGGTCGTGGAACATCTAATCGATGGCTGCACTATTAGAGTTTTTGACATCGAAAAAACGCTTGTTGACTGCGTCAAATTTCGCAACAAAATCGGCCAGGACGTTGTTCTAGAAGCCCTCAATATGTACTGGCGACGCAGGGGCCCTAGACTCGACCTGTTGTTCAGGTATGCTAAACTATTCCGGGTAGACCATGTGATGAGAGACATTCTTGAACCACTGGTTGCTGGGCAGTGAGATGAACCGAAGTAGAGCAACCCTGCTTATCCTCTCTTGACCGGGACCTGATTGAGCTGAGGCAGGTTATCTCGGAAATTCTTTCTCATATTCATTTCCTGAATCCAAGCAGGTCCTAATGGATTGCAGGATAGTTCCAGGGACAGTACGCTCCATAGAGATCTGAGAGAGAGCTTGTCACATGGCCGATGACCCACCAGCAGCAGCGCGTCCGATGGAAGCGCTACGTCGAGTGGGAGCGCCGGCTTTGTCTCTCACCCCCTACACCTTTCACCTGGATCAGTTTGAGGGGCCTCTAGAGGTTCTCCTGGCCCTTGTGCAGCGACGTGAAGTCGATGTCTACCGCGTCCAGCTGCTGGAGATCCTGCGCCAGTACACCGTGGCTCGCGCTGAGCGGCCTCGCATCGAAGTGGATATCAGCGCTGATATGCTGGCACTCTCGGCGACTCTCCTGTTGATCAAGAGCCGGGCGCTCCTCCAGCAGGGCACAGAAGAGGAGTCCATCGACCAGTTCTGGATTCCGTCTACAGAGCTCCTTGAGCATCTTGTGCATTACTGCCACCTCAAGAGCGCGACGGAGCGTCTTGTCGAGCTGGAACGGCAGCAAGCTCTGCACTACGTACGTCCATCGCAGATCGAGCCGCCTGAAGGCACGGCCGAGCCCACTCCTCTACTTGCTCTCGATGCCGATGAGCTGCGAGGCCTTTTTGCTCAGCTGATGGCAAAGACCCCTCCCGAGCGATCCAAGATCCATGACGAGCCGATTCGGCTGAGCGATGTGGTGCGCACACTCATGGAGGCTCTCCTTACAGAAGGGACCCAGTCTCTTCTGCTGTTGTTTCAACAAACTCCTTCTAGAGGAGGTCGCATCGTGCTCTTTTTAGCGATCCTGGAGCTGATGCGCCGCGGATCGGCTCAAGTGCGGCAAGACCCCTCTCAACCTACAGACCCTTACTGGCTCACGGCCACTGAACATGCAACTCAATCTAGCCAGCGCCCTCGAAGAGGCCGCACGCCAGCGACAGCTGGCCAAACAAATCCTTGAAGGGCTGCTCTTTAGCTCGCCCACGGCCCTAACTCTGGAGCAGTGCGCCCAACCTCTCCGAGAGCTCGGCGACGCTCCACCGGAGTGGATCGTGCAGCTATTGCGCGAGCTCTCTGAAGAGCTCGCTCTGCGCAATTCCGCTCTCGAAATCGTCGAGATGGCGGGCGGCTATCTGATGCGAACGCGCGCTGCTCTGGGCCTCTATTTGAGTCGCTCCTCCTCACGGCGCGCCGATCGCCTCGGCCCCTCTCAGCTGGAGGTCCTGGCCATCGTCGCTTACCGTCAGCCGGTGACCCGAAGTCAGATCGATGCCATTCGCGGTGTAGATAGCAGCTATGCTGTTACCGCTCTGCTGGAACGGCATTTGATTGAGGTCACCGGACGTGCCGACAAGCCTGGTCGCCCGGCTCTATTGGCCACAACGAAGGCCTTCTTACAGCAATTTGGCTTACGTGACCTAGCTGAGCTCCTTCCCCAGTCTGAGGGAATATCGGAGCCGTCGATTTGACGATGGCCATCGTCAACAGCTGGGCCTGGACAGAGGTCACCTTCTATAGCATCGATGGTCTTTTCCAAGAGCGACTTGGATCTACCTGGACCAGCCTCAATGCAACCTCTCGCTGTCACGAGGTGTGCAAACTGGCCTTTGACGAGTTCCGCTCTTTAGAGGCTAGCCGGCTCCAACAGATCGACAGAGCCTTGGATTGGACCACCTTGTGGAGCCGCCGCAAGACCGTCGGCGTACTGGATTCTGACAGGACACCCGTCCCATTCGATCTCGACAACTCTGACTTCCTATGGTCGGAGGTGCCCAATATGGGGGAAATTCTCGTGATCTTCCATGCCTAGCACGAAAAGTCCAGCTGCCACTCCTCTACTTTGTCTGCCGACTTCAACTCCCCGATAAACAAAATATTAATATTTTCACTTCGCCTGACTGGTCCATGGGTCCCTCTATCAGACACCTTGAAAATCACCGGCCCTTTCCCCTATTCTTCCTTACTCCGCGCCCGGCCTAACCAAGTCCTGCTCTCCTTGGCTGCCCACTCTTTGCGTTACTGAAGCAGCCGTCCCTCCGCCCGATTTGGCAACAAACTGCAAGATGCTCATAATGATCGCCTTTGCCAATAAAGAAGGCGCAAGCAGCAATGCCTACAATTAACCAATTGATTCGACATCCGCGGACGGCGAAGACGAAGAGGACCAAATCCCCTGCGCTTCAAGCCTGTCCACAGCGTCGTGGTGTCTGTCTTCAAGTGAAGACCAAGACGCCCAAGAAGCCCAACTCAGCACTACGAAAAGTAGCGTGGGTCCGGCTCTCTAACAACCAAGAGATCATCGCCTATATCGGTGGTGAAGGACACAACCTACAGGAACACAGCATCGTTCTCGTACGTGGCGGCCGCGTGAAGGACCTTCCTGGCGTGCGCTATCACATCGTACGTGGAGCTTTGGACTGCGCACCTGTTAAGGATCGCAAACAAGCCCGTTCCAAATATGGCGCTAAGCGTCCTAAGAAATAATTTGAACGCCACATGCCCGACAGGGCGTGAGTAACACAAGGAAACCGCGATCGGTCTCCTAGTTCGTGGCCCCGGCACTTGATAGTGCCTGGACCACGGGCAGGCTCAGCATTGGCTGAGTCGAGTGAAGGTGCAACACCTCAACCATGAAAGACAGAGCCCATGTCAAGAAGACGCCGTGCAACGAAGCGTACTGTAGAGGCCGATCCGGTCTACAACAGTATCCTCGTAACCAAGTTCATCAACCGCCTCATGATTGGCGGAAAGAAATCCGTGGCTCGCACGATTGTGTATGGAGCCATTGAGCTCTTTTCACAGCGAGTGAAAGCGGAGCATCCTCTCGAAGCCTTTGAAACGGCGATTGAGAACTGCAAACCTCAACTGGAAGTCAAGAGCCGCCGCGTCGGTGGTGCGACCTACCAAGTTCCTGTGGAGATCGCTCCTGATCGCCGCCTAGGGATGGCCTGCAAATGGATCATTAACTTCAGCCGCGCCAAGGCCGGCAAGCCCATGTTAGAAGCTTTGGCGGGCGAACTGTCAGACTGCTTCAACAACCAAGGTTCCTCTGTGAAGAAGAAAGAGGACATGCACCGCATGGCAGAAGCAAACAAAGCGTTTGCTCACTTCAAGTGGTAAGGTTGTAACATGCCCCGTTCTGAAAAAGACAAACTCACGAATGTGCGTAACATTGGGATCATGGCGCACATCGATGCTGGGAAGACCACAACGACCGAGCGGATCCTCTACTACGCAGGCGTCATCCACAAGATTGGGGAGGTCCACGAAGGGGCTTCTACAATGGACTGGATGGTACAGGAGCAGGAGCGTGGGATCACCATCACCTCTGCTGCTACCACCGTTTATTGGCACGACTGCAAGATCAACATCATCGATACGCCCGGACACGTTGACTTTACCGTTGAGGTGGAGCGCAGTCTTCGCGTCTTGGATGGTGCGGTAGCCGTGTTCTGCGGAGTGGCTGGAGTGCAGCCTCAATCGGAAACGGTATGGCGTCAAGCGGACCGTTACCGCGTGCCTCGTCTGGCCTTTGTTAACAAGATGGACCGCACAGGGGCTGACTTCAATGCGGCTGTCGCCAGCATGCGTGAGAAGCTTGGGGCCAATGCGATCCCGGTTCAACTGCCGATCGGTTGCGAGAGCAATCTCCGCGGACTCGTGGACCTCGTGCAGATGAAGGGCTTCCTCTTCGACGAAGAGAGCAAAGGGATGCGTTTCATTGAGACGGAGATCCCAGCCGACATGATCGACGAAGTGAACGCTGCTCGAGCACACCTGCTCGAAGAGCTCGCTACGATCGACGAGTCGGACGATGCCTTCATGTCGAAAGTTCTAGAGAATCCTTCGGCTCTTACGGTCGAGGAAGTCAACGCTAAGCTCCGCAAGGGTGTTGTGGAGATGCGCATCACGCCTGTTCTATGTGGCTCTGCCTTCAAGAACAAGGGCGTTCAGCAACTGCTGGATGCTGTGATTGCTTGGCTGCCTAGCCCGCTAGACCGTCCTCCAATTAAGGCGATGGATCCAGACAACGGTGATGCGATCGTCCTGGCTCCGGATGATAGTCTGCCGATGGCTGCCCTTGCCTATAAGATCATGACCGACCCCTATGTGGGACGTTTGACCTATGTACGTGTTTACTGCGGGACCCTGAAAAAGGGCTGTGCCGTACTCAATACAACTAAGGACAAGCGCGAGCGCATTAGCCGTTTGGTTGCGATCCATGCGAACCATCGTGAAGACCGCGATGAGTTTTACTCGGGCGACATTGCTGGGGTGATCGGGCTAAAGAACACATCGACGGGCGATACTCTCTGCGATGAGAGCTTCCCTGTCTTGCTAGAAAAGATTGAGTTCCCAGAGACAGTGATCAGCATGGCCATTGAGCCAAAGTCAAAGGCTGATCGTGAGAAGCTGGCGATGGCACTCAGTAGTTTGAGCGAAGAGGATCCCACCTTCCGCGTGACAACGAACCAAGAGACGGGACAGACGATCATTGCAGGGATGGGTGAGCTTCACCTGGAGATCCTGCGCGACCGTATGTTGCGTGAGTTCAGCGTCGACGCCAACGTCGGGAAGCCTGAAGTCGCCTACAAAGAAACGATTTCGCAAGCTGGATCTGCTGAGACGAAGTTCATCAAGCAGAGCGGTGGCCGTGGTCAATATGCGCACGTTTGCCTGAATATCGAGCCGAATGAAATCGGTAAGGGCAACGAAATCATCAACAAGATCGTCGGTGGTGTCATTCCTAAGGAATACATCCCAGCGGTCATCAAGGGCGTTGAAGATGGGTTGAATACAGGCGTCTTGGCTGGATACAGCCTAGTCGACTGCAAGGTCACCATCACCTTCGGGAGCTACCACGAAGTGGACTCCAGCGAAATTGCCTTTAGGATCTGCGGCAGCATGGCGGTTAAAGAGGCTGCACGTAAGTGCAAGCCCGTGATCCTTGAACCGATCATGAAAGTTGTGGTCACAACTCCTGAGACAGCCTTGGGTGATGTGATTGGCGACTTGAACCGTCGTCGCGGGAAGATCTTAGGGCAAGAGACTGGTAAGAACCTTACCCAAGTCGACGCCGAAGTGCCATTGAGCGAAATGTTTGGATACAGCACACAGCTGCGTTCACTGAGCTCTGGGCGAGCAAGTTACACCATGGAACCGTCTCACTTCGAGCGGGTTCCAACTAAAATCCAAGAAGAGATTTGCAAAAAGTAGGAACCATCCATGGCAAAAACCGAACGTAAGCGGATTCGCATCCGCCTCAAAGGGTACGATCAGAGATTACTTGATCGTGCCGTCCACGACATCGTGGAAACCGCAAAGCGCACTGGCGCTCGCGTTGTGGGCCCCGTGCCTCTCCCTACAGAACGGGAGATCTACACGGTACTCCGCTCCCCTCACGTTGACCGCAAGTCACGTGAACAGTTCGAGATGCGCACACATAAGCGCATGCTCGATCTGATGGAGCCAACCAGCAAGACGATCGATGCGTTGAAGACGCTCAATCTGCCTGCTGGCGTCGACATCAAAGTCGCTGCTGCCTAATCCAACCTCTGGGAAGCCACGAGGCAAACAAAACGCCGCTAAGAGGTCTCCCTCTTAGCGGCGTTTCTATTTTCACGGCGCTAGCGCCTGAGCAGCTTCAGCCTATCTAGACCTGCTGCCGTCTTGACGCGGCCGCTGCTCTTGCGCACGCCTGACGCCGTTGCATCTGGCGGATTTCCGAGCAGAATTGCTTGAGCTGCTCCGGCAGATCCTCAACGCTCTGGAGCTCGCACAGCGTTTTCCTCATCTCTGTAAGAGGCACCAAGCGCACCATCTTGCGGTCATTCTCTGTCGTGTCCCCGATCACGAGCAGCACAGAAGTTGGTTCACCGGGTGTAAGGGAGGCCGATGCGGTTCCTTCGTCCCGAACCAGATCAGCTTCATAGGTATTGACGCCATCGCGTACAGTCACCCGAAGCAC
>JBMOFD010000002.1:0-54595 GCA_049314435.1 Chlamydiia bacterium | reverse complement strand
TTAAGAGACTGCAGCTCGTCCTGAGGAAAGGCCTGGGCAATGATCGCACGGAGGATCTCGTCAGGGACTTGAGTATGTTCGGTCGTCTTCTCCCAGGTGTCTCTAAAGACCATGCTCCGCTCCGATGCATCTGCTGCCGGGCTACTATACCATCGCTTCAGTCTATCGTCTGCCGAGCGCGCAGATAGAGAGCCGCCATTCCATGGCGGCTCCGCTGATCTCACCTATTGCGCAATTTGCCGCACACTCAGCCCCGCCACTGCCTCTTCGTCACTCATGAGGTAATTGAAGGTGGAGTAGAGTAACTGATAGTCAGCAATCTCCATAGAGAATGCTCGCTTACGTGCGTCTGAGTAGGCATAGCGCAGGCCCACAAAGGGGACATGATGTTTCTCAGCGCCCCTTTCGACATCACGCAAATGGCTCTCTTTGTCGTTCACAAACAGGATGCGCTGAGGCGTGATGCCCACCTGATCCAGCCATCGAAACAGCGATTCTCCCTTAGAGGTGCCCGAGGTGAAGAGGATGCCATTACGAAAGAGCACGCCGTGCCCATTCAACTGCAAGTAGTGCTCCTCTCTTGTAGGGGCCGTCTTCGTGAAGAAGATACCCTCACGAGCCAATTGACGTGATGTGCGTGTGGCCAGTGTGAACCCCTGGGTCGTCAGGCCCATTACACAATGACCACGATGCTGAAGCATCGCGATCACATCGTTCGTTCCTGGCTCAACCAGCTCCATCTTCGTGATCATGCGGATGGCTTCCCACTGAGCGAGAGTCTGCTCAAGAGCCTCCTCTCTGGAGCTGGTCGTCTCCCTGTTTCTCTGGAGCTGCGCGCAGAACCATTCATCACTGCCTAACATCTGCTTAGGCACGAGGATCGTATCGTCGATATCGAGTAGCACTAAAGTGTCGGCATCCACGTACTTCGTCATGTCCGCAAAGTGGTCCAGCTCAATAATCTGAGCATCCAGGGAGCCCAGTGTAGCCGCGCCGAGAAGAGCTAGAAGTCCGCATCCATGCTTGACCCTGTTCCTCATTCTCCTGGAGAAGCCTCTACCAGGGACGTCTTGAAAAGACGATAGAAATGCAAAAGCCATAAAAAAATCCGTGTCTAGAGAATCGACTAAGAAAAGAGGTTGGATTGTGTAGAGAAGGCTGCTCTCTAGGAAGAGAGCAGCCCTATTTTTCCTTGGATAGCTGTAACGACACGCGCCACGTCAGCTCCTGGCTAATCGCGACGGCCCATGTCGATGCCCAGACGGGCTATTGCTTGCTCTTCAGCTGCGTGATGTATTGGATCACATCGCCGACAGTCTTCAGCTTTTGAGCATCTTCTTCTGCGATCTCCACACCAAAGCGCTCTTCGAACGTCATGATGAGCTCGGTGAGGTCCAAGGAATCCGCATTGAAGTCTTCGACAAAGGACTTTTCTGCAGTCACATCTGCAGGATCGACGCCGAGTTGTTCGACGACGATATCAATCACTTCCTTATCTAAGGCCATAGTATTCCTTATAGATTACGATCTTAAAAAGCTCAGAGCCGGGCTATGACGTCATCACCATGCCGCCATCGACCGTCAACACCTGGCCTGTAATATAACTCGCCGCCGCACTACAAAGGAACACAGCCGTAGCCGCTACCTCTTCAGGCGCTCCGAATCGCTGCAACGGAATCATACCATTTACAGCCTGACGCTGAGCCTCTGTGAGGTTCTGCGTCATCGGTGTCTCGATCCAACCTGGGGCGATGCAATTCACCCTCAGTCCGCGAGGGGCCACTTCTTTCGCTAGCGCCTTCGTGAATCCAATCATCCCCGCCTTAGCAGCGGCATAATGGGTTTGCCCAGCATTGCCCACGAGACCCACAACAGAGCTCATATTCACAATCGAGCCCTGCCGCGCCTTCATCATGGGGCGAACCAGCGATTGACAGAAGTTGTAGATCGACTTGAGGTTGACGTCAAGCACTCGGTCCCAACAAGCCTCGTCCATTTTCATGAGTAAAGAGTCCTGAGTGACTCCAGCACAGTTGATCAGGAAATCGATCTGGCCAAGAGCAGCCCACGCATCTCCACATAGCTGCTGGACCGCAGCCGTGTCGGCTACATCGCAGCGCATGAAGATGGCTTGGATGCCATATTCAGCGGCGATCCGCGCTGCAATTTCAGCGCCACGTTCGGCAGAGGTCCCAACCAAGACGCTCTTCACACCTTCCGCTGCTAAAGCGAGCGCAATCGCCTTGCCGATGCCACTTGTGGCTCCAGTGATGAGGGCTGTTCTCCCCTCGAGGTCAAGTCGCATGGCACCCCTATGTCGATCCTAATCAAGATCATCCACAGAGGTCCAAACTCCTGCAACCTCCATTTTTTGAGGGGCGCTGACGACGCCCTCTATTGTCGCGTCGGCTGCAGCTGCAAGCTCCCTCCTAGTAAAGAGAGTCTGCTCGGCGACATCGGCCAGCCCACGGTCAACCACCTGATGGGTACTCCGTCTGTTTCTGAAGAAGGTACAGGTAGAGTTCTCCTAGAATGGCCAGATAGTAGTGGCGAATCTCTAGGATGATTCGTTCGAAGGTCTTCAGGTCACAGGTGTCTGATATCCCGCTGCGAGCATCGAGAGCCCTCATCCAGACATCGCCCCGATCAATGATCTTAGCAGCAAGAGCCTCCCTCAAAACCGCTGCAGGCGTCACCGTATCCAATACGATACCTTTGTGTTCGAGGTAGTCCTTTAGCACCTTCCAGCTCAATTCCCAGGTATAGCCAAATCGACGAATGACACCTTCCTTCTCGAGCTGCGTGAACTCTCGCTCGCCCATGTCTTCGACGCAAGCGCGCAACAGGATAAAAGCGCGTTGGAAATTGTCGAAGCGGCACAGCCAACGTGCCGTGCCATCGAGTGTTGTTCTTTCCTGCATGCGTCACCGCGTGTTCTCGTATTGACCCAAATGATGCTCTGGCACCGACAAATTCCCTAGCCCTGGGCACCCGTCAATGCACCTGCAATGACATCCTCTTGAAGCTCTTCTCCCTGGTTGAACCTCGAGATGAATCCCTGCACCAGGTCCCGCTGCAATTCCTGGAGCATGCCGTGCACCCTCTGGTATTCAGGCCACAGACATTCGTCCATCACGGCCTGAGACACTCGGACCATGGCGGTGGTGTGCTTCTGGCGGGAATATCGGTAGGTTCTCAAGCCAAACTTGCTGCACACCGCCATAAAGAGCTGCTTGCTCCACATGTCGGGCAGGTGAACGGAAAATTCCTTCGGCTGATCCGACACTCTCCTTTGCACACGCGCCAGAGCAGCGAGCGCGGCTTCTCGTTCGCCCGGTGATCCTGCGCGGTCAATTAGTGCCTGGATCTTCGCAATTTTGTCGGAGAGAGACAAGGGGGACCTCACGGAGAAAGATGGCGCTAGATTCTAACCTAGAAGGCCACCGCCGTCGATACCCAGACAACGACCATGCATCAGGAAGATGTAGACGCCCACTTCTCTAGGAGCGGGCTCGCCGCCCGGCCTCCATCTACCGCCTGCTCCCATACGGGATAGGCATCCAGACTGAGGACAGGTCCAGTATGGGTAATCCTCTTGATCAGGGCAGAGAGCGTCTGACCCGGGCCAATCTCAAGGAAGCCCTGGGGCTGGGGCTTGAGTGCCGTCAGCGCATGCACGCAGCTCTCCCATCTTACGGGAGCTACCATCTGCTGAATGAGAAGGTGCGACCAGCTGGGATTGGGGTCTAGGATCTGCCCCGTGACGTTGAGCGCAATGGGACATCGCCCGGGCTTGAAGGTCACGCGAGATAGAGCCCTGGCTAAACGACTTGCCGCAGGCGCCATGTAGGGACTATGGAAGGCTCCCTGAACGGCAAGCGCCACGGTACGACGGAGACCAGTAGCGCGAAGAGCTTCCAGAGCGGCCTCTATCCCTTCATCGGAGCCGCTGAGCACAACCTGTCCAGGACCATTGAAGTTGGCACACACCACATCGGGACGTTGCAACGTCGCAATCACCCGCGCCACCTCAGCGGTGGGCATCCCGAGAACCGCCACCATGCGACCATGGCTCAGTTGACATGCCTCATGCATCGCTTCGGCACGCTCATGCACAAGCTCTAGACCTTCACGGAAAGAGATACTCTGCGCGGCCACGAGAGCTGAATACTCACCTAGGCTGAGTCCAGCCACAGCGAGGGGCTGCACACCGGGAAATCTCTCCTCCAGTGCGGCCAGCATCGCCACGCTCACGGTGAAGATGGCAGGCTGCCCAAATCGAATTTCCGAGAGGTGCTCCATCGTGCCGAATTGAACCAGCCCGCTGAGAGAATAGCCTAATAGAGCATCTGCCTCGGCAAACAGATCTCGAGCTGCGGGGCTGTGCATTAAAAGGGAGCGCCCCATCCCGACATAGTGGGCCCCTTGTCCAGGGAATACCCATACCCAATCCTTCAACCCTGCCTCCCAGGCCATCAGCTGAATTGCGTTCAGTCGGGTGCAGCCCCCCGGGGCCTGCATCCAACGATTCCCCCACCCATACCATAATCAAGCCAAAAGGAATACAATCCGTCGATTTGGCGACCCGGATTGGCATCCGGCACAGAGGTCGCGTAAGCATACCAACTCAGACCTCGTACGTCGAACACACAGAGACGAACCAACTTGGTGTCCAATCCAAGCCTTACAAATCGCCACCAAAAGAGGTGCTAGAAACTAGACGAGGTGGGAGGATCTTCCCTCACACTTTCTTTAGATTGAATAAGGAGCGCAAGGGTCCTCTATTGAGGGAGACCCTGGTTGTTGACCATGCACCGCACTGTTTACTCCCTTCTACTTGTGGGTACTTGCCTTTGGGGCGCCCAAAAAACGATCTGCCTGAACATGACACTTCATCATCAGGACAAGGATCTCGAACGCTGCTTGAACTCCGTGAAGCCCCTCATCGATCACTGGGTCATTCTAGACACTAGTTCCGACGAGGGCCTACAGCAGCTGATTCGGTCTTGTCTAGGTGACATACCGGGCGAACTCCATCGAGGCACTCTGGGTGCCTCCACTATAGATCGGAACCATGCTCTGGAGCTGGCAAGATCCCACGGGGACTATGTCCTGTGTCTGACGCCCGATCAGGAATGGATCGTGAGCGCTCCTCTCAACAAAGAGACCCTAGATCGCGACTACTACTACGTCCAACGAGCAGGAGCCTCCTGGCATCGTAACCAGTTGATCAGCAGTCGACTCCCCTGGCAGTGGGTGCAGAGCGACCGCGACGTGTTGGTGTGCCCTGAGGCAAAGAGCTGCGCATCGCTAGCCAGCGTTGCTTTTGTTGAGCAAGGCACCACCCCATCTGTAACTATGCCCTCCCCCATCAAGAGCCCGGACACACCCAAAACGGTCTGTCTGAACATGATCGTCAAGAATGAAGCTCACGTCATCGAACGCTGCCTCAACTCAGTTAAGCCTTTCATTGACTCTTGGGTGATCTTAGACACGGGCTCCGTGGATGGCACGCAGGCGATCATTCGTAAATGCATGGAGGGCATCCCGGGAGAGCTATACGAGAGTCCCTTTGTGAACTTTGAGGCGAGCCGCAACCAGGCGATCGACCTAGCTCACAACTGGGGTGACTACCTCCTCTTCATCGACGCTGACGAGGAACTCATCTTTGACCACCCTGTCGACAAGCGTCATCTCCTTCACGATTTCTACTACCTAGACGCTCACTATGGCGGCATGCGCTACCTTCGCAGCCAACTCATCAACAACCACCTGCCTTGGCGATGGGTCGGCGTGCTTCATGAGTACCTAGAGTGTCCAGGGTGGCAAACTCACGGCGTTCTTGACGGCG
Organism: Chlamydiia bacterium; assembly: GCA_049314435.1. Classification (GTDB taxonomy): domain Bacteria; phylum Chlamydiota; class Chlamydiia; order Chlamydiales; family JBMOFD01; genus JBMOFD01. Next base: position 48,744 of record JBMOFD010000002.1, on the reverse strand, counting down.
TCTATAATTTCATCCGGGCGGAAGGAGCGCGCTCCAAAGATCCTAAGAAGTTTCAAAAGGACGCTCAGCTCCTCGAAGTAGCTTTGAAGAAGGATCCTCTCAATCGGCGTTATACCTTCTACCTGGCTCAGAGCTATCGAGATGCTGGAGACGCGGCCTCCGCTCTAAAGTGGTATCTCAAACGATCTATGATGGGTGGCTTTGATCAAGAGGTGTTCTGGTCCCTCTATATGGTAGCGGCCCTCAGAGAGCAGCTGCACTACGCCGACTCGATCGTCGTGCGCAGCTATTTAGAAGCGTACATGGCACGTCCTACCCGGCTGGAACCACTCTACCAGCTCACCCGCTATCTCAGGACTCACGACAAGCCCATGATGGGCTACTTGGTCTCCCTTCTAGGCAGAAGTCTTCCTGTTTCAGGAGATAGCCTATTCGTGGAGCGATGGATGCATGACTATGGGATCGAACTGGAACATTCTGTGTGTGCCTACTGGACCGGTCGCTATTTCGAGTCCTATCTCTCCTCCATGCGCATCCTCGATCAACCCGAACTGCCTGATGACATCGTCGATACAGTCACGGCCAATATTGGATGGACTCGACAGCAGCTTGGGCTCAGCCGGCTCTAAACTTGAGCTACCCGGTCTTGCCTCTCTTCTTAAGGCAAGACCGGATCAGCTCTATAGCACCGCTTCAAACATTTACTCACACTTCCAAGGACCTCTGCTGGAAAAAAATCGCTGTCACGGGCACACTCGGCGCCAGTCATCTTCGATCACAGCGGAAATACGATCCCGTGTGGCGAACTCCATTGGACCGAGTGAACCCTCTCACGCATTTCTCTGTGGCTATATGCCGCTAGAGAAGTCCGTTGGTGGCGGCCAGTCAACGGGCTCTTGGGGTGGAAGATAGGTCGTGGCAAAAGAAGTCGAGTATGCAGTTCCCATCTCATCTACAGACTCTGTTTGCACAGTTGCGAAAGCTGCCAGGTGTAGGACATCGCACCGCAGAACGTTATGCTTTCCAGCTCCTTGAATGGCCCCCTGAGCAGCTACAACGGCTAGCTCAGACTCTTGCTGAGCTACCGCAACGTATGCATCATTGCACGGCATGTGGAGCTCTAGCAGAAGCCGCTCTCTGTACGATCTGCCAAGATCGCACCAGAGATCCTCATCAGCTCTGCATCTTGGGTCATGTACGCGATGTGTATGCCTTTGAAGACACGGGCGCCTTCCATGGTCTCTATCATATTCTAGGCGGACTCTTGTCACCTCTGGAGCGCCGAGGTCCTGAATCGATCGGCCTTGAGAGGCTCCATGCGCGTATTCAAGGGTTGCAAGTGCAAGAGGTCATCCTGGCTCTGGACACGACTCTGGAAGGCGATGCAACGGCCCTGTTCCTGCACCGTGAATTAGAAGCCCTTGGGTGCCGTGTCACACGACTGGCGTTTGGCCTCCCTCTAGGCAGCTCTTTAGAGTACGTAGATGGTGGAACCCTAGCTCGAGCCCTGGCCGGCCGACAACAGCTCATTTAGGAGATACCGCTTTCATGAGTGGCAAACGACGTAAACGACTCTGGGCAGCTCTCTTCATGGGACTCTGTGCGACTCCCTGTCTGCTGACAGCCGAGACGTTCGATTCCTATGCCTCGGCTATGGTCACCCAGGCTGATGATCTAGAACGAGCACCGATCCACTCCATCCAGATCCTGCCTGCGCTTCCTGATCCCGATCAAGCGGTTGATGCACGTATTCTGAAGGCCAAACTGCGGACGCGAGAGGGTGACCTCTTCTCACAGAGCGCCTTTGATGCCGACTTGAAGATGTTAGCCGAGCAGTACGACCAGGTTGACCCTCAGCTACGATCGACACCCAATGGGCTGGAGATCACTTTACGCATCACGCCACGCCCCACGATCCGTGAGATCGAGTTCGTAGGGAATGGGGGCCTAGGCACGCGCCGACTACAGCGGGCCTTAGGTCTAACTCTACAAGCCCCTCTCAACCGAAAGGAGCTCATTCAGGGCCTGCAGAAGATACGCCAGGAGTACATCAAGAAAGGCTATTTCGAAGCTCGAGTTGAGCCGACTGTTGAGCGTCTGCCCGATGAGAATGCGGTGAAGATCGTCATTCACGTCAATGAGGGCCGTGCTGGGCGGGTGGATGAGATTCGCTTCGTGAACATGACTGATGCTGAAGAATCCGCGGCTCTTGAGAAATTGAACCTCAAAGAGTGGTTCTTCCTCACTAGCTGGGCCACAGAAGATGGCACATACCGGCAAGACATTGCTGAGCATGACCGCCTTCAGGTTTTGAACATCCTACAGAACGTGGGTTATGCCGATGCCCGCGTGCAGCTGAAGGTAACGGAGATCCCCAATAAGAAGCGGATCACCGTTGAGTTCATTGCCGACAAGGGACCTCTGTACACCTTTGGCGAGCTCTCGTTCGAGGGGAATACTCTCTTCACTAACCAGGACCTCTGGAACTGCTTCAACATGCGGCCGGGCGAGCCCTATTCGCCCGAACGTGTACGCGATACTGTGCAGGCGATGAAGGACCTGTATGGATCTAAGGGGTACATCGAAGCGGATGTGCAGTTCGCAGCAGAGCTCGAACAAGATGCTCCCATCTACCGCATGCAGTTCAAGATCAAGGAAGGTGAGCAGTTCAAGGTCGGGATGGTGAGGATCTTTGGGAATGAGTGGACTCAATCCCGGATCATCCTGCGCGAGTGCGTACTCATCCCTGGCACTATATTTGACTCCCGTCGACTCCAGGCTACAGAGCGTCGTCTGGAAAACATCGGCTACTTCAAGTCAGTGAACGTTTACGCCGTGAAGGCGTCAACTCAAAGCGGCTTGGGCGATAATTTCCGTGATGTCTACATCGAAGTTGAAGAGCAAAACACTGGATCGTTCAACCTCTCTGCTGGCTATGGGACGAGCGAGGGCATCACAGCCGGAGCGGAGTTTGCAGAACGCAACTTCAATCTGGCTGGGCTGGGCCATCTGCGCTCTGAAGGACTCTCTGCGCTACGCGGCGGTGGGGAATACCTCCATGCCAAGATCTCCTGGGGTACTAAGCAGTCAGTCTTAGGACTGAACTGGTTAGATCCCTATTTCAGGGACACTCTCTGGCGCGTGGGACTCGATCTGACTCGCACCTCGGGGAATCTACAGTCTGAAGACTTCGAAACGGTCACCGACGGGATCGTGGCTCGTGCTAGCTATCCGCTCAATCCTTACTTTGCACTGACGGCACGGTATCGACTCGTCCGAGAATACACAGACATCGAGGTGGATGGGATTACCACTCGCATGCCAGGAGCTTCTGGCACCGTATCAGCCTTCAGTCTTAGCCTGGGCCTCGACTCGACGAACAAGCCCTTCGATCCCACCACAGGCTTACGCAGTGAGTTGCGCGGAGAGATCGCTGGATTAGGGGGTACGGCCCAGTTTGCGACAGTCTCCTTCCTGAATACGCTGTATACAACCGTGCTACCAGTCGGGACCATTCGGTATCGTCTAGACTTCAACTTCATGAAGCCCTTCGGGAAAACCCCGAACGTGCTCTTTATCCCTTATAACGAACGCTTCTTCTTGGGCGGCGACCAGTCGGTACGCGGCTATCGTCCGTTCGTTTTAGGTCCTTGGATTGGATACCAGAAGCCGTTGGGTGGGATGAGCTCTGGGCTGGCCAGCGTGGAGTGGAACTGGCGTTTCTATAACGAATGGCGACTGTTTGTCTTCATGGATGCAGGCTCTGTGTCAGCTGAACCTTGGCACCTCGACTGGCCTTGGCAGGCGTCGTATGGTGTCGGCATGACCATTCCGATTTTCGGACAGGCTCCGTTTACGATTGGCTACGGGATTCCCGTGAATCCTACTCGGGAAGGCGAGCAGAAGAGATTGTTCTTCTCAATGGGATCCACCTTTTAGTAAGCTGCCTACCGTTAACCTGACCAGCCGTGCGGACCAAGGGCTCTCCCTGTACTGGGGATCGATGCCCATAGGGTCAGCAGGCGATCACCACACTCAAGAGGACCGATTATGTTGTTAAGAACCCTTTTTGCCGCCTTCTGCATGACCTGCGCGGGTGGATATGCCATACAGATTGGCTATGTGGACTTCCAAGAGGTCCTAACCCAGTCTCAGTTCGCTAAGAAGGAAGAGCAATCCCTTCAAGCCTTGCGCGCTGACCTAGAAGGTCAGGTGACCAAGCTGGAAAAGGAGATGGCCTCTATTGGCGAGAAGCTTCGCGATCCTGACTACATTGACAGCCTCTCTCCAGAAGCTGAGCAGGAGCAAAAAGAGAAGTTCCGTCGTCTTGGTGAGGAGCGCATGCAGCTCATCCAGGTCGTGTCGCAGCAGTATCAGCAGGCGACCCAGCGATTCGTCGCCAACATGGCAGCTCAAGTCTCAGCCGCGGCCGCCGCGATCGCTAAGGATGAGGGGCTCGAAGCTGTTTTCAATAAAGAAGCTCTCTTCTTTGCAGCACCGAGCGCGGACCGAACGACTGCCGTCATCCAGAAGCTCGATGCTCAGGGCTCATCTCACTAATCATCGACCCAACACTTGATCTTGGAGCACCGTCGAAAGGCCAGAGAATGGCCAAAGGACGGTGTGTTTGACATGACCCACTCCCCCTCACTTTCTCTCTTTGAACTAGCCGAGCGCACTGGAGCACGAGTCGAAGGCCATGGTTGTGCCTATTTGACAGATGTCGCTCCCCTCGACGAGGCCCGTCCAGAGTCTGTCTCCTTTCTGGGGAACCCTAGATACGCCAAACAGGCAGCGGTCACACGTGCGGGAGCGGTCTTCGTCACGGCCGAACTGGCCCATGTTCTCCCTCCTCAGTGTGTTCGTCTGATCGTGGACCATCCAACGGCCGCCTTCCAAGCGGCCGTTGAGTGGTTTGTTGGCCATCGTCGAGTAGCTTCTGGCTTCACAGGCATTCATCCCACCGCGGTCATCCATCCGACGGTGGTACTCGGTGAGGACGTCACTGTCCAGCCCTATGCCGTCATCGATGCTCACGTGTCCGTCGGATCCCATACGACCGTGGGACCACATGTCAGTATAGGTCCTGGAGTCCGCATTGGCGAGCACTGCCATTTGCATGCCCATAGCGTCGTGCGAGAGCAGGTCCAACTAGGTGATCGTGTGATTCTCCAGCCTGGGGCTATCATTGGGTCATGTGGCTTTGGGTACCATACAGATCCCACCACGGGTCGCCATCATAAACTCGATCAGATCGGTACAGTCGTTCTTGAGGACGATGTAGAAGTCGGAGCCAACTCCACGATCGATCGGGCCCGTTTCCAAAGCACCCATATAGGCAGAGGTAGCAAACTCGATAACCTCGTGCAGGTGGCTCATAATGTGGAACTTGGGTCTGACAACCTCGTAGTCGCTCAGGTTGGCCTATCTGGATCCTGTAAGACAGGAGCCCGCTGCATCATGGGCGGGCAGGCAGCCATCGTTGGGCATGTTGCCCTGGCAGATGACGTGATTCTTACAGCACGTGCCGCCGCCTCCAAGGACCTCGCAAAAGGTGTCTATTCTGGAGCTCCCGCTGTCCCCCATACGGAAAATGCACGGCAGATGGTTCTACAGCGCCAATTGCCCAAATGGGTGGAGAGGCTGCGCCTGCTGGAAATGGCATCCAAGGCTCTTGCTGACGCAACCTGAGATAGCGTCGGTCCTCTTCGATAGGGACTAGACGCTCGGTCTAGGAGCGCTCTGCAGGTCGCCGCTCCTCTTGTGCAAGGAGCTCCTGATTCAGTTTTAGAATCTCCTGGAATAGAGCTTCATCGATCGAAGGAGTATCAAGCCGACGATATTGCAGAGCCAACTCGATCTCCTTAATCACGGGCTTACACAACGGAGGTAGTTCACCTGGCCTCTCTCGTCTCTCTGGTAGGAGCTCACCTCGTAAACTCCGTAACATCTCATTAAGCACTGCCTGCTTGGCTTCTCCCTCGGTCACGGGCACCCGCTTCCAACTACTCAACAGGTTATCCGCCAGATCTTCCGACCTCGCTTGCAACTTGTCCTCTAACTCGTTGACCAGCTCCGTATCCGAAGGATTCTGCTGCCCAGCCCAGTCCCAGGCCCGCCAGAGTTGCCGCACACAATAGGCCTGTGTGTTGAGAGACAAGACCATTCCCCTGCGAATCAACTGAGCTTGTTCAGGCGACAGGGCCTCCATGTCCGTCGCGAGAGGCGCCGTTGCGTGCGAACTCGAGGTCCCAACACCCGCAGTAGAACCCTCTGGGGCGATAGCCTTCCGACCAAACCAGTTCAACAACTCGCTCACAAGCTCGCTAGCTAAGTTTGCAATGGCCCAGGACCCCATCTGGCCAGATGGCCCTTGTTGATGTTGATCAAGAAGGTTTTTCAATTGGACATCGGGACGCTCCGTGGCAATCAACGGACGCTTTCCCTCCTTCAAGAGCCGCTTAAAGTCTTCCAATTGACCCGTTTGAGCTGGGCCTTCCCCATCGCAGGCTTTCAGAGCCTCGACCATCTCTCGATCAAAGAGCACATCAAGGAGTACCCGATGCAGTTCGCGTATGAACTCAGCCTCAGCCCCCCCCCTGACGCCAGCACGCATAGCGTTGACATAGTCAAAGTAATGCCGTGCCACCAATCGGCAAGTCTCCCTTAACCCATCCCTAGCTCTCCTTTTCCCGTCCCTCGCCAGCTGGCATTCCACCTTCTTGGCCCTTCGGTCATCTCGCACCCGCCCTACTACGAAGCGATCTCTCTGATCCTGTGGCATATCGCGCGGCACGATCACGTCTTCACTAGAAATATTGTGGTACTCGCGCTTCCGTTGCTTGTCCGTGGCCGCAGCGTCATCAAAGATGGCCTTGGCGGCCTTGACCCCTTTTACAAAGCCCCCCAGATCATTGAGAATCAAACGGACTAATTGCTGGGAATGGCCTGTGGCATACAAATCGATCCCTCTGAACTGCCCGATCGTGATCAGACCACTACTACCCGTCCGTATCTCAATGTTCTCCCCCGCTAAAAGCCATTTTAGCATCTGGCGCCCCTCCGATGCGACTTCCGCAGACGCCTCAACCGCTGCATCTGGCAGGCAATGCTCCAGCCAGCTCATCAACAGCTCTGTCATCTCCTCGATGTCCATCGGACCTAACTTCGTGTGGCCATGCTTATCCAGACATAGCAAGCGTAGGGCCTGTACGGCATGCCCCGCCCCTGCCAAATAGCTCTTAAAGAAGCCTCGTCTCCATACCTTCTGAAAGGGCTCCATGCCCTCACTTGCGACCTGCAGCCCCTCCGCGTCTACCCTCCGCATGAGTGCTTCCCGTCTCCCCTGCATCTTGGTGATGCAGGCAACCAGCCCAGTCAACCCCGCTCGTATAGGTTCGAAATCGGCTGAAACAGCCCGTTCCGTCAGGACGTCGTTCAATAGCAGCTCGCTAAGCGACTTGAGAGCGCCCTCCAAGGCCATGCGAGCCTTTTCGGCACAATCTACTACGGTCGCTGAGCGATCTTGAGTCGTGACCCCTGTGCGTCGCAATGCTAGGACCCATCTACCCCAACTCTGCAGCGCACCCATGATACAGGGCTCACATTCCCTCCAGCATTGCTTTAGAGCGGTCCGCTGCTCGCTCTTTGTCTGATTCAGTAATGCGAGCAGCTCTCCAGGGACCACCGTCCCTTCAGACGGCTGAGCAGGATCAAAAGCCTCCTTGATCTCGATCAACCAATCGAGAGCCCTCCCACGAAATTCAAGATCTAGCGCCTCCGGATAGCACCATTCCGCCCACAGCTGCATGTCGCGAAATGCAGCATCCACCTCCTCTTGGGATCGCTCAATGACCGGAACTAGAACTGCCAAAGAACACTCAAGCAGGTGTGCTACTTGATGAATCTTCCCTTGGTCATATTCTCTCGCGCCCTCTCGAGACAATCGATCTGAGACCTTGAGCATCTGTTCCACGGCAGTAAACCACGGTGTGACTCGATGCCATATCTTACCAAAGGGATCCTTCCACGCTCGACTAGCCCCCTTTGAGGTCCCATCAAAGGCGCTCAAGACTTCAATAAAGAGTCGCTTGAGGCTCGGGGCGATACCCACCCACCAGCTTCTTTCCCATGCTGGGAGCAGAGCAGTGGTTCTATCCAATAGAAATCGCCTGGCTTCTCGCTCGAGACAATCTTTGAGTGGTTTCCATTGTGCAGCGCAAGGCTCTAGATGATCCAACATAGCGGCACGCTGAGGATCTGAAGCGGATCGGAATGCGTGCCTAAACACAGCCGCCCTGACAGACTCACTCTCCTGGACTGCAGGCTGAAAGACGCTGTTGCCTGCCCTGCCCGACCCTGTTACCTGAGCAGGCTCAGTCATGTCCAAAGATGGCGTTGCAGTGAGCTGTACAACAGCTGGGGGCTGAAGGGCGTGCCAAACCGCGGTCATGTTACGCCACACAACCCTGTGATTCCATGGGTTGCCTAGAGAAGCGCCCCATTGGCTCCTGTCGGATGAACATCCCGCTGTGACATGCAGCTGCACCGGGCCTAATTGCCTTGCCATGAGCTCCTGCCAACGACCCCTGTGCGCCGAGCTCTCCTCCATCGAGTCAATAGATCCAATACACTCCCAAAGGTCACTGAATGATCCACTGTGCGTGGGCAGCTGCCCACCCCCAAGCTGCATGAGGACTGCCTGGGCCTCCAACCAACCGCCTCTTGTCTGATACCACTCAACCAGGTCAAGGGCGATCCTTGCCGACTCCTCAGAAATCAATGAACACAGTGGTGCCTTCTCTATCTCGCCCTCCACGACTGTAGAGGTCCCGATGTTCGCGGGCAGTTGGAGCTGCTCCTTCAAATGCGAAAGGGCTGCTAGTGTCCTCGTTACGCTGACAGCGGAACCTACTCTAGCCAGAGCCTCTCCTAGACCCAATGTGAGACTAACCACACGCTCAACGGCTAGATCCCGCGGCTTCAAATCCCAGACCCTACACAACAGGGCTCCTTGCAGCCGATCTGGCGCTTGTTCCATCAATATCCGAAGCTCGGCGGGAAGCCTGTCTAGCCTTTTGCTCGACGGCGCTTTAGACCAGTCATGCAGCCAGTCGGCCAACTTCTCCCCACAATCCACCTTGACGCCCCACGACGCTGCGGTCTCGAGATGCTCATGACTCAACAGCCCCTTGACGAACTCCTCCTTCCATGTCGGTTCGACCCTTGCCACTTTAGCGTCCCATGGTCGAGTGGCGCCATCGATAGCCGCCCTAAATTGCCCCAAAGCGTCCAGCAGTGCTGGCTCCAGGGTCTTCCATAGCTCGTTCTCCGTAAGAGCACGCATGGCCTTCAGCTGACCCACATCCACCAAGCCGCAGCGATGCTGCCGGTAGGGCAACCAAAATGTCCGTACGAACTGGGTCCCTTCTCTCCCTTCGCTTCCTACACGGTTTGTCTCCTCTAAAGTCATGGCCAGAGCGAGCCAGACGGGCAATTCGACTAGCACTCGCTCATTCGGAGTCCATGCAGATGGTTGTTGCAACTGCTTCAGCTGATAAGACAGCTCCTGCTGATAGGACTGCACCCGCCACACGTCCCCACGTAGAGACACCTGCTCTTTTGGGGAGGTCCTCCATCCACACGAAGGCGGAGTGGGCGTGATGAGCTCCCCATTGGGCGCACGCCTACGCAGAATGCCCCTCAGAGGTAGATCGGGTCCAAAGAGCGGGGTAGTGTGGATGGCAGAAGGTCTGTGGACCTCTGGCCGATGGAACTCGTTAGGACCAAATTGAATACGCCGCACATTCGCCATACACACCGCTCTGAGACCAAGAGCGGAATATGTTGCACGGCTAGGGTAGATTTGCGCACAGAGTATTGCAGAAGCGGTTCAGAGCCTTCTCTCAACGTGAAAACGCTCTGAGCGCCGCATTTCCCTGCTCTTAGAGAAGGCAAAGCCCGGCAGGGGACTCGATGAAGGTCTTAAAGGTCGCAAGGAATTGGGCCGCCTCAGATCCATCGATCACACGGTGATCAACACTCAGCGTACATGCCATAAGCCGACCTGGAACCACCTGTCCATCTCGAACAATCGGCTCCTCACGGATGGCCGCCACAGCGAGGATAGCTGCCTGGGGAGGGTTGAGGATTGCGGCAAACTCTTTGACACCGTACATGCCCAGGTTGCTGATCGTGAAGGATCCACCTTGATATTCAGCCGGCTGTAGTTTCCCCTCGCGAGCCTTAGTGGCCAGCTGCTTCACTTCCGCAGAGATCTCTCCAAGAGACTTGTAGTCGGCATGACGGACGATCGGGGTGATCAGCCCCTGTGGCAAACTCACAGCCACGGCGATATCGATCGTCTTGAAGCGGATCAGAGCCTGAGTCGATGGATCGAACCCGCTGTTGACCTGGGGATGCTGCCTCAAGCTCAAGGCAACGGCCCTAAGCACGAGATCATTGAAGGTCACCTTGAGGCCCAAAGCCAGGAGCTGCTCACGACATTGCACCAATGGAGCTGCGTCTACATCAATCGTGAGATAGAAGTGAGGGATCTGCTGCTTGCTGGCGAGGAGGCGGTCGCCGACCGCCCTGCGCATGGGCGTCATGGCCTCGAGCTCAAAGGTCCCTGGCACCGTCTCGGGCAGTTCCTGACGAGCGAACTGAACGGGAGCCGCTGGCTGAGCCGAAGCAAGGTCACGCGCTAACACACGCCCACCTGGACCCGTGCCCTGAGCAGACGTCGGATCGAGGCCTCGCTCAGCTGCCAGCTTCTTGGCATAGGGACTGATGCCAACCCGTGCATTGGGGGCATTTACCTGAGGAGGACTCCAGCCCTGAACAGGCGGGGCTGGTCGTATGGCTGAAGGAGCAGCCACAGGGGCTGGGGCAGGCGTTGGGGCAGCCATGGCGGAGGCTACAGCCTCGCTCACCGGAGTGGTCGGAGTCTCTGCTGGTGGAGGTGTCACGTTGATTCCCTCTGGGCGATAATTTTCAATCGACTCGTTGGCTGATTCGGTACAGACCGCAATCGGCTGGTTCACACGCGCTTCCGTCCCTTCTGGAACGAGGATGGCGCGTAGAAATCCCCCATCCAGGGCGTTGTACTCGATGGTTGCTTTGTCAGTCGCCACCTCCACCAGGACCTCTCCTGGCTGGATGGGATCCCCAACTTTTTTGTGCCATTTTGCGATGACACCCGACTCCATCGTAGGAGAGAGTTTGGGAAGGGTGATCGTAAAGGGCACGGTTACCTCAACACTTGATGAACGGCTGCAATCAGACGCTGCACATTAGGCAGTGTCTCGGCTTCTAACACTTTCGAATAGGGCATAGGCATCTCTCGCTGGGTCACCCGCACAATAGGCGCGTCGAGTTCATCCATTGCCACCGACTGAATTTCGAAACCGATCTCAGCACTGATCCCAGCAAAGTAGTGTCCCTCTTCCACACACACACAGCGATGCGTCTTTTTCAATGATTGAAGGATCGTAGCTAAGTCCAGAGGTTTGATAGTCCGCAAGTCGATGATCTCCACTGAGATGCCGCTCTTGGCAAGCTCGACAGCGGCTCGTTCTGCAACGGCGACCATGCGGGAATAAGTCACCAACGTAACATGAAGTCCCTCTCTGGCCACTCGAGCCACACCAATGGGCACGAGGTACTCCCCGTCGGGGATCTCCCCTTTGTCTCCATAGGAGAGCTCGTTCTCAAGGAACAGCACCGGGTTGGGATTGCGAATCGATGACTTGAGAAGGCCCTTGGCATCATAAGGAGTCGAAGGAGCTACAACGATGAGCCCAGGGAAATTCGCATACATCGACTCCACGCAATGGCTGTGCTGGCAAGAGACCTGAGCCGCAGCCCCATTAGGCCCACGAAAGACGACCGGCACAGAGAAGCGTCCGCCTGACATGTAGTACATCTTGGCAGCATTGGAGATGATCTGATCGGCCGCCACAAAGCTGAAGTTCCAACTCATGAACTCGACAATGGGGCGGAGCCCCGTCATCGCAGCACCAATGGCCAGGCCGGCAAAGCCGAGCTCCGCGATGGGCGTGTCGATGATACGCTCGGGACCCCATCGATCCAACATGCCCTTCGTTACCTTGTAGGCGCCGTTGTACTCAGCGACCTCTTCCCCCATGATGCAGACGGTGGGATCGCGGACCATCTCTTCGTCCATGGCTTGGCGTAGTGCTTCTCTCATTTCAACGATGGGCATCAGCTCACCGCCTCTGGAGCATAGACACCCTGCTCCAGTTCACCGAGTTCAGGCCAAGGACACCCTTCAGCGTACTTCATGGCTTCCACGACCCCATCGCGCGCCTCACGATCCCACTGTTGGAACTGCTCATCAGAGATCCATCCCTTCTCGGTAAGAAGAGTACGCCACTTGATGATCGGATCCTTCTCGGCCATGCAGACCTGCAGAGTCTCCTTATCACGATACAAAGCAGGATCGGAGATGCTATGGCCCCTAAAGCGCTCCGTGACTGCCTCCACCAGGACAGGGTGGGGCTTCTCTTTCATGGAGGCTCCCAGTTTCTCGAAGAGATCAAAACAAGCGAGGAAGTCGCTCCCCTCCAGAGAATAGCCAGGCATTCCGTAGCCAGGAGCTTTGAGTTCAGCAATCGGCTGCACACTGATCGCTCGGCCCACCGCGGTCCCCATGCCCCACTGATTGTTCTCAATGACGGTGAGAGCTGGCAAGTTCCAGAGAGCGGCTATGTTGAGTGCCTCATGGAACGCGCCCTGAGCCACGGCCCCATCCCCTAGAAAGATAACGGAGACCTCGGGCTTCTTGAGGTATTTGATGGTGAACGCGGCGCCGACTCCAATGGGAACCTGCCCCCCCACAATCCCAAATCCACCCAAAAGACGGTTTGTGTAGAAGTGCATGGAGCCACCTCGCCCCTTGGCATTCCCTGCAGCACGTCCGTAGAGTTCGGCCATCGCCTCATTGGGCGTCACGCCCAATAGAAGGGCAAGAGCGTGGCAACGGTAGCTAGTCGACCACCAGTTGTCAGGCCCCAGAGCCATGACGGCTGCTGTCTGGATCGCCTCTTGGCCCACATAAGAGTGATAGAATCCGCCCACCTGACCTTGCTGGTAAGCGGCCTCACCACGCTGCTCAAAGTGCCGGATCAACAGCATCTGGCGGAGAGCCTGACAGGCCCGCTGCTTTCCAATGCGTGCGAGCACGGCCTCTCGATCAGGCTCATAAAAATGGTAGACGTCAGCGGACACCAAGAAGACTCCTTCTACACCGGAATGTGCCCTATAGAAGGTTTGCCTTCAAGGTCGCTCAAGAAGACAAGAGGACCTCCCGCCTGACATCGCCCTAAGCGTTACGCTCCATACAAAGCTCACATGGGGTAATATAGTTAAAGGGCTGTAACGGTATTGCGCATGATTGGACCGTCAGGGATTTCTCCGCCAGAGCCGCCGAATCACGATCTTCAAGTGCAGGACGCTAAAAGCGTCCTGGAGAGACTCAGCTTGCGCAAGCTGCACACATTAGGAGACTACCTCAAGCAACAACCATCGGACACAACCATCACCGCCATCGCAGCGGCCAACTCAACCGGCCGGTGGCGCAGGTTTACGAATCGCCTGAGCAGGCTTGTTCATGTTGTAGCTGAAAAGCTAGGGTTTGAATTGAGGTCTAGCGGCAGTTCTGTCATCCAGTGGATGAATCGCAGTGAGCGTGACAGGTTGGCTAGACTCCCCCTCCCTGAAATACAGGGTCTCGTTGACGGGCTTGAGAGGGACCTCCTTAGGGCCAGGTATTTGTCGGATCTGAAGGCCTGGGTCAGAGCCGGACCGGCCGACGAGTCTGAAATCCGGCTCGAGGTTCAGGCGAGCTGGGCGCAAGCCGTCGAATCCCCCGACTTTCCGGACCAGACTTTTGAATCCTTCCCGGTCAATGGGTGGCTGACCAGCCTCCCCCCTTGTCTTCGCTACTTCACCAAGCTCGAACGGCTCGATCTGGGGCCCTGTACCTGCTTAGCGACCCCTCCAGACCTTCGTCGCCTTAGTCAGCTAAGTGGCTTGAGCATCGATAGCTATGGTGGGGCCCCTCTTGACCTTCGCGGCCTTAGCAATCTAAGGGCACTGTCCCTCACCAGGGTGCAAGCAAGTTCCCTTCCTGACCTTCGCGACCTGCGAGCCCTGGGGGATCTCTACCTAGAGGACTGTCCCAATTTAACAACTCCTCCCGACCTTCGCGGCCTACCTCTGGAGCGTCTTACCCTCAGAAACTGTTCCGAATTGACCATCCCTCCAGACCTGCTGGACTTGCACCAGCTATCCTATCTTGATTTGCGTGGATGCAGCAGCATGCGGTCTCCTCCAAACCTTGGTGCCCCTATGAATCTCGGAGAGGTGCGATGGGAAGGCTGTCCTTGGAGTACGTCGGACCTACACTCTATCATATCTAGCAACCCTGGTCTCAATGCTCCTTTTATATTTCGGCCGTTTCCATTCCGACCTCTCCAGCCCCCTCCACTACCAGCTCGGGTGATATATCCTGAATACAGTGCGTCAGGACTCCTCGAGCGCCCTGATGACCCCGATTGGAACGACCCTGACGATATTCACCCCGAGCCTTTCAGAGTACGTCGTGAAGGAGCCGTGGAACGTCCTACGGCCGTGTTAAGCCGTCTTAGCAATCTCCTAGGCGAAGGAAAATATCCGAAAGTTCAATTTGAGGGTGAGCCAGGTGTCGATGCGGGCGGACTCAAACGGGATCTATGGACACTTTTGGGCAAGAGTCTCTTTTCAGAGGAAGCCTCTGCAAATTTCCTTCAGGCCACGAAAGATGACCAGGGAGGGTGGCTTCCTTTCGCACAACATGAGGAGGCCAAGACAGCCTATCGAGCTTTTGGGCGCATTCTCGCTTGGGGAGCTCATAGCAAGGAAGGGCTCTTCTTTCCATCAGTCCTGGGGATCGGTGCCTTTCGTGGCATCCTTGCTAAATTAGGGGGCCAAGACGACCTGCATGTCGTTCTGGAGACCCTTGGAGATCAGAGCACCCGTGGTGCGTTGGTCCCCCCACCAGGTAAAGAGCGTAGTGATGAGGACTGGGCGGTCCTGAAAACTCTGGGCGAGCCATACCTCGGGGATGAGGACGTTGATTGGAAAGCTCTAGGGGATGATGAGCGCACCAGCCAGATCCAACAGATCCAAACGGCCTATATGGAGGCCAGGCAGGGCTATGTTGATGCCACCCATAGCATCATCGCGGGTATCCGTGATGACCTCGGCGCTGGGGCAACGGATCGACTCAAAAATCTCTCACAGGCAGGTCTTTCAGAGCGCTTTTTCGGGAAACTAGATCGTGAAAAGATCCAGACTAACAGCAACGACCCAATGCGGCTGGGCTGGCTCAAGAATTGGATTCGGGATGCCCCCGACGAAAAGCTAAGGCGCTTCCTATGGCTGGTCACTGGTAGTGAGACCCTAATCGAAGGCTCCCAGCTAGAGCTGCTCGTCGCTCCTGGTACTGATCGTGTTGTCTTCCACACCTGCTTTCGCAGAATGGACTCGCCTGCTGTGGAGGACGAATCCATGTTCAGAGACATGCTAGAGGCAACCATCATCGGCGACAGTAGCTTCAACGGCCTTTAGAGACCCATCGCTTCTCCTTAGGCGGCTCGAACGCCATCGCTGGGTGTGCTGCGGGCCCAAACTCACGGAACTCAGGCCTCTTTGGCCTGTTGCTCGGCTTTAGACTGAATTTTCTGCAGCATCCCACTGAAAATGCACTTGTGGAAGGGAAAGAGCAGGCTCCAGTAGAGCTGTCCCCACAGGCCCTTAGGTTCAAAGAAGCAGGTCTGCACACACTCCGTCTTCCCCGACGGCAACGGGACAAGCTGGAACTGCAGCCATCCTCGACCAGGAAGCTTCATCTCAGCACGAAGTCGCAGGAGGTGCTCTGGCAAACATGCCTCTACACGCCAGAAATCGACCACATCCCCTTCTCGGAGATCAACCGGCGAGCGGCGCCCTCGTCTCATCCCCACTCCTCCGATCAGGCGATCGAAGAGTCCTCGTAAGGCCCAGAGTCTCTGAGCGTACGGCCAGCCCTCCTGGCCACCCAACCTTGAGATGACTCGCCAGACAACGGAGATGGGCGCGTTGATCTCAGCGCTACGCCGCTCCATGATCATGCCCTCGGACTGTTCCAGCTCGGGGGACAGGCCCTTTGGGTCGGCAGGAAGACCGAACACAGCGCTCGACCCCGACCACGTCGTCTCGACGGACCCCTGCTGCATACGCTCTAGAGCAATCCGAACAGCCTCATCGAAACCCATTGGCTGAAAGGGAAAGATCTCCTTAGCGAGTGGGCTCTCTACCACCACCTCGTTGCGGAGCCCCTCAATGAGGAATCTGGCGATCGTGGAAGGGATCGGCGTCACAAGGCCGATCCAGAGGCCGGAGAGATAGGGCGTGAGAAGAGGAACCGGGATGAGATAGCGGCGCAGCCCTCGGATCTGAGCATATCGCTGCATCATCTGACCATAGGTCATCACATCAGCCCCACCAATCTCTATGATCTTCCCTGTGGAGGCGGGTTGCGTGAGCGCTTCCGTGAGGTAGCGGAGCACATCACCGATCCCAATCGGCTGGCAGCGTGTCTGCACCCACCTGGGGCAGATCATGACGGGAAGGCGCTCTGTGAGATAGCGGATCATCTCAAAACTTACGGAGCCCGATCCGATGATGACGGCGGCCCTGAATTCGGTGACGGGCACTCCGGTCGCCCTTAAAAGCTCTCCCGTCAAATGACGGGCCCGGAGGTGAGCGGAGAGTTCAGGGCCTTCATGACCAAGGCCTCCCAAATAGATGATCCGCTGCACCCCTCGCTGTTGGCAGGCTCGAGCAAAGTGGTGGGCTGCTGCCACTTCTCGATCGACAAACCCTACTTGGGAGCCCTCCATGCCATGGATGAGATAGTAGGCGACATCTATGCCCTCCATCGCCTGCAGAAACGCCCCTGGATCTTGCGCATCCCCCTGCATGATCTCCAGTTGAGGGTGCTGAGCGATGGGCACACGGCGGGGATCCCTGGCAAAGACCCGTACCTTGTGGCCCTCAGCCAAAAGCTTCTTCAGGAGGCGTCCACCTACATAGCCAGTCGCTCCAGTTAGCAAAATACCAGACATCGATCCCTCATCCTCTTCTGTACCTTGTAGTAATGGGAATAAGGAAAAAAGCCTACCTGCTCGTACGACAGCTGAGGACTACGTCCTCCCGCCAATCAGCACAATAGAGCTCAATGCACCTGGTCGAGGAGCTGGCACACGACGTCCCAAGGCAGGTCGTCGATCATGGCCGAAAAGACTTTGGCCAGGACGTAAACGTCATCTAGGGCCCGGTGTGCCTGATTAGCGGGGATCCCATACACCTCACGCAGGAACTGCAGCTGGTGTTTGGGGAGATCGGGCCGGTAGCGTCGAGACCACTTAAGGGTATCGATGGTAGGCCACTTGGGCATGGCACTTTGCGCCGTGGCGAACTCCGCTTGCAGGAACCGCATGTCGAAGGAATCCCCGTTGTGTGCGATGAGCACAACATCCCCTGAGCAGAACTCCAGCCATTCCGGCAGAATCTCACGAAACGACGGTGCATCTCGCACCATCTCATCCGAGATCCCATGAATGCGCTGCACCTCGGCCGGGATCGGCATCTGAGGATGAATGAGTCGCTCGAATGTGCGCTGCTGCACAGGATCGTAGGCGGCCAGCTCGACGATGCGATCGCGCTCTGGCTTCAGGCCCGTGGTCTCTGTGTCATAGAAAATGGGTCGCACAACGAACTCCTCGTCTCCCTGCTTGATCTTGGAGCTAACCTATGTGGTTAGCGCCTCTTCGTCTTGGTTAGCGAGCATCGTCACAACTTCTGTGAAGTCGAGTTGTCCTGAAGCCACCGGACGAATATAGGTGCAGAAGGTTTCTACAACCCCCTCCATAGCCTCCCAGGCTTCTTGGAGGTGTTGCTCATCGACTCCATTCTGGGCACAGGGGAGAACGAGGCGGTAGAACACGACGCGGAAGACTTCATCGATACCCAGCCCAGGACGATCGAGACCTTTATTGATCAAATGGAGAAAACGTCCCAGATCACTCACAGCACGGTCGACTAGATCACAAGGCAGAAAGGCCACCAGCTGCAGGAGCTGCGCATCCCTAAGATAGCGAAGGAACACAGGCACATCCCCCTGAGGGAGATGTAGAACAGAGACCACCTGCTGGGTCTCCTCTTGGATGCTAGCACCGGGAGCCCAACGATCGACAAGGGCTGATAGTTCTTCCAATTCGTTGACTACGCTCATGGTGAAGGACGCCCTGTAGTAGAGAATGACCCAAACGGGTGGGGGTCCTGGATAATATACGGGTTATTCGTCGCAGGCAACTCTGTATAATCTTCATCCATGCCATGGGTGCAGCCTACACCTAGAAGGACACCCAGCCACAACCAACGCATTGCAGTTCTCCTTGTTTGCAGACGTTTCTGCCCGATAGGCGCGCGCCACTGACACGAGCCTTCTTCCAGCGAGCTAGGCGCATAGGTATACCGCAACGCTCCATTCTCTTGGCAAGATCATGTCAGAGGAGGCGACCTGTTGGAAGGAAAGAATGACGAACTGTAAACCTTTGCCTTCCGTGACCGATGTGTGCGCGCCGTCATGCAGACCATGCCACGAGGAGCTCCAGCAAAGACTCACCGTCTAAGGCTCGACCTCTTTGTTGCAGGAAAAGCGGAATTTTTCCAATTTTCGCGCATCAAAGAGGCTCTCTATTCAAAGACCAAGCGATCTACGGCCCGCTCAGCCACTTGAGGGGTCATAACTTCGATTTGTCGAGGATCAAGCAAGAATGGAGCTACATCAGCCACAGCGGCGGCCCAATTCAAGGAAGCAGATTTCTCCAATAGGAGCTCCTTGGCTCTTCGTTCATCTAATTGAGCTGATGGATCAAGATGGCCTGTCTGGCGCAACCGCGCCTCAAGAGCGCGCAGATTGAGTGGTATTTTCTGACCGACATACCAGATCAGGTCGTACCAATCGCGGCCTTTTACACGTTTCTGCCAAGCCCGGCAAAGAGCGGCATGCACCTTCCCAGCCATCATAACAGGTAGCGGAAGCGTCGTGATTGAAAAGGGCACGGGACCGCCCACAAGTGCCAATGTGGGTGAGAAGATCTGTGGCGGATCGGTGTCCACCTCCAGCTTAACCTGAGTAAGCTGCTGAGGATGCACCGTCGAGGTCGATTGCGCAGGACTGAAGTGCAGTAGCAACTTCATTGTGTTGGCTTTTACAAAAGCTGACTCGATGGCCGTAGGTATGTTTTTGCTGCGAGGCTCGACCTGGCACTCCACACCCATCGAGATAAGCTCCTCTTGGAGACCTTGAATACCTTCCTCGATGTTGAACAACGGGTCGGGCGCCAGCAGTGTGAAATCGAGGTCCTCCGAATATCTAGGCAGTCCATGCAAAATGCGCAGAGCGGTGCCACCATAGAAGGCGCAGCGGTGAAACCACCCATGCCGCTGCAAACCCAGCAGAGCCGCCCCTTGCAATTTCTCTGCCAATTGCAGTCGCATCTGAAACGTGTTAGAGGCCATGGAGATACCTGGAGAAAAGTGTGGCATTCGGGCGAGGCGAGGCCATGGCAATCTGCTCTACAAGCCCCTTATCCAGCGATCTAAGCCGCTCAGGTTCGATGCGCATCGATTCTACCAGCTCTTGCTCCACCGCGGCCAAAGTCCCTAGTGGAGGAAGTTTCGCTAACCAGTCCAAGAGCGCCTTTTCATTGGTGGCTACACGAGCCGAGAACCCGTCGATCGACTCGGTCAAGAGACCGAGGTGAAAAACCTTGCGATTGAGATAGCAGTAGTCAAAGCGACCTATCGGAGTGTCGAACAATTTCCCTCGAGGCAGGCTCATGCTGGTGAGGGTCGATGCAAATTCCGGAATCACCCCTCTATAGGAGAGAATCCATTGCTTGCTGACATAAGACGGTCCATACAGCAGATTGGCAATGGTCGCCATGGGCAAAGTCCCCGCCTCAGTCAGCGGGTGGTGCGCTAATACAAAGAAACCTCGCTTGAGGCGAATTAGCTGTCCACGCTCAACCAGATAGCTTGTAGCATTCAATATTCTTTTATGATCCTGCAGCAGAACCTGTAGATTATCTGCGGTCAGGTAGGGCAGTCCACCGGGGAGCTTAGGCAAAAACATAATCGATCCCTCAGGCTTAACGTTACATGAAAATTGGATTTTTTCCAATTTTCATGTAACGTTAAGCCTTGGAGGACCCGGGCCGACAGACTATACGCCTAGGTCCTACCGCTTCTGCGTCGCTTGGACGTCGTCCGCTGCTTGCAACTGGCTCGCCTCCCACATGGCGGCAAAGAGCGGTGATTCCTGAAGCAGGCGGCTTAGCGAGCCCTGCGCGACCACACTTCCCTCATGAAGTACGAGGATCCGATCGGCATCGGCAATCGTCGACAGCCGGTGGGCGATCACGAGGAGGGTCTTCTCTCCTCTCAGCTCATGAAGCGTCTGCCGGATGAGACTCTCGCTGACCGCATCGAGCGCGGAAGTCGCTTCGTCCAAAATGAGCAGTGAGCTTGGCTTCACTAACGCGCGTGCGATGGCCAGTCGCTGAAGCTGTCCTCCACTAAGAGACTTGCCTCCCTCCCCTAGGACGGTGTCATATCCATGAGGAAGCTCTTGAATGAACTCATGAGCGTGGGCTTGACGAGCAGCTCGCTCGATCTCCTCTTGAGGTAGCGTCTGGCCAAAAGCGATGTTCTCTCGTACGGTCGTTTGAAAGACGAAGGGCCTCTGAGGAACAAAACCGATCTGCTGACGAACACTGGCCGGATCGACCGTCTGCAGATCGCTTCCATCCCAGAGAATCTCACCCCGATCGGGATGATATAGCCCTAGAATCAGTTGGACCAACGAGCTCTTCCCCGATCCTGTAGGCCCTACTAAGGCCACCAGCTCACCACGAGGGATCACCAGCGAGCAGCTCTTCAAGACTGGCTGCTCCGGCCTGTAGCTAAAGGAGACCTGATTGAATTGCACTCCATTCTGCAGGGACTGTGCCACCCCCTTACGAGAAGCCTCTTCATCAGCCTGAGCCACTCTGTCTGTAAGGGAGCTGAGTCTCTCAGCCGCTGCACAGGCTCTCTGTACGGTGTGGTTTTCCTCAGCGTATCGTTTTACAGGCTCGTAGAGGAGATAGAGCATTCCACAGAAGACGACCAAAGTGCCAAACGAGAGCCCCAGTCCCCATAGGCCATACAACCCCACACCCGCGATCAGACAGGTCGCTACGACATGTAGAATCGGGCGACCTAATTGCGCATAGAGCGCACTACGCACCTCCAACCCCACCAATCTGTCATTGTCTGTCTGATAATGTTTATTCGCGTAGCGCTCGAGGTTGAAGATGCGGATGGTCGGCAAACCGTTGAGCCAATCGACGAGCGCTCCCAGAAACCTCTCTTGGCCCTGGAGGACCGCGCGCTGGGTACGCTTCAATCGCTGAGAGAGCCAGAGCACGGGACCCAGGACAAGTGGGCATCCAGCAAAGACCAGCAAGGAGAGCTGCCAAGATAGGCGCCAGCACATGAAGAAGCTCATAGCTACCACGATGGGAGCTTGGATCCAGTTATGGAGAAGGCTGGGCCATGCTGCAGCGACTCCTGTCACATCGTTCATCACACGGGAACTAAGACCACCCACCATGCTGTCATGAAGACCGCTCATCGGCTGCTGCATAAGGGATCCAAAGCAGCGTTCTCTTAGGTCAGCAGCCGTTCGGATGCTTAGAATCTGTATAGTCCAGCGGGCGAGGAACTGCGTGGAGGCCTTAAAGAGAGCAAGAAGGACTAGCGTCGACAAAAGCATCTCGAAGCTCACATCGATCTGCATCCAGTCTCTGACATTCTGCAGGATCGCCTTAAGGGGATTCCCATCGGCTTGCAGTGACAGGTGCTGCAGGGCCTCAGCGCGGGTTAACAGTCCTTGAGGAGCTAGCTGACTCCACTGCTGCTGGATCTGTTCCCACGAAAGTCCATCGGGGCCTGCCCGAAAGAGTCTGAAGAGATCAATGGACTGATCGCCTAAAAACCCGAGGGCACATACCTCCAGCTGGGTTGCCATGGACAATCCCAAGATGCCGACAGCCGCTACAAGGAGACGCCAACGCGCTGAGGGCCAAAGGAAGAGCAGATGCCAGAGTTTCTTCATAAATTATTAGCCGGCGATCTGTTGCACAGGGGAATCCTCAGTCGCGCTGCCATCCAATATATCGGTGGCGCTGATAACGCGCTTCGAGCAATTCCTCTTTAGAACAACTCTCTAGCTCGGAGAGCACACTCTCCAGGTGAGCTTGGATGACCTTCATCACAACCTGCGGATCTCGGTGGGAGCCCCCTTCGGGCTCAGGGAGAATGGTGTCGACCAGCCCCGCCGCCAGAAGGTCTTGAGCCTGTAGTTGAAGGGCCTCCCCCGCAACCACAGCCTTTTTAGGATCTCTCCACAGAATGGATGCGCATCCCTCGGGCGAAATCACTGAGTAGTATCCATTCTCTAAAATGGCCAGACGATCGGCAATGGCTAGCCCAAGGGCTCCACCGCTACATCCATCGCCAAGGATCAAACTCACAATAGGGGTGGGATGCTGGATCATGGTAGCCAGGCTCCGGGCGATGGCCCATCCCTGCCCCCTCTCCTCAGCTTCAAGGCCCGCATAGGCGCCAGGCGTGTCAATCAGAGTGATGATGGGGAGGTCGAACTTGGCAGCCATGTCCATGAGGCGCACCGCCTTGCGGTATCCCTCTGGGTTCATCATCCCGAACCGACTCTGGATCCTCTGCTCGGTGGTATGCCCACGCTCTTGAGCGAGGACCAGGACACGCCTTCCCCCGATGGTGACAAGGGCTCCAATCAAGGCACAATCCTCGCCGAACTGCCGATCGCCAGCCAGCTCCTGCATGTCGGTCGCAATGGCCTGCAAAATAGCGCGAGAACGCGGTCTCTGTGGATGGCGACAGATCGCCAAACGCTGCGCCAAGGTCAAAGAGCTATACGTCTCGGCACGTAGAGCCACCAGCCGCTGTTCAAGCTCCCGGACACGGTCGGCTTCCCCGCTCTGTCGGGCCAGATCCAACTCCGCGGCGAGCTCTGCGATGGGCATTTCATGTGATAGCAGCACGCTCACCCACCTTCCATTTCCCTATAGCCTTGCAAGGACGCTCTCGATCCTTAGACACTCGGCTTGGACGGAACGCGCTCTTCTTTCGCTCCACGAAGGAGCTTCCCGACTTTGGCAGCCGTATTAGCTTCATCCGCATCGATGCGTGCTCGCATCTTCTTTCCGGGTGTGAATTTCACGACGGTTCTTTCGGGGATCACAATCGGCACGCTAGCATTCTTTGGATTGCGACCAATCTTCTGCTTACGTTGGACCAGCTCGAAGACACCAAAATCGCGGAACTCCAGACGCTCTCCATCTGCCAAGCTCTCCGTCATGGCATCCAGAAAAGCCTGGATGATTGCTCGCACGTCATTAGGATGCACTCCCTTTGACTGCGAAATCGTCTGGATTAGCTTTTTCTTTGTCACCGTACCCATTCACGCCATCCTCATTCACTCACCCGGCGATCTAAGCGCCCGACTCGGTATCCAACAGCCCCTTTGGGACCGCCCACCGTTCGTCTCTCAAATTCGCTCTACCACAGCTTTCTTACGCTTGCCTACGGCAAAGAGGGCGAACCGCCCAGCCACAAAATCCTCAAGCTTCAGGATGCTCTCGGCATCCTCCACCTTCTGATTATTGAGACTCACGCCCCCGTTCAAGATCAGTCGCCGCGCCTCTCCTTTTGAGGAGGCCAGCTTCAAATCGACGAGGAGGGCACCCACCTTACATCCGACAAGTTCCTTCTCTTCTCTTCGCAGCACACCTAAATTCTCTGCAAGTACCTCGAGTGTCGCTTCATCCAATTGTGTCTCGCCACCAGGAGCGGCCTGTGATGTCACAAGCTGCGCCTGTACTAGTCCAGCCTCACCGTGCACGAATCGAGTGATCTCCTCCGCCAGCACCTTTTGAGCCGAAAAGGGCACATAGTCCGACCGTCCCATCGCCAAAGAGATCGCCTCAACCTCAGGCAAGGGCAAGAACGTCAGTCGCTTCAACATGAGCACCACATCCGCATCGGGCACTCTCAACAGGTATTGGTAGAACTGATATGGCGAGACCTTATCGGTATCGAGCCAGACGGCCCCATCTTCTGACTTCCCAAACTTCTTGCCGTCCGAACGCAGGAGAAGCGGGAAGGTCACCCCATATACCTCTTTCGCTTCCAGCCGACGCACCAGATCGATCCCAGCGGTGATATTCCCCCACTGATCACTTCCTCCAATCTGCACCTGCACATCAAAGTGCCTCAGCAAATAGAGAAAGTCATAGGCCTGGAGGATCTGGTAGCTGAATTCTGTATAGCTGATGCCCTCTTCACTCTGGAGTCGAGTGCGCACGCTCTCTTTGGCGATCATCTGACCTATACGAAAGTACTTCCCTACGTCGCGTAGGAAGTCTAGAACCCCCATTGGCTCAAACCAGTCGGCGTTGTTCGTAATGACAACGGGCACCAACGCCCCCTGTGCAGGCATGAGCCGCTTCAGCTGAGCCTCCAGACAGGCCACATTGTGTCGAATCACATCCAGACCCAAAACTGGTCTCTCAACAGACTTGCCTCCCGGATCACCTACACGGCCCGTTGCCCCTCCCACAATGATGACAGGACGATGGCCGGCCAGCTGCCACCAGCGCAGAACAACGACAAAGAGAAGATGCCCCAGATGCATGCTATCTGCAGTCGGATCTATGCCACAGTACACGGCCACGGGGGTCTGAATCACCTTGGAGAGCTCCTCATCGGAACTTGCTTCCAATAAGTCGCGTTCACGTAGAACCTGAAGGACATCGAACATGGCTTACCTCAAAAGGAGCACGCAGACTGCGCAACCCACTCATGCTGAAGGTCCAGATGCTACTTGCCCCCCAACATTTGGCACCACAACTACAGACCGCCTCTACTACGGCACCATGAAAACGGCCTTTGACGCAGAGCTTGCAACGGGGCGCGGCTGCCTACAGCTGTCCAGCCTCTCTGAAGGGGCCTGAGACTCGTGTCGAGACCGCACGGTGACAACATCCTCAATGCCCGCTAGCCTAATGCCGAGAAGCAAGCACGGGTCCGACCCTTGGGACAAGTGTCTCGCCAAACCCCAACTCCCTTCCCATTATGAGCCGTAATTTCTGTATTCCTATTCTCCTAGGCCTCCTCTGCGGCCTCGTGGTGTCGCCCGCCGATGCGGCGCGCACACAAGGGGAAGGGCAATTCCCGTTGAGGCGAAAGACGCTGCCTCGTTCCTTGAAGACGAGTATCATTATCCCCTGCTTCCACAAGCACTTCGAGTGCCTGCCCAGCCTATTAGCGATCTATCAACAGGGACCCGTTCTACCCGATGAGGTCGTCATTGGCCTTACTGCTTCGCAGCGACAGTTCATTCCCGACACCCTGTACAATGAGGTGGTCTGCGGACCTTGGTCTTTCCGGATCACTATCGCGCAGGACCCGAATGACCTCCCTGGCGATGCCCGTAATGCGGCATGCCAAGCCAGTTCAGGCGAACTGCTCATCTGCCAGGATGCAGATGACATCCCCCATCCCAGCCGGCTACTCGCAATCAAGCATCTCTTTGAGAACTATGACATCGACTTTCTGATCCACCGGTGGATTCAACAGGATTCCGTCTTCCCGGAATATTCTCTAAGAGAGATCGAGAACAAGTGCACCTACTTTCGCAACTACCGCTCCATTGAGAAGGCCTTTGACTTCCTGCATAATGGCGATATCGCGCTGCGACGCCGCGTGTTCGACAAGGTGAAATGGCCCGGAAGCGTAGCTGTCGGACCGAAAGGAATCGGCGAGGATATTCAGTTCAACATGAAAGTATTGGCCAATAGAAGCTTCAGGGCCGCTGCACTGGATGCCTACCTCATGATCTATCGTTGGCAGCTTAGCTCGTATCAATATCGCTAAGCACGCCAAACCCTCACTATAGGGTCGCAGCGGCCTCTCCGCTCTCGGAGGGATCGCTGCATTCCGCATATCCCGATGAGATGGCCGCCACATAGTCAAACCCTGACGGGAACCCATGTTCGACGGCGTTGGTGATGAGCTGCTGGGATCTCGGTGTGAGCCGATCCAGATACACGTGTACCGCCTCAATCCACTCACGATCGAGCAATCCGGCGGCCGCCCCACGCGTGTAGTAGCTGTTCGGCGTTACATAGTGCCAGATCCGGAAGTCTGATAGCACATGGAGATAGAATCCATGTGCCGCCTGGCGATATCCAAAGATGAGGGTGTCTAGCACCTTCCCTTCTGGATAGCCGCCGGAAACCTGCCAGGACCTCTTGCTGAAGAGATAGTTACCATCAGCAGCCGGATTATCGGGCCAGCAAAGGAGATCGGCCAGTCGAAACAAGCAGGGCACATCAGAATAGGTCCAGTGACCGGTTACCCCCACTCCCCGTTCTGCAAAGACCACGTGTCCCGGCGCCATCACATCGGCCCCACGTGCATCCATAGCATCGATCAGCGTTTGCACTGAGTCATATAGCGCGTTATCGGCATCCAACATGAAGATCAGATCCCCCTTGGCATGCGCAATGGCCGTATTGCGTGCCGCAGACCCGCCTCGATTCTTCTGGTGCCTCAAAAGCCGTAGCTCAGGAATTCTCCTCCTCAACGAGTTCAAAACCTTCCAGGAATCATCGGTCGAACCGTCATCGCAGCAGACAATTTCAAAGGGCACTTTCAAGCCTGCACGCTGGGCTACAATACTCCGAACAGCTTCCCGGATGGTGCGCGCCCCGTTGTAGCAAGGGATCACAAAGCTCAGCAGATGCTCTGAAGCCCCTCCAATATGAGGGAGGTTGCAGAGCAACATAGCGGTAACGATGCAGATCCTTTTGCCAGAATCACCAAAACAACTTCCCATATTGCTCCCATGCCCCATGACTCGCTTCCTCTGACCGACTCGTCAGCAGTCTAACTCATTCTTTCCTTCTCCTCCTCCGCACCTCTGATCTTGCAAAGCAAAGAGGCCTGCGACGGCACCGTGAATGGCACTAGCGACCTGTTTTTGCCACCGGAAGGAAGAGTTGGCTACCCTCCATGAATGCTGGTGGTTGGGTAAGATGCAATATCCGGCTGCTGAACGGGGTTCTCCACATGGAGGACTTCCCAGTTCGGTGGATAGCATCCCTTTTCGACGGTAAAGCTCTCAGTGCCATAGTTGTAAAAGTCGGGAACTATGACTCTTTGCTCGGGGTCGTCTTTCAGGTAGGCGGCCCAAAATCCATAGGTCGAATTGCCGATGATGTGGTGCTTGCACTTATTGAGCAGGAAGAAATCACGAACGTGGTCGTTACCTTCAATGAAGACCATCTTAGGCTTGTAGCCTCTCAGGTGATGGCGAGCCCAGTCGATGCGACAGGAAAAGATCGCGAAGGTGCAGTCGTCTGAGAAGCGATCAAGAGCCTCTTTGATGTAGTCGAAGCCGATGAAGGCAAACATGTCCGGACGATAGGCACGAATATGCACCCCCACTAGGTCCTTGGCTCGCAGGAGCTCTCCATACTTCGCCTCAATCGCCTGATTCTCCTCCCTGGAGGGCGCAAAGGTCTGGATCAGACGGCTCTTATAGCGATCAAAATAATGGATGACCCAGCCCCAATCGACGATTTGCATGTTCGGCTGATATGTGTAGGGCTCGTAGAGCACTCTCCCGTTTTTCAACCCCTCCATGCCACAACGCTTCCAGCGCATCAAAGGCGGCTGGAAGGTGCTCAGACGAAAGAAGATTTTCTCTCGGTTCAAAGGAAAATTATAGTCTTTCCTCAGCAGGTCGGGGAATACCGGCTGAGCCCCATGATCCCAAGCAATTGCTAGAGCTGTGGCAATCAGCCACAGCTGATTGCCCAATTGGCTTCCCAGCCGAGCGCTCACGTAGGGGGTGGGATCGGACCGTGGTACCGCCCCAAGCGATGTGCTGCAGAGGACCGTGGAGCAAAGGCAACAGCAACCGGCAAAGAAAAATCTCATGGTCAAACCACAATTTGACGCCCAGAATGGCTTCTAGACCCTCCAGATGCGAGGGGTCCTACGTGGTCGATTGTGCCTTTGCGCACATATTGAGCGATAGTACGCCTTAGCAGAAGGTTTCCGGCCGAAGACAATCGCCTCTATAACTAACTGTGACAGGCTAGACAAGGCTTGGATTCAATTGGAAAGATAGAGGGCTGCACGACGTGCAGCCCTTGAGGAAGCCATGATTGAGTAGGGTCTACGATCAGGAGTAGGTCGTTTTTACATACCCAGACACGGTCTCGGTCCTTGTCCTGCCATACTCATCGGTGGATATGACAGCCAGTTTCTTCCGCTGGGGACAGAACAACGCGTACGCTAGAATGCCCACGATACCACCGGTGATGCCGATGTTGGTCAGAACGTCGCAGCCCCTAAATCCAGCCCATTTTAGTGCGGACATGGCCTTCTCTCTATTGCCTGCAACCGCATGGCCGGCGGCCATCACGAGGTGTACCAAGGCAGCAATGAGTGCAAAAGCCGCCCCGAGCACGGGGATACAGCTGGCCAGGTTGAGATCAAAATAGCGGGTTCGCTCGACGGTTCCGGCATCCTCTGGGACGTCTGTGAGCCCACGGTAGGACGCTCCGACCATTGCGTAGGGTTGTGGCGCGCCACAGTTGAAAGTCGCAGAACACATAATCAAAACTCCTCTCTCTTGTTATAACATTATTTTATCTCATGGGTTTATTGGTTCAATAAAGGATTTATTATTTTTTGAATAAGCCGCGTTTTATCGGGAAGCAGGGGGCCTGGATCTCGACCCAGCCGGGCATTGCGCTATCAGGTCCCTTCCCATGGATCCTATGCCCCTGGAAAAGGTGGCCGGATGGGCAAATGCATAGCCCCGTAGAATTCACGAGTCCATGAAGCGGTCAACAAGGCCTTCTGCCATCTGCAATCTAAGAACAGGGTCGAGCGGAATGAGTTCCCAACAAGGTGCGGAGCGGATCCCGGGAGTCTATTGAGACTCGCGAACCTGCCGTTGTCTAGAGTGCAGCTTTTCAAGCCAATAGGGTGCGTAAATTCTGGACCAATCCACCGGCTGCTCACGAATCCTGTGTAGCGCTTGCGCCAAGAACCGCTCATTTAGCTGTTCCCACGCTTCAATCTGTAGCACAGGCAGTTGCTCATATAGGCACGAGAGGCTGTTCTTGATCACGATGGGAATTGACCGGCAGTAAAGCGTCTCCCAGCACCGGTGTGTATCGAGACCATTTCCTGGCGGGCAAGCCACGAACTGGAATCTCGTGATGTTCTCTAAGTACTGCCGGTAAGGCACCCGCTTCTGCAGAAAGACCCACGGTTGCTCCTTGAGGAATTCGTAGACCGGGATCCTGACCCCCGGACTCGTTGAGGGCTGAAACTGCACTAGCACCTTGGGCTGCTTGATCCTATGCGCAGACTGCCTCGAAACCTGTTCGAGCGTCTCAATACAGCCATGACCCCAGTCGCGATTCGCCAATCCTAGGGGAATCGGCACAATCTTCTCATGTGGCTGACCGTCCCAATTCTGTAGAAACCAAGCCCCTATTCTGGGGTCGTTCAAAAGATCAATGTGCTCCATGGGCAGGGACTCATCTGCTCGATCGCCGATGTTAGCGCTCACGAGAACGACCGGCACTCCGAGCTTGGGCAGATAGTCTTTACGAAAGTCATCGATCCGTTCATGCGACACATAGATCGCATCCCCGCGGCTACACTGCACTGGATCGAATGTATCGGATGGGGTGAGGCGCCATGGACACGCATGGCGCCACGTCTGTCCCGACAGATAGGGGTAAGAGGAGGGACATTCAGACCATAAAGGGAGGGAGGCGATCCACCCCATGAGAAGAGGCACAAACCAGGTGAACGCTCGCATTAGACACTCCCTCTCCTATCCTGGCATTGCCGACCCGCTCAAGAAAGAGCCCAGTTCAACAACTCTCGGCCGCGTATTATCCGCGTGCAAGCATTTGCTGGTGAAACGACCCTACAAGTCGGCTCACAGATATGTGTGGACCTTGCCCCAGGACAGGCAGAGATCCGACTCTACATTGAGCTACTCGGGCATTGTAGCTCCATCGACCAACTGCAGGAAACTAATATTGTATTGAATAAATACACAAAATGCGTGAAAATTGCGACCCATAAACTTATTAGATCTTTATTTATTCATGCAAATACGCACATCATCATCTCCCGCGTTTGTTCCATTCCGTTGCATAACGCCTGAGGCATCACGGCCGAGTAGCGACCCCACGCCGACAGAGTCGGTGGGCTCCCAGCTTTTACATGACTATGCGATGGAAGCAACAGGGCTCTCGCTGACACCTCATCTGTCTGAGGAAGATTCTGATTCACCAAGCCCATTGTGTCCTGTAGATATGGAGGATGGTCCTTCAGCCGCTTCTACAACCGTTGACCGCGTCCTGGACAGCATTCTGATGCTTGAGGAGCGCGCTGACGGGGCGTCGGATCGAGAGCTTGAAGCGCTGGTATGTCAGACCACACGGGAAATTTTTGGCCCTTCTGGATCGCAGCCTTCGCAGATCCAATCTTGTCTGAGAGCAAGTCTTGCTTCATCCGTTCACCACAGGCGTCGAACTGTTAGGGAGCTCCTAAATACAGGCAATGAAGCTTCCTTCTATAAGCTATGGGCCGCTGTTCCCAAGATGGAACGCTCAAAGGTTCTTCAATGCATGCTACCGGGTATCAGCCTGGCTGATGCGGCTATTCAGCCCGCCATCTGCTTCACCTATCTTGCCGATGCGGATCACAGCACAAGCACCCAGTTCATGACTACGCTTGTGAACCGTGAAGATGTCGAACAATGGATTCTTGCCCTTGAGAAAGGCTGCGGGGGAAACAGCTGGCAAGAGTCTCGACTTGCCTCCATGCTGACGACGCTAAACCCTCAGGAGCGCGCAGCGATATTCCGCCACCTCAACCCGAGCCATCTCTTTAGTCAGAGGCTTGGCGCAGCTCTTGTGCACCACTGCTTTCGTTGGCTCATGCCCTGTTGCCGGCTTCGCTGTGTACCTTCTCCAGGAAGCGAGGCATCCAACCCCAGCAGTCCCTCTGGGAGCAAACGAACACAGCGGGTGCGGATCAGCGGCGATGGAACATCGACTCCGTCTCGCTCAAAAGCGCTCTGGATGCAATCTCTAGACGGGGCCTGGGCACTGGCCGTTGCGGGAGACGATCCGGTTGCACAAGCTACGGCCCTGGAGGATGCCAAGAAGGAATCGGAGCGAGTGCAACAGGAGACCGCCACACGACTGGCCAAGGCAGCGGCCCTTGATGAAATGGTTAGACCTTCGACCTACCAGGCTTGGCGGGCGTTACGCAGCCTGGACCTGCCCCTCCCTGATGGGATTGCGTCCATCTTAGAGATCCTCGATGAACCCCGCATGGCCATGCAAATGAAGCTCGAAGAGCGCCTTGCTAGTGTGGCAAGTCTCAAGAGACATGATTCTTTGGTCTCGGAGATCCATCAGGGCGTCTGCAGTAACCTCTTAGCGCTCTATCCTCTAGATCTTAGGTGTGCGGTGATAGATCGACTTCAAAAGATGGAGATCGGCGGCCTCGCCTCATTGCAGCATGAGCTGGCCTGCCTTCATTTGGAATGGGTTCTATCTCCGACAACCTGG
This sequence comes from Chlamydiia bacterium, assembly GCA_049314435.1. Classification (GTDB taxonomy): domain Bacteria; phylum Chlamydiota; class Chlamydiia; order Chlamydiales; family JBMOFD01; genus JBMOFD01. The sequence continues at coordinate 16,864 of JBMOFD010000002.1, read as the reverse complement.
GATCCAAGTGCTGAGCTCCTCACACAACTCAAGGAGGAGCAGGCGAACGGGGCGAAGTATTTGGAGACCTTCCTCGCTCTCCCAGCACCGACACGGGACATAGCCTCGCAACCCTTCTATCAGGCGATTTTCAGCCGGTTAAGCGGTAATCCTGTAGAAGACCAACATTTGCTGGCTCCGCTCTGTCTCTGCCTTCTTCATCTCCTAAAAGATGCCCTACCGCCATGTCTGCTGACTGCAGAATTCCTGAAATTTCTGAAGTCCTACGCTAAGCCCGATGAGGATTCATCTGCCACGTTGGTCAGGCTATGCGCGTCACAGTTTAACCAGCTCGCAGCCGTTCATCTTACCACTGCGGACTCCTTGGACTATTTCGGGCGCCTGTGGAACCTGCTCATCATTCATCAGGAAGGGATTCACGTTTTACAGAATTCATTTGTTCATCTCAAAGCGCTCAACACAGCTTGGAGGGGGTGGATGAACCAACAGCCGAGTGATCTTAAGACTCGGCTGGAGATCATGTATAAGCTCCTTGAACATACGCACGGCCTCTTCTTACCCGGCATAGACCATGACCTGGTCATGCGGAACACCCTCCAGTACCTTCTATCTGAACTGCCATTAGAAAGGTGTGGACTCTGGCTCCCACTCATCGTAGGAGTCTACTTGCGCAATGAGTTGCAAAAGTTGCCCGTCCTGAGCCGCTATCAGGAGCCCCTCCTGTCGATGGCCTTGCTCTTTCAGCTCGTACAAGGCCCTGGTGATCACACCCCAGACCGCGTGACAGCCAATGCGGCCACATTGTGCGGTGAAGACTCCGCAATCCTCACCGCCTTCGACTCGCTAGGCCTGCTGGATCAGATCCAGCCTCCCAACGGGAAAGTGGGCCGCCTAATTCAGCTCGCTCCCAACCGGACTCGTCTTACAAATTGGATACTGAGCGAAGTCACTTCTCATCTTAAGTGGCTTCCCGAGACATGCGCACCGACACTCTTGCAGCAAAGTCTGGCATTCTGCCTAGCAGATCCGCTATTCCGCATCGCCTACCAAAGGACTCTGCTGCTGCACGAGCCTTTGGATTGCCCCTACCAGGTTCCTCAAGAACTCGAGGTAGGCTGGAGGGCCCTCCCTGCTCCGTCCGACAGTCCAGAGATCAATAGCCATTCGCGCTCGCTATCGCTGAGCAACGGAACTCACCTATTTTATGAGTGGGTTTCCACCCTCACTTTTCCCGGGATCATCGGGCGTCCCACAACGTAACGCGCTACGCTCCTCCCAGCGCATGGCACCGCTCCAGAGCCTCTCAAGCGGCGCTAGCCAGGCCACCATAGGCTCACGGTCCAGGCGGTGAATCTCCCAAGGATTCACTGCTTGTCACCATCGCTTTGTCATGAGAAACTCTTCACAAAAAATACCAATTATTGTTTCCATGCCTTCATGTAGCCGCATTTCTTCGCCCGACTCCCCTCAAGAGTTAGCGCCCATTCAAACTCAGCAGGATTCCCCTCCTTCCTTTTATGAACGAGGCGCAGTCGTATCATGGTTGTTTCAGGATCTTCTTGATGTGGAGGTGGAACCATGCCGGGATGACGAGCTGCAGGTCGCCCTGCTTAAGGGGCTGGCCGAACGTTGCCTCAAGGTACTCACGGCCGTAGAGGAGAAGCCCAAAGATGTAGTGTCCGACTCCCCAGACCGCTTTGGCATGATGGAAGCTCCCATCCTTCTACAATCGTTTGTATGCCTTCGGGCCCTAGCAAGAGCCCTTCAGCAGCCAGGTGCTGAGCTTTGCGCTTTAGAGAACCTCCTTAAAGCAACCAAGACGCGCATTCTTGAGCTTCCTCCAGAGCCTTTCAAAGGGATGGGCGCACTAACAGCAGTTGCATCCGGCCCTTCTGATGATGAGCTGGAGTCGCTAATACAAAGCCCCGATGACGGAGCTTTTGTTCAGGCATGGTCGCGATTCTCAAAAGAAGAGGCACCCTATGACTCGCTGATCCGACTCATGCCCCAACGGACGGAACCGATGGGGTTGTCGAGTATATGGGAGGCATTCCTCTCAGCAAATGACAGCCACATCACGAGAGCCTTTTTCGAAATGGCTCTCGCGCCTGAGACAAGGACAAGCTGGCTCCCATCGCTCGAGAAGCCCTGTCAGAAGAATGAAACCAGAAGGATTTTCTTTGCCGTGCTGCTGAGTCGTGTTTTGAGCCGAAAGACACAGCAGATCATCGTGGAGAACTTCAGAGGCACCCCTTTTGGCAAGGAGCTTCGACAGAGAGTCATCGATATTGAGCTTCGCCTAGGCAAGCTTGGTCCAAGTGGGCCCGACGTGGACTCGAGCTCATCTAGAAGCTCTTCACCGGAAAGTTGGAAGAGTTGGGACCACGAGAGCCCGATCGATTGTGCACCGGACCCTCTCGCCGAACTGACCTCCTGTGGTGCGCAGGCTTATACCCATTCTGGACTGGTTGCCGACACAGGCCCCTCTTCACAACAACCAGCAGATGAGCCGCTCCTACACGAGGCTCTTCTGTATAAGGCTTTGTATGTCTTGCATATTCTCGGCGCTTTTGGGCCTAACATGCCGGATTCCTTCCAATCTGACCGACTAGAGAGTCACCTTTCTAGGTGCGGGAGGCTTCTTGAGTTTGTTACACAACAGGATGGCGCACGCCACCTAACGAGCGTCCACGCTGGGGTGCAGCGGGAGTTACTGCAACTCCTATCCACCGGCGGACTAGTGATAGAACCGCGGCTTAGCCAAGCAGATGCCGAACTTCTTGAGATCTTCCGTACCGAGCTAGCTCCGTTGGGCCTGGACTGGATCCTGTCGACCAAGGCGTGGCAGCGCGTGCAGACTCCCTATCCAGAACCTGTTCAGCACCCGTCTGAACGGGTTGCGCAGGCCTTTGAATTGACCCTATTCGCACTGAATGAGGCTGAAGCACTCGGCACAGAGTACACCAAGGCATTTCTTGCCATACCGAGGGAAGCTCGCCCTGCCATACTATTGTCCTTCAAGGACGCCCTCATGGGCGCATTAGTCTACGGAACTAGGTTTAGACCGGATTTACTCCCCCCACTGACTCTTTGCCTGTTGGACAGGTGGGCCGATTGCACCGTGCGGGACATCCGCCAGCAACTGCAAGAATCCACCTTTACAGGCTTCGCAAAGCAATACGCCTCCGATGACCAGCAGGGCCCTTTTCCGGCCTTGTTGAGGCTTTTCATGGAGCAATTTGAGCTGCTTTTGGAAGACCGCGAGTTCGACGAGGCCTCCAGTCAACACTATTTTGAGCGATTGTCTCGCCTCTTGACCTTACATCGACTCGGGACCCGTCTGTTTCGCGATGGGTTTGAACGTCTGCAAAGAAGTCGAGGAGACTCCTTTCTGCCTATTGCGCAGCGTGACCCCTATCACCATTGGTTCGCCATGGCGCAGGGAACGTTGGCCGCCCCTATGGGAGACGCCTTGTGGAGGATCTTTCAACCCCTGATCAACAAGATCGAGCTACCTGCCACTGCACCTCTTCTTGCGGGTGCTCTCTATTATGAGGAGCAGGGCCAGTTGGCTCCTCTGGCTTTGGGGTTGCTCTACTGCCTCACATTCACGAAGAGCCCTTCGCCGTCTGTAGACGTTGTGCAGCACAACATGGAGGCAGTGTGTCGCGAGGTGCCCGATATGCTTGACCTGTTCGACTCTCTGAAGCTGATCGACGTTGAATACACGAACGACACCCGGACGAAAACGAAGTCACGCTGGGCCTTGCTCCCTGACCGCGAGAAACTCACTTCGTGGGTTCTAACCCATGTTGCGCCTGCTTTCGAGGCATTGTCTCTGCCTCATCCCGACTGCCTCAATGAAATCTTCGGATGGGTCGTGGCATTCTGTGATACCGACGTCACCGCACGTCGACAGCTGAACACCGCCCTAGATCCAGGGCAGCCCCTGGGAACTGTCTACGGCATTTTCCATGACAACATGCGGACCGAATGGAAGCGCAAGTACCCGTGGCTTGGAGTTTTTCAAAAAGGGACCAGCGATGCCAACGTGTCGTAGACGATCATCCGGCAACCTTGTGTGGCCTATAGCCATTTGCTCGAAGTTATGTTAAGATCTCCCAGGAAATACGGACTGGATAGACTAGCCACTCATGTTGGCTCCCTATTCAGGAGAATCTTTCCTCTATTTCTGCGCGGGGCGGCTCATGGCATGATCCTAAGGGACTTGCCAACCCGCGGTGAAATACGATAGGCTGCGCAACCACATGGCCCCGACGCAGCCGGGCTCACTTCTCTTTAAGAATAGGATGTAGTTCACTCATGTCTGATCCTCTATCGAAACCTCACTACGCCCCGATGAGCCCTCACATCGAGGCCTTTCTCCACTCTCTTGAGGAGAAGGCCCCCGACGCAGAGGCCCTTCTAAAACAAGAGGGCGCCACCAAGATCGCTCAACAAACGTTGGGCAAACGCAGGTCGGCCGACATGGCAGACCATGTCGAGATCAAAGATTTGAAACCCAAAGCCCCCTCCCGGTTTGTTCAGCGGAGAGAGGCGGAGATCATTAAAGAGAGGATCCAGAACGCTGCTGCTCTGCAGAGCGGCCTCTCTCAGCTCGGTAAAACTCCAGCTGACTTACGCGGACGTGTGCGTATTGGCCCTGTTTCCCACAATGAAGCGAATGGGTAGGAAGGCCGGCCCTGCCGGCTAGAAGGGATTGTCATCCATCAGAAAGCGGGCCTGCACAGGAAGTCTTTCTTGCAGCCAGTCGGCTAGCCGTCTAGGTCCTACTCTCTCCGAAGCGGCGTGACCAACTGCGAAGAAGTGTACATCCAGCTCCTTTGCCAAATGCCATTGCGGCTCATCAGCCACCCCCGTGATCAGGAGATCAGCCCTCGCCTGCTGAGCTTCTTCGATGTATCGCTGACCTGCTCCTGAGACGATGGCCACGCGGCGCACTTTAGGACGGGCGGCTTTTGCCCAGCGCACCGTAGATCCATAGTACTCCCCGACCTTCGCTAACCACTCCCCGACAGAGGCCTCATCAGCCTCACCGATCACTCCCAGTCGATGAGCTCCGCAGCTACCGAAAGGCTGCAGATGGGCCAACCCTAGATCCCTGGCTGCCGGCCAGTTATTTCCCACCTCCTGATGCAGATCCATCGGCAGATGATAGGCCAGCAGTGAGATGCCTGTTCGCATTAGAGCTCCGGCACGGCGACCCAGCCACTCAACCAGGCATGGAGAGCTTTTGTCCCAGTAGAGCCCATGATGGACGATGAGAGCTTGGCAGCCCTCTTCAGAAGCCCTTTGGATGGTCCGAAGGTCTGCCGTGACGGCAACTGCCACCCTATCGATCTCTCGACATCCGGCGACCTGCAAACCATGCGGAGCACAATCATTGACTGGCGGATAGAGGGCATTGCAGGCCTCTATGAGTTGAGGTAGTGTGAGCATAGAATCCCCAAAGACTTAGGGCTCCAGTGTACACTGCATCGCAGCTACAGGCTATGAAGGAACTCGTTGGGCGGGAGGCCGCTCAAGAGGTCCTCGATGGCATGTCCGTCGGAATCGGCACCGGCTCCACCTCCCTCTGTTTCCTTAAGGCGCTCATCGAGCGAGTGCGCCAAGGTGCGCAGGTGCAAGTGCTCTGCAGCAGCCTGCACATCCGACAGCTTGCCGAGCAAGCTGGCCTACCCCTACTGGATGAGGCAACCACCTCTTCTCTCGATCTCTATGTGGACGGCGCCGATTGGGTCGATGCGCGCTACGACCTCATCAAGGGTGGCGGCGGAGCCCTGTTGCGCGAGAAGATCGCAGCTGCCATGAGTCGCCGCTTTATCGTGATCGTCGATGACACCAAGATGGTGGAGGACTTCCGTGGGCGTCGTCTACCCGTCGAAATCCTCCCCTTTGGGGCCGCGTCCACTCAGCAACAACTCACCCGGATCGGAGCTGCTCCTCTCCTACGTAAAACAGCTGACCATCGACCTGCAGTCACGGACAACGGAAGCTGGATCGTGGACATTCAGCTACCCTCAGCCGTTCCTGACCCACAGCCCTTTCTCCAGCGTGTGATGCAGGTTCCAGGCTGCCTGGCTCACGGCCTATTCGTGGGCATGACCAGCGAAGTCTTTATCGGAGAACCTAACGGGTCGGTGCAGAAGTTGTATGTCCCTCGGTAGACCATCCAGCAAGCCTGCCCAGCCGCTCTTCCCATCTAGAGCGACTCCTCGATGGTTCCATCATCTTCATAAAGGCCACAATCGAAGCTTTGACAGATCTCGAAGATGCCTTAACCTTTCCAATACGCTGTGTGTCGACCCTCGATCTCTCCCTTACTCGGGGAGGAACATGGGCCGGAATAGGGGCCCTGATCGGTCAACAGCTAGAGAGGACTGTGCGCCATGTTGGAGAAGAAGCGGAAGATGTCGAAACAGCGGCCACTCCCTATGTTGCATCTTCTTCACACAGGGGCTCTGATGCACAAGGCAGCCGGTCTAGACTGGCTGCCTTGTCTAGTGGATCTGGAATGGATGTTGACGCAAATGCACTCGCATCCAGCGACTCATCTACTTTTCGAACCATCTTCCGTAGAGGCGGGCCCCATATAGCATGTCGGATTGGTCCCCTCACCCGGCTCATTTGCCGATAGAAGGCGCTCTTCCTCAAGAGGAGGCCTCTTCCCCGCCTTCTCGACGGAAGAAGCGCGCGGGGCCACTTGCGCGCACCAAATTTAGGAGCCATTCTACGTCTACGCTGTTGAGCCATGTCGATTCCCATGGCTTCGAACCTCATCTGGACGTGAAGGCATCGCCCGAACCAGCTCTCTCCCTCCTCAACACCTGTGGGGCCCCTTCGCTCCATCAAAAGGTGAAGGCGAGCTTCACGGTAGGCAATGCCAAAGGGCTCCACACCCGTCCGTCCACTGAGCTCGTCAAGTGCGCAAGCAACTTTCGCTCCCACATTGCCTTGCGGTACCAAAAAACCTCGGTGAACGCTAAGTCCCTACTTGGGATTTTGACACTGGCCGCCGGAAAGGGCAGCCGTATCGTCATAGAGGCTGAGGGAGAGGACGCCCAAGAAGCGATCCAAGCCCTCCTTCATCTCGCTCAAAATCGCTTCTTCACTAGCTTCTAGCCATACTCTAGTTAGCCTCTAGAGCTTCTTTGAGAGCTGTTCGACGAGTCCTTCAAACTCTTCCAAAGCGGCTCGGACGGCACCTCCATGCCTGATATCGACGCCCGATTGTTCGAGAATCTCTACCGGAAATTTGGAGCCTCCTGACTTGAGGAACCGCAGGTACCGCTCAATCGCTGGCCTACCCTCTTTCACAATCTGCTGATGGAAAGAGAGCGCACAGCTGAGGCCCGTGGCGTACTGATAGACGTAATAGCCGTAGTAGAAATGGGGAATCCTCGACCACTCCCAAGCGATCGCTGGATCGAGGAAGAGCGCATCCCCATAATAGACGTGGATCAGGGCGCGGTACTTCTCATTCAATGACTCTACACTCAGTGGAATGCCTTCCTCCACTTGCTGATGCAGCCACAGCTCGAACTCGGCAAAGAGCGTCTGTCGAAGAAGGGTCGAGCGGATCTCTTCCAGCTTTTGGTTAAGCAGGTATACCTGCTGTTGTGGCGAGGTCAGGGTCTTAAGCAGGAGGTCGAAGAGCAACTGCTCATTGAGCGTAGAGGCCACTTCAGCGGCGAACAACGTGTAGGGAGCTTCTGCGTAGCTGTTATTGCGATTCGACAGGAACGAATGCATGCTGTGCCCAATCTCATGGGCCAACGTGAAGACGTCTGTCAGAGTCCCCCGGTAGTTCATCAAGACGTAAGGCGGACTGTCGTAGCAACCGCTTGAGTAGGCCCCAGATCGCTTGCCCTTCGCCTCATGCACATCCACCCATCGCCCCTCCATCAACCCATGCCGAACGGCCGCCTGATACTCCTCCCCTAGGGGAGCGACCGACTCGATGACCCATTGGCAGGCCTGTTCATAGGGGATGTCTAACTGTACCTCTTGAACTAGCGGCACATGCAGATCGTAGCTATGGAGCTCAGTAAGACCAAGAATACGCCTACGCAGCTCCACATAACGGTGCAATACATGACTGTACTCGTGCACCACCTCCAGAAGATCGGTATAGACCGATTCCGGTATGTCCAAGGGCATGAGCGCGGCTTCAAGGCAGGTTCTATATCGGTGCCCTCGAGCCTGAAATAGTTGGCTCTGCATCTCCCCATTCAGGAGCTCCGTAATGGTATGCAGATGCTGCCCATACTGCTCAAATAGGCCTGTAAATGCATTTTCTCGAAGAACGCGGTCCTGACTCTTCATATAGACCTGATACAGCCCGTGGGTCAGCTGCCGTTTCTGACCTTCTCCGTCGAGCACCTCCCCAAATTGGAGGTCGACGTTGTTCAGGGCCGTGAACGCCTTCTTCGGCGCTGCTAGGGCCATACCCGCCATGGCCATGAGACGCTCCTCTCCAGGAGGGAGAACATGCGCCTTGGTGTGATGGAGCTGCCTGAGCCACTGCCGATAGGGAGCCGCCTCGCTCGCCTTGAGCAGCTCTTGCCACAGCCCCTCCTCAAGAGCCACCAGCTCAGGCTCTAACCAGCTAGTAGACTCCCTCAAGGACATCTCCATGATGTGGGAGCGCTCCCGCATCCCCCCATGCAGCGTGTGCGAAAGGTCCTCGTCGTGACGCAACATAGCGTAGGTACAGAGCTTGCCCAAGACGCGCTGGATCGAGAAGTACTCACCCAGGGCGGCACAGATCGTAGTGACATCAGTCAACCGACCCCGAAAGAGATTCACTCTCGACCAGGAAGCTAATCTTTGCTCATCCAGCCGCTTCATCTCCATTTCCCAATCCCCCGCCGAGGGACAGAGAGCTGTGAGATCCCATACATACGCCGGAGGTAAATCACCACGATCGCCGACCATATCACACCACCTATCGACCCCCATCAGGGGCGCCCATCTATGAGAGCCGCTAGTCCAGCCGCCCCTTTCTCCCCTTCAGGGAAGAAGATCGCCATACTCTGGCACATACCCTCAGGATTTGTCCAACTGAGCGCCACCCTCTAGCGGGGCCAGCACGCCTACTTAGCAAACGAGGCTTTAGTCTGCTAAATATCATGGGAAAAAAAGGGAGCCCCGTCTATGATCGGGGGTTCAAACCAGCAGGAGGTACCGTGGTACAGCATGCAGAGCAATTGAAAGTGAATGTGCGTCCGCTAGGGCATCGCGTCCTGGCTCAGAGGCTCGAGAGCGAAGAGTCCCTTAAGGGCGGCATCATTCTTCCCGACAGCGCCAAGAAGAAGCAAGAGATGGCCCGCGTTCTCGCGGTAGGCCCAGGCAAGACAGAGGCTGACGGTCGTGTGGTCGCAGTGCCAGTTGCCGTTGGGGATGTGATCCTTCTCGATAAATACTCCGGTCAAGAGGTCTCCATTGACGGAGAAGAGTTCTTGATCGTACGTGGTGATGACATCGTTGCAGTGATTGTTTAGGAGAGACCATGGCCGCAAAAGACATTCGTTTCCGTGAAGACGCACGGCAAAAGATTTTGAAGGGCGTGAAGACCCTTGCACGTGCTGTGAAGGTGACGCTCGGGCCGAAGGGCCGCAACGTGATCATCGAGTCGAGCTTTGGCTCACCAAAGATCACCAAAGACGGCGTGACCGTGGCTAAGGAGATTGTGCTGGAAGACAAGCACGAAAACCTCGGCGCACAGATGGTGAAGGAAGTCGCCTCTCGCACAGCAGACAAAGCTGGCGACGGCACCACCACCGCCACAGTGTTAGCAGAAGCCATCTACAGTGAAGGCCTACGCAACATCACGGCTGGAGCCAACCCGATCGAAGTGAAGCGCGGGATGGACAAGGCCGTGAAAACCGTAGTCTCTGAGCTCGCTCGGCTGAGTAAAAAGGTCGATGGTCGTAAGGAGATCGCTCAAGTAGCGACCGTCTCTGCGAACAACGACTCGGCGATTGGTGAGATCATCGCTCAAGCAATGGAACGGGTCGGCAAAGATGGCACGATCACCGTAGAAGAGGGCAAAGGCTTTGAGACAACTCTAGATGTTGTCGAAGGCATGAACTTCGACCGCGGGTTTGTCTCTGCTTACTTCGTGACTGATGCTGAAAAGCAGGAAGTGGTCTTTGAGGATGCCTATATCCTCATCGCTGAAAAGAAGATCAGCAGCATCAAAGAGTGTCTACCGGTTCTTCAAGCTGTGGCAGAGAGCGGCCGTCCGCTCCTGATCATCGCTGATGATATCGAAGGAGAGGCTCTAGCCACGCTCGTAGTCAACCGACTTCGCGTTGGGCTTAAGGTCTGTGCTGTGAAGTCTCCTGGTTTTGGTGATCGTCGCAAGTCGATCCTACAAGATCTGGCTATCCTCACAGGCGGCACATTCATCAGTGAAGATCTCGGCATCAAGCTGGACACCGTCACTATCGACATGCTCGGCCGCTGCAAGAAGGTTGTGGTCACCAAAGACTCCACGATCCTCGTTGAAGGCGCAGGCCAAGCGATTCAGATCCAAGAACGTGTAGCTCTTCTGAAGCGTCAGATTGCGGAAGCGACTTCCGACTATGAGCGCGAGAAGCTTCAAGAACGTCTCGCCAAGTTGGCTGGCGGGGTTGCTGTCATCCACGTAGGTGCAGCGACAGAAGTGGAGATGAAGGAGATCAAGGACCGCATCGACGACGCCGTCCACGCAACGCGTGCGGCTGTCGAAGAGGGCTACCTCCCAGGAGGCGGCACGGCTTTGATTCGTTGTATGCCAGCGGTTGAAGAGCTTCTTCCTTCTCTACGAAGTGATGAACGTGTTGGTGCTGAAATCATCCTACGAGCCCTCTCCTACCCTACTCGGCAAATTGCCGAGAACGCAGGTCGGGAAGGTTCCCTCGTAGTTCAAAAGATCTGCTCGCTGCCCGTCTATGAAGGCTATGATGCCCTAGCAGACGTCTACGGCAACATGCTGGAACGCGGTATCTTGGACCCGACTAAGGTGGTCCGCTGCGCGATCGAATTCGCCTCCTCAGTAGCAGGCATGCTCCTGACGACCGAAGCGATCATCGCTGATGAAGCTACCGATGACAAAGAGTGCACCAATCCGCACCATAACCACGCTCATAGCGGCTTCTAAACCGCTCTGACGCCTGAAGACAGAAGGGGGACCCAGCCAAGACCGGCCGGGCCCCCCCTTTTTGTTTCTCCCGCCATGCTAGTCCAAACACCCACCGGTCTACAGCAACCAGACATCTCGGACTAGCTGCTCCTCGAGCGCGGATCTAAGCGATTGCCGAGTCGACCGTCAGTACATTTCCAGGGCCTGAATTTTCGCTATCTTGCTCGAAATCGACATTTTGCCTGTTTCGAGCAAGATAGCTAGACCCGGCCAGCCTGCTCGAATGCTACACAAGGTTCCCACTCCCGAGGAGTTTGGGATTCCATTTTCCGAGCTCCGCCACTGCCTGGTAGTTCGATTTGAAGACTCGAACGGATCTGGATTGCTGGAGCGAAGAAGCCATCGTATGTACGGTTGACCGTCGGCACATTCCCATGCTCTGAAATCAAGCTATCCTGCTCGAAATCGACATTTTGTCGATTTCGAGCAGGATAGCTTGACTGAACCAACTTGCCTAATATAGACTCATGAACATGAAGCCGTTTGTTGGAAGAGAGTACGAACTACAAGCTCTGAACGACCTTCTCTCTAGGTCGGGGCGCGCCTGCTTGGCCGTCATCAAGGGGCGCCGTCGAATCGGCAAGAGTCGCCTTGCCGAGGAATTTGGCAAAGGGAAGGAGTTCCTATCCTTCAGTGGACTACCTCCAGTGAAAGGGGTCACGGCACAGAAGCAAAGAGACGACTTTGCGAAGAAGCTAACAGCTCTGCTGCGCCTCCCCTCTCTTACCTTCACCGATTGGAGTGATGCCTTTGCCTACTTATCCATGCATCTCACCAAGAACCCAACTGTCATCCTCTTCGATGAAATTTCATGGATGGGATCTAAAGATCCAACGTTCCTGCCTAAGTTGAAGGTCTGGTGGGACCTTGTCCTGGAAAAGCATCCCTCTCTCGTGCTCATTCTGTGTGGCTCCATCTCGACCTGGATTGATAAAAATATCATTAACAGCACCGCCTTTTTTGGGCGCGTCTCCCTCTACTTAGAACTAACCGAGCTGAGCATCCCCAAATGCAAGGAGCTCCTGCGTCTTAATGGATTCAGGGGATCGGATCTGGATGTTTTCAAAATTCTTTGCGCCGTCGGAGGAGTGCCATGGTATCTAGAGCAGATCCAGTCTCATGAAACTGCCGATGAAAACATCAAGCGCCTCTGCTTTGTTAAACACGGTATGTTGGTCCATGAGTTTGGTCGGATCTTTGATGACCTCTTCAGCTCGAGAGGAGAAATCTACAAGAAGATCATTAGAGCTCTCAGCCAAGGCATGAAGGATCGGGCAACTCTTCAGAGAACGCTATCCTATGCCGCCAGTGGGACGCTTAGCCAATATCTCAAAGCCCTTGAAATCTGCGGGTTTATCACCCAGCATCCAGAATGGTCCCTGGACACCGGCAAAACAAGCAAATCAACTCTATACCGCCTTTCCGACAACTATATCCGATTCTACATCCACTATATAGAGCCCAATCTTGCCAAAATTGAACAAGGAAGTTTTTTCGACACCCCTCTTTCTAGCCTGCCGGGATGGGAAACGATGCTGGGATTTCAACTCGAGAATCTTCTCTTGAAGAACAGGCGGCTTGTCTACCAGGCCCTGGGAATTCATGCTCAGGACATTGCGAACGACAATCCCTATTGTCAAAGGGCAACCCTCCGAAAGAAAGGCTGTCAAATTGACTATCTCATTCAAACTCATTCGAACACCCTATTCGTGTGTGAAGTCAAGATGCGTCGCCGTGAATTGGGGCTCGAGGTCGTCGATGCAATGGAAGCCAAGGTGACAGCCCTGGCCCCACCAAAGGGCTTTGGAGTCGCGCCCGTGCTACTACACCTAGGCCCGCTCTCAGACAGTCTTTTGGACAGTCGCTATTTCTACCGCATGATCGACATCGCCGAGCTGTGACCTTGGCATCTAGGCCGCAACTCCATCCTCCGTCAACATGCTACACAGGTTTTCCACTACCGATGAGTTTGGGATTCCATTTTCCGAGCTCCGCCACTGCCTGATAGTTCGATTCGAAGAATCGGAGTAGTTCGGCATCGGGGTCTTTAGAACGACGAAGCTCATCGTAGTCCAGCACCCACTCACCGATAGCAGATATCCACTTCGTACCCGCTGGCTCGACACGAGCCTGCTCAAGGCCATCGGGCTTGGGAAAGGCCAATGCAAAGAACGAAGGCGTAAGGTACTTCTCATTGCTGGCTGACCAACCTACCTCAAACTGGGCATCATCCATCGCGTTGCGACCGATAAAGCTGGAGGTCTCCTTTGTGATCGGAAGAGGAGTTCCCTTATATCGGGCATCCCTCAGGTCCAGTGTCCCCCAGAAGAGCCCTATCCTCGGCGTGATCCCAAAGAACTTGGAGTGGTAGACCATAAGCACCCTGGTGGTGCTCACCAAGATGCGCCACCAGGCATTGACGACCGGTGCATTGTAGGCACTTGCCTCCGTGTCGCGGTTGAAATCGATGGGATGAGAGACTTCCTGGGGAGCTTGCTTGATCTTCAGATCTACCCCAATGTCCTTCAGAGCCTGGAACATCTTGGCAGTCAACTCAGCCACCGACATCGAGCCCATGGCCATCTCAGCCTTCGCACCCCAGGTTGCTGTGAAGATCAGCTTGTGGTCGATGCAGTCGAGGTCAATAGAGAAGGCGCCCTTTTGATATGGGATCATACCTGTGCTGACGCCACGGCTTGTGATAGGCATGGCCAAGTTGGCCCAATGGGGCTCAAAGGGCTGGGTCAGCATCAACTTCCCCATCACCTGGGTGCACATATGCAGGAGATGAGAGGTCGTTTTGAATTCTTCTGCCGAGAAGGCTGGCCATGGCTCATATGAGACATCACGGATATGCGACGACATGGAGGATTCCCTGGTATGGGTCTATCCTCTTGTTTAGGGCTGGCAGGTATTTTGCGGTAGCAACCAGTTGGCCGGCAGCCTTGCTTGAGCCAAGCAAGGCTGCTGACAAGCTCGACTCTCAGAGTAGTTGTGCGAAGTAAACGAGGATGAAGGCCATCGAGAGCATGGACAGAAGATAGTATCCCCCGCTGATGAAGAAGAGAGACCAGGGCCGTCCCATCCATAGGACAGGGCTCAGCGTCACGGGAGCAATGAAGCCCAGCCAGTTCCAGCACGCACCCTTGATCGCCATCAGCCACGATGGGCCTGGCATCACCTGTCCCCACATTTGGAGCTGACAGCCCAAAACAAAAGCCATGACGATGGCGGATACAAAACACAGAAGGTAGGACTTTGCCATTCCACGAGCTTTCAGCTGCTCCAGCTCCCGATCGGTAAACGAGGCTGCTCGCATCCAACGAGTGCCTAACACCTGCGGCGAATACCAAATACCGCCAATCATTGTGCCTGCAATAGCTGCGGTGAGTACCGCCAACCATCGCACCATGTCCATTTCCACAGGGCCTCCAAAAGCTCGGGATGAATTGTCATCATAGTGGGGTGTTTTTTTGGAGTCCATGAGGGCGCTATACGCTATAGCACGGCCCTCTTGCGTCAGCTGAGCAGCAGATCTCATCTATGGTTCTCTTGTCAATGACTCCTGAATAAAGTCAGAAGCTGGTGCGCTCGCGAAGCGAGCGCACCAATGAGGTGAACCTAGACAGAACTCACCGTCTACGGGATACTGGGACTCGAGCCTATAGAATCGCTCGAATTCGAGTACTCAGACTCACTCGGATGCACGAACTCCAGCTCATCGCATCCCTCAACGCCCACAAATTCGAGGCCCTAGCGGTTCATCTATGCAAGCCTGGAGCAGCCTTCACACCGCCCCTCTCGTGTTTCTCCTAGCTTTAGGGCTCTGGCGTCCAACCCGAGCCATTCTCTCTTTAACGGCTGTACCGCCTCAAATCTCCCTGGCCATTGCATTCCCTGGATGGACGCCCCCAGGGGTGGGTCCCTCTAGCACCCAGATCTACTACACCAGCACTGAGACCGCTGCTGCCTCGATCTCAGTGACTCGCTCGATAGATAACATCCCAGGAGCTCTGCAAGTCCAAGCCGTGATCCAGTCGCAATCTACACCCATGCAACAGGCGGGCCAATCTACCGGGAAACAGCTACTACAGCCTAACCAAAGTTGCGTGCTCATTCGCAACATCGGATCATGCCAGGGTCTGGCTCAGATCCTTGTGCTCGGCATTGTTCCTTTTACTAGTCCAGCAGTGTCGTTCAGCTCCTCGATCACATTGACAATCGCAACGGGAGGCTAGTCCTCCATTAGCCTCGTAGTATCAATACGTTCAAACAAAAGCTGCAGAAGTCTTTCAAAAGTGCTACATAGAGAACGAGCCTGATGCTGGATGGATCAACGTCGTAAATTGAAGATCCACTCCGCTGGGGACTATGGACATAGGTTGGATAATATGAGCAAGAAGATTGGCCAAAAGATTCACACGCTCCTCGGGGCTCTGTTGATTGCGCAGCCCACAGCGTATGCCCTATCTAGCGCTGTCGTGACTCTATCAGGGACTATTCCGGCCATTCAGGAGGTCTCGCTCTCCACAACCAATTTTAGCAGCCCCACCTCTTCGTTTACTGTGGGCAGCAACCAAACCTACCTATTGAGTTTTCCATCGGCCACTCTAGCCTATGCCACGAATGCAGCTGTGCCACAAATCATCCAAGCAACGCTCACCACACCACCAGCCAGAGGAAGTGTCCTGGTTGCAGTTTCAGGGATTAGCAACACGGGCCTGCTGACCGGCGCCAAACCAGGAACCGCCGCAGCTCAGCCAGTCACCCTATCAACAGCCGGATCCTCTGCGACATTGATCAATCAGATCCAGTGGGTGAACAACAGCGCCAACATCGGATTCTCCTTCGCACTTGACATGACCCAACCGCCCGGGCCTCTGACCTCTACAGTCACAGTCACGATGCTCGCTTCATCATAGGACTATGACCCGTCCTGCATGAGCACACTCAAGTCATCCAGCTGTCAGGCTCTAACGGCAGTTCCAGCTCCTAGGCCAGAGCTGACGCATTAAAAATTGTCGGAAGGTAGGCTGCCATGGCTGGATGAGGGCCGTGGCATGCGAATCGATGTAATAGAACTCCGAAAAGACCTCGAAGAAGTCAACGATCCACGCAGGGATCACCTGAAAAGATATTCGCTCACTGAGGTGCTCCTGATGGCATCTATTGCCATTTTCTGCGGCCATTTGGGTTGGCGAGAGATGGCCATGTTTTGTGAGGAAGAACATGACTGGCTAAAGGAGAAATTAGGCATTCAGTCAGGGGTTCCCAGCCATGATACCTTCCGCCGCATCTTCATGATGCTAGCTCCCGAGCAGCTGAAGACTCTTCTCACCGCCTGGTTGGTCAAGGTCGATGTCAAGGCTAAGAGGCCGCCGAGGCAGATCTGCATGGATGGTAGAAAGCTCCGAGGATCCAAGTGGAAGTTCAGCTCTCAAGATGTTGAGATGCTCAATGCGTATAGCGCTGAGTCTAGAACCACGGTGTCATCCATCTTGATTGACTCAGATAGGGGAGAGCTAGCCCATGTGGAAGGACTCTTGGATTCACTTGCCTTGGAAGGCACCCTAGTCTCAGAAGACGCCAACTTCACGACGTATAGTGGTCGGGAAAATTCAGACAGGTGAGATCCTTAAGCCCGGTCTGGGGCAG
>JBMOFD010000001.1:0-58262 GCA_049314435.1 Chlamydiia bacterium | reverse complement strand
CTGTGGGCGCGCCAATGGCTACGTGGTGAGAAGGCTGCGATCCTTGCTGTGGACCG
This sequence comes from Chlamydiia bacterium, assembly GCA_049314435.1. Classification (GTDB taxonomy): domain Bacteria; phylum Chlamydiota; class Chlamydiia; order Chlamydiales; family JBMOFD01; genus JBMOFD01. Next base: position 58,206 of record JBMOFD010000001.1, on the reverse strand, counting down.
AGAGCTTATGGGGCACCCGGAATCGGCGGCAGTTCGAGCCTTGTATGCTGAGGCTGAGCAACGCCCCGATGCCCAAGAAAAGCAGCCATCTATAGAAGCCGTTGAAGAGGATGATGACATAGGCATTGACGTACCGGCTTTGCCAAGTATCCCTTATCCGCTATTGGTCATGAGGGCTTGTCTTTTGAACCAGACTGAGGTGTGCCTGGTTGAAGCAGCCGAATCGCTCGAGCATGTGCTGGAAGAGATCCTATCGGGATCTAACGCCTCATCCCCAAAGTGAGGGCGCCCACTCTGTGGGGCGGAAATCCGCTCCAAGAGCCGTTCCAAAAACCCTAGGTGAATCTACGCTTTGCATAAACAGCGCCTCGTCACTGCCGCCTGACTCAGGTCAGAAGGTTGTCACGACGTCGGTTGATGCCTATGTCGCTCCGAGACCATAGGCACTGATCGAACCTGATTTCTATTGTCCCAGGTCGCCTGTTTCCCTAAGCTTTTAGCGCCTCTACCGCCCATTTTTTAGAGAGAAGCAGTCTAGTGCATGGCATCACAGCTCGACCACCTATCGTCGCCATCCATGCAGGTCTGGATCTGGACGGCATCGTAGGGAGTCCCCGACTTCCTGGCCCTCCCATCGAGGAATTTGGTCTTGAGACGGAGAGCAAGCTCCTCGTGGATCGGGTGCTGAGCTGCGCCTTGCAGGTGTTTTCAGATCGTAGCGCTATAGGTGATGTGTCCACGGTGGAGCACGCTCCCACATGTACCGATCCCCTGAACACTGTTGTGCTTAGGGCGGCTCCTACAAGTCCCTTGTCGATCCAGGGGAAATTGGATCTATCAGGCCTTCCGGTCTTGAAAAAGTGGCTGGAGAGCATCGAGGAGACTCCGCTCCCGGAGGGGGAGACCGTGGTCTCCCTGCTGTTTATGCTTCTGGTGGAACATGTCCAGACCATGTTCAGCAATCTGTATCCCTCTGAAAGAGACTACGGACTCACACGCTTGAAGAGCGCCATGAAGGGCCTAAACGCCCATGGTGAAGTGGGAAGCTGTCTCATAGCGGATCCCCCTTGTCAATTCATAAGGGCCATCTTCCCTCATTATGTGGCTTGGCTTTCGTATGGTTGCGCCATCACCGTGCAGATGGCGCGAATCCAACGGGATGGAACAACGAAACTTCTCGCTCCAGAGCCAAGAGTCCCTTTTTGCTCGATTCCTTCTCAACGGAGTGTGGTTGAATCGAGTCTGATTGACGTGTTGTGGGCTGATCAGCGTGAAGCCCCCGCGGATGAGCGCTTTGAGAGGCTGGCTGAACTAGTCCATCAATGGACTGGTTACCTAGGCTTGCTGGGCGATGTGGTGGATGATGCTTGTTATGGCAGACGTACTGTAGAGGTTGCTTGCTCGTCTACCAACAAGCAGAGTCTTCTATTCCAGCAAGTGAATGGTCTACTCCAGAGGGCTGATAGGGGCGAGGCTCCGAAGGAGGAAGTGCTTCGACTGATGACGACACCATTCGGGAAGGAGCACCGAGATTCGTTAGAAGCGAGAGCTCGCAGCCAACTTAACCTGGTCACAGCGCGACTCGCCTGCGTTGGAGCTCAAGGGATAGCCCAGTTCGTACAACGTCTCATCGGGTGTCTCAAGCCTGGGGTGCGCGACTGGTACTCCGAGCTATGTCCAACGACGGGAGAACTTCCGCCTAAGCCTCGTCCGATGATTGAGCAGCTCGATGCCATTGAGAAATCTGTTCGGCGGATCTCTGATCAGGAAGATTTTTGGCGGGGCGTCTATTCGCAGCTGCCTACATTCTATTTTCTTGTGAACAGCGATGAGACGTCCCTTGCCGGCCAAGAGCGCCTTGTGAGGATATCAAGGGGTATTTTAGGAGAGCTCTATGTGTTGAGGGATCAACTCGAGGCTTTTAGGGCATTTTCTAAGCAGCAATCTATCCACGCACTAGATATCGCATCCTTGTCTCCAGCCGCGGCTGCGGCCTATCAGCAAATTGCCTATCTGGGGGGAATGCTGATCCCTGTGCAACATGCCCTCCTCTATTTGGAGGAGGGCATCCAGGCTACAATGGACTATCTGGAGTCCTATTCCGTCCTGGAGCCGGTGCAGACCGCCCTCGAGCAGATTGCCAGACCTAGATTGATGCATGAGGTGGTCGATGGCGATCCCGTCTCCATTGCAAGTTGGTGGAAGATAGACGATGCCTCGGTCATGGACTTGCCTCTAGCCGGTATTGTAAGCCGTCTCGGCGAGGCCGAGGTGCACCTTGCCGCCGAGGAGCAGGAGCAGTCGGCACGCCTGCTTCAATTTGCCATCGCATGGACTCGATGGCACATCCAGCTTGAGGAGCAGATCGCCAACTGTGATCTGGATTCGAGGGAGCCCCTGTTGGCGCTCTACCGAACATGGTCGCGGCTCTGGGGTGAGATGGAGGAAAACATGCCTCGGGAGACCCATGGATTAGGTCAACTCCCACTCGAGGCGGTATCTCGAGGACGCCGATCTCCGGCCAGTCCTCGCTCCCCGGCGGATTCCCCTCGCTCCCGGCGTTCGACAGGAAGCCCGGCTCATCTTAAGGGGGCGTCGCCCTCCTCTCCCTCCATGTCTAAACGGGGTGTCGACTTTGGGGCCTCCATGCATCTATTCATGATGCTGATGCGTGATCGGACGCATGTCATGATGAGGCTCATGGAAAAATTAGAACATGTGCGTAAGGCAGACCTGTTTGAGTGGATGGCTACCTTCTGCGAGCTTTTGGATGAGCCTCTTCCCTACAGGGCTGGTGGGGCTATCTATCGAGGAGACCGCTCCTGTTCAGGCACTCTATGTCAATTGGGCGAATGGGTTGACATCGCGCTGCGAGTCTCTGAGGCCTGGGGGGCTGAGGAGGTGGACGCCTCGTTTAGAGAAGCCTGGGCCTCGATCCTCGACATCCTACTGGAAGCGAAGAGCCAATGGCTGGATGTGATGTTGAAGGGCGCTCCGAAATTGTGCATGTCCCCGGAAGTGGAGGCAGGACTGCGACAATTCGTGAACTGTCGATTGCCGGCCTTAGCGCAGGTTGAGAGCTATTCGGTTGCCCACCATCAGGTCAGGGCGGGTCAGCTGGCCATCCTCATGATACGTATGACTGCTCCTGTTGCTTTGGAGTGGTTGCAGGGCAGTCGGGAGGCCGATGTGTCCCGGGGTTGGCTTGACAAGCAGACTTCACCGGTGGCTACTCAGTCAAAGCGCAAAGCCTCTGGATCGCGTACGCGGACGTCTGGATCGACATCCTCCCATATGGATGAGGTTCTAGAGGAAAAAGAGCCTAAACAGGTCGAGGCGTCTCAAAAACTAGTTGTTGATGCCTCCAGGCTGGGTTCGCCTCTTGCCCATGATCTCTCGCTGAGCGATCTAATGCTAGGAGAGTTGATCAGCACCACAATAGGCAAGAGGCCTAGCGGAGGTGTGGCAAGGCAGGCGATGGAGCTCTGGTATGGCCTCAGGAGGCTGTCGGTCTGTCAGAGCCTCCACCAGACATGGAAGTCCTCATCGGACCGAAAGCTTGCAGCTCCCTTCATTGTTCGTCGTCTGCGCATGGTTTCGGCTCTTATTCTTGAGAATATTCTGACTGGACCCTCTGCCCGTGTAAGAGAGGAAAACAGTGGGCACGACCTTCTCGAGCGATTCGATACGGCAAAACCGCTGCTATCGGAGACGACGCTTGGACAGGCAGGCCCTAAGATCAGAAGCCTCTGCTCGGGCCATGATTCCTTACGTAGGGCGGTTGGAGAGGGCCGCTATGAGCGGCTTAATGGAGACGTCGATCGGGCCCATAAATTATCCATGGATGTCATGCAGGCTGCAGAGAGCCTGTGGATGGAATACTGCGCAGAGTCGCGGGACCATCCACATGGTCTGCGCGCCTACTGCGTGGTCGCCCAACAGGGACATCTGGAGTTGGCTCTCCCAAGAAGGGAGTCTGTGGTTACATCATTCGCCCTACCGAACTGGCCTCTCCCTGATATAGAGAGCGAGACGGCTTCGCCCTCAAAGGGAAATGATAGGAGGGCCGAGTGCGGCCGACGACTTCAGTCAGCACATCAAAGATATGAGACGTGGGCAGCCTTGTGGAATCAAGATCGGTCTGAGCTCTTGGGCCTGAAACCCCTTCTTGCTACGGAGTTGCTCGAGGAGCTGTCGATCATGATCGAGCAGCTCCTCCTGCTCATTCACATGCGATCCGCCAGTCGAAGGGGAGAGGAGCTCAACTGGGATGAAGCCTCATGTACAGTGGGACACCGACTGGTACAGCTGGGCCTTCGGAATGGATACGGTGAACATCTAAAGGCCTTGCAGGCCGCTCAGGCCATCATCAAGCAGGTGTCTCGATACCTGACCATGCCCATGGCCACTCTTGAACAGAGCCTTGTGAAGGAACTGCAGCGTGGCTGGCGGACGGCGCTGAGTCTCTCTGAAGTTCTGAATATGGATCCGCAGATTTCCACGCCGGATCAACCCTCGATCATCCGGTCTCGTCTCTTTCAGGAATATGAACTGTCACAAGACTCCACCCTTGAGGAGGTGCGATCGAGAATTCAATCGGTATGGAACCACTATCAAGCACACTTTGTGAAAAAATGGGTTGATGTTCTGGGCCATACAGTTGGCGTCTTGTGCGACCAAGTGGCTCGATCGTCAGAAGCCGCAGCGGCCAGCTCAAAAGAATAGCCTGCTCGATCTTGGTTGGGTCACCTTCTAAAGGGAGACCAGAGGATCTCTTCGAGAAAGAACTCGATTTTCGGCCTTGAGTGTTAACCCCTTCCGGTCCAAAATGGCTTGATTTTTTCTCGTAACGACGTATGCTTTGAGCATTCGTCTTCCCCGGGGTACGGCATGTTGGACATTCTCAAGGCGATTCTCGAGATCCAAGATCTAGATATGAAGATGATCCGCCTGATGAGGCTTAAGCGCGATCGTCAGCAAGAGGTCGAGAGCATTCGCGGTCTTCGTGAGGAGCTTCGTCATCAGCTAGCGGCAAAAGAGCTAGAGATCTCGGACCTCAAGAGGCAGGGGAATCAGGGAGAGGCTCGCATCCAAGAGGTCGCGGCCAAGATTAAGCGTCTGGAGAGCCAGCAGCTCTCTCTGAAAAAGGCCGAAGAGTTCAGTGCTATCACTTCGGAGATCAACGGAGCAGAACGCGACCGCCAGTCTCAGGAAACAGCACTGAGTGAACTGCTTGACCGTATCACTGTTGAGGAAGAGATCCTCGAGAAGATCAAGAAGAGCATGCAAGCCTCGGCAGAGAACAGCGAAGTATTAGAAGCTGAGATCGAAGAGAGCGTGCGTCGACTCAATCAGGAGGGACGAGAGCTCCTTGGTCAGCGCGAGGCTCTTGTGAAGGATGCTCCGCGTGATCTCCTGGGGATCTATGAAAAATTACTTCATAATAAGCGCGATCGGGTGGTCGTTCCCATTGAGAATCGCTCCTGTGCTGGATGCCATATTGTGCTGACGCCTCAGCATGAGAACTTGGTCCGCAAGGGAGATCGTCTGGTCTTCTGTGAACATTGCAGCCGCATTCTCTTCTGGGAAGAGCCAGCGGTTGAAGATGCTGGGGCTACAGCGAAGAAACGCCGTCGCCGTACGACCGCGGCAAGCTCATAAGTTTCGTTTGCTGTACGAGAAGCCGGGAGGAGAGGCGATCGCTGTGACCGTCAGGTTGCAGAGGAAAGTCTGGACTTCGCAGGAAGGGATACCAGTGAAAGACTGGGGGCCGAGGGCGCTGCTTGCAGCGCTTGAAGGCTACGGAAAGTGCAACAGCAAGTAGTCCGCTGCTTCGCAAGAAGCAGACAGGCTGAAACGCCTCCTTTAGGAGGAGGCCGGATCCTTGAGAGAGGGTCTGCGGCAAACCCTATCCGAAGCAAGAGTACGGGCGGTCAATGTGCTTCCGCATTCGCCCCGAACATCGCTGGAGGAGAGTGGCGACACTCTCCCAAGAGGAATGATGGCCACGTGCCTGTAATGGGCGCGGACAGAATCCGGCTTAATATCCTCCCGGCCTTTCGTACAGCAACATTTCAAACACCGTGGTATTTTTCTGATGCCATTGGCTGCCATTTCCTTCAGAGCCTTCTTTGCAGCCTATCGTAGGACAGGTTCTGCCTCTTGTCCCGCAAGGACAACGATCCTGTGCACCTCGGCGATCTCAGAAAAGGCCTCGTCTACGGTCATAGACAGGCCGCACTCAGCGGCGAGGTCTGCAAACGGAGTGTTCCAACTATCTGGAGGCGGAGCCAATTCAGTTGGTATTGAGTGCGTACGTCGCAGTGAAAACACCGCCAGTAGAGTTCGGTGGAGCTCTTCTGGACTGAGGGTTTTGATGCGAACCAGCAGAACAAGGTCGACCAGGTCTTTTACTCGGGTGTTTTGGCCTGAGGAACGAGGTAAGGTATAGGCATGAATCTTCTCGGCGAACTGTTGTTCAATGGAGATGCCCGTAAAAACTGGTGTTGGAAGCCCTCAAAATCCCAACCAGCCTTTTCCTGGCAGCCGTTCAGGCGTGGCAACCACTGAATCCGCACCGACATCCAACTGAAACTGGATGAACGGGCGTCCGGCTAACATCGCGGTGACGGGATATCGTGCTCCTCCATAGGGAGCGTTCTCGAGATCGTGCTTCGCCTCTCCGATACGAAATACAAAATGATCATCCATCGGAAGATCGGCCAAACGCCGGAGCTCCGATAGAATCGTCTGGGTTAGATATTCGCCGGTGGATCGAGCTCTAGCTAAGCAGGTCAGGTCTACATCGCGCGTGGCTCTTGGTTGTACTACTCGAAGCTCCATGGCGTAGCCGCCTTTTAGAAGGAACATTGGATCGTCGAGAGCAAAGAGCCGAGCCAGTAGTCGTTCAAAGGCCACCGCTCGCTGCACACGGATCAAATCGATGTTGGAGGCTCGCGCATAGTTTTTTAGCCGCATCTCCAGACTTTTTCTAAAGTCGTTAGCGTTATCGAATTTTCGGTCCATCTAGTAATCTCATAAGTCGCTTAGCCTCAGTAGAGTCAATATTCTCCAATGCCGTTCGCAGCACCATTCCTTGTGATATGGCTTCCCGGACCGCCTGGGTTATGAGGTCCTCGGCAAGACGTCCCTCTGCGGCAATATCCAGCAATGTTCTTAGAGGCGTCGTCATCCAGTACCCCTGCTGCTCATGATAGTCCTTTTGAGACAGATCGGCTCGATGCAGAACGAGTATTTCTGGGATCGGTGATCGCCTGCGGAATTTGGTCGGAACGGTCATATGTATTTTGGCAGGATTGATGTCTGATAGGCCATAGATGGTGAGGGCCGTGTCGTGAGATATCACGCCCTGAGTGCTCTCGCTGCGCCCTCGACTCCAGAGGCTCCAGGTGACCAGATCGGGAGACTGGGTCATGGGATAGCGGGTCAGACGATAGATGCCGCGATATTCCTTAGTCCACTCTCCAGACGACACATAGTACGCAAAATTGGGATCCCGGTAGCCGCAGGCAATAGCCTGCTCCCTGGTAAAGTAGCCCTGTTGGCGGTCCGCTATATCAAACAGACGATCTCTGTTGCTCATGTACCAAACTTATAATTTTTATAAGTTATGTGCAAGTTCCTGTCCGTCCGCCATAACCAAGAGGCCCTTCATCACGAGCCCAAATCCTCCTCCTAACCTCGCAAGAGCCATATCTAGAAATCGCCGACCTTTCGTAACCTATCCAGCCAGCAGGCCGGGTGGACATGAACGGAGTAGTTTTTTTCGAAAATGTGGCGACGATCGAACGGTACCGCATGTTGGAGGCAGCTGATCGCCAGCCGCTGCTCACCGTCTGGTCCGGAGATCGGCTCTGGGTTCGACCCACCGCCTCGCACGGATGCTGGCAGCACATCCAACAGTTCGCACAGTGGATGGTCCATCAGTTCTATCGGCTAGGATGGCGAGTGGGAGATCAAGCGGCTTTAGATCGTGTGCGCGCCCGGGCCGAAGACTTCTTAAGAGGACGGAAATCTCTCGGCAAGGAGCTTCAACGCATCGAGGAGAAATATGGTCTCAGACCGCCTCAGTCGGAAGAGAGCCAAGAGGTGGGTGCTTCTTCTTCCGAGGTGCCCAGGCAGCGTGTTCATGTGAGGCAGCCTGGGGATATAGAGGCGGCTATGGGTAGGATTATGGGACACCTGGGTCGGGTGGATGGTCAGGTCGCTAAGAAGATGCAAGAACGAGAGGGCCTAAGTCAGCAATTGGTTGAGCTGAACCAACAGTATATCGCTCTCCATGCACTGCAGGATCTGGGCCTTTCTGTCACAAGCATGACACATCGTGAGATGTCCGCACTGGGTCGCGACTACGATGCACAGATGAGCGCCTATCACGGCGCGATGGAGGAGATGAGAGAGGTCAGTCGGCCGTGGACCCAGGAAGGAGGAGCGCGATCATCACCAGAAAGCAGTGAGGACTGGGAGGATCTGCCTTCCATTGAGGGGCTCAGACAGCGGACCGCACAGGAAGAGACGACACAGAAAAGGAACCCCTTCAAAGAGCTCTTCAAGGAGCTCATTGATGTGCTCTCGGGGTACACATCTCTCGACACCCCAGTGAGCGACGAGCATCGTGAACAGATTCATAGTGGTATCAAAAACTGCGTGGCCATGGCGCTCGCGGACTGTCAGAGCGAGTATGCCTCGGCCGAGGTGCGGCTGCAGAACGTTCTAGGAGAGATCGAGATCATGGGGCTGGAGCACGTCTATGTTCAGGAGCAGCTGCGTACTGCCACGGCTCAGCGTGATGAGGTGTGCCAAGCGGGGGAAAGGGCCCTACAGGCTATGCGCGATTTCGCCAACGAGACGCGGCAAGAGCGGCTGCAGCATTTGGAGGCGCTATTGAGAGGATTGAGGGAGATCAAGGAGATGCTGGAGATCTTCCAGCCGAAGGAGAAGCCGGCGGATGGTCAGGTGACCGACCCGCCAGAGTCCTTCGAGACCTTTTGCGAGGCGATCTCCTGGTAGGTTTTGAAAGAAAATCTCATCGGTTTTCTCTCTTTCCACCTCAGGGAAGCATAGCCGCCAAGGCAGAGACCATGGTATCCTTGCTGCGGTGTCTATGATGCGCGTAGTCGATACAGGAGCTGCTGCTGCAGCCGAGAATATGTCCCTTGCGGAAGGGTTGCTGGCGAGCCTGCCTAATCTCAAGCTGCCCATCCTGCATCTCTTTTCTTGGCGCTCCATGGCCTGTACCTATGGTGTTTTGGTGCAGCCTCAAGAGCTGCTGGATCTAGAAGCATGTCGATCCCTGGGTGTCGATGTGGCCCGTCGTCCTACCGGTGGTGGCGTGATGTTCCACGTGGAAGACTTTAGCTTCTCTCTTGTGGTGCCCGCTGACCATCCGCGTTTCTCTCGGCAACCCGATGCCAACTACACCTGGTTGAACAGTGCCGTAGCTCGCGCCCTCAATGCAGTCATAGGAAGCGATCGAGCCGAGTTGGCCTCGGCCTCAGTCGAGGCCCCTAATCCCAGACTCGCTCGCTTTTGTATGGCGGCGCCTACCCGATGGGACCTCCTCTGGGATGGACGTAAGGTGGCGGGGCCGGCCCTGAGGATCACGCGCAAGGGATTGCTCTATCAGATCTCGATCGCCCTGAGGTCGGCACCTGAAGAGCTCCTGACCCGATGTGCGAAAGATGATCGCCTTGTTGAGCAGATGCGAGCCCATGGAGGCTCTCTGCTCGGTGAGGCGGACCACGCAGCTCTGTCAGAGCTGCGAGAACGATTACGTCAGGCTCTGCAGATCTCCCTTAGCGAGGCGCTTAGCCCAGATCCCTTACCCATTCAGCCCGTAACCCAATAAAGTGTGATGTCAAAACAAGCGTTGAAGGCGCGGACTGCTATCTCTCCGACGCGTCAGGAAGACTACCCAGAGTGGTACCAACAGGTCATCAAAGCGGCGGACCTCGCCGAGTCCTCCCCGGTACGCGGCTGCATGGTGATCAAGCCGTGGGGTTACGCCATTTGGGAGAACATGGTGGCGGAGCTGGATCAGCGGATCAAGGCAACGGGCCACAAGAACGCCTACTTCCCTCTCTTCATCCCGATCTCCTTTTTGCAAAAAGAGGCTCAGCATGTTGAGGGCTTCGCGAAAGAGTGCGCGGTGGTCACGCACCATCGCTTGGAATCCAACGCCAAGGGCGAACTCGTTCCAGCAGGTCCCCTTGAGGAACCCCTGATTGTACGTCCTACCTCAGAGACGATCATCGGGACGATGTTTGCGCAGTGGATCCAGTCCTATCGAGATCTACCACTATTGATTAACCAGTGGGCGAACGTAGTGCGCTGGGAGATGAGAACGCGACTCTTCCTGAGGACCTCTGAGTTCCTCTGGCAGGAGGGCCATACGGCCCACGCGAGCCGTGAGGAAGCCGTTGAAGAGACACTTCTGATGCTGAACACCTACGTGGAGTTTGTGCAGAACGTGCTAGCCATTCCCGTGGTGCGTGGAGAGAAGACGGAGTCGGAGAGGTTCCCTGGTGCAGTGAACACCTACACGTTCGAAGCGATGATGCAGGACAAGAAGGCGCTCCAGGGTGGTACAAGCCACTTCCTCGGACAGAACTTTAGTCGAGCGTTTGACATCACCTACAGAGCCCAAAACGGGGACAACTGCCTGGCATGGACCACGAGTTGGGGTGTAACGACGCGACTCGTCGGCTGCCTCGTGATGGTGCACTCCGATGATGATGGCTGTGTGCTTCCGCCCAAGATCGCTCCGACTCACATCGTGATCATCCCCGTATTGCGCGAAGAGACAAGTGAACGCGTGATGGCAGCGGCTGAGCAGTTAGCGAAGGAGCTGCGCGAGCGCCCCTACCACAAGGGACATCTGGTAGTCGAGATCGACAAGCGAGACATGGGTGGTGGGGAGAAGCGCTGGGACTGGGTGAAACATGGCATGCCGATCCAGGTGGAGATCGGGATCCGCGACCTGGAGAAGGGCACGGTGATGGTACGCGTGCGTGATGCGATGCAGCAGGCTCGGGAGATCGAGCGGCAGGAGTTCATCACAACGGCGCCCAAGATCTTGGAAGAGCTGCAGCAGAGGCTCTTTGATAAGGCTCTCGCCTTCCGCAATGAGCACATGCGGATTATCGATAGCAAGGAAGAGTTCTACGCCTTTTTCACACCGCAAAACAGTGAAAAGCCGGAGATCCATGGCGGATTTGCCTTGGCGCACTGGTGTGGAGACCCTGCGATCGAACGCCAGGTCAAGGATGATCTGAACGTCACCATCCGCTGCATTCCAATGGACCTGTCAAAAGAGTCGGGAACGTGTATCTTCACCGGAAAGCCCAGCGCTCAGCGCGTGGTCTTTGCTAAGAGCTATTAGGACCGCGATGTTTCGATTCTTCAAGCGCCATCAGAAATTTTTCATGGGGACGATCGCAGTGGTGACTGCCTTCTCCTTCTCCTTTTATGGGGTCTATAACCAGATCATAGGCGATCCCTCCTCTGAGGATCCGATCGTCTTTGTTTTGGCCGATGGAACTCCTGTGAGGTCCTCTCTTAAAGAAGCCGTTCGCCGCATGCTCGCGGCAGAGGCCTCTACAGAGAGTGGCCGAGGACACCATGGAATGCCTAACCTGGTGAACACGGGTGTGATCAGCGAGGAGATCATTGGTGGTGGGTTAGCTCCTGCCGTGCTCGCAAAAGCTTCAGGGGATCTTTCTCAGGAGTGGCAAAAGATCGCTGAGCGGCAGCGTCAGTACCGGCCCTATCAGCATCCCAGGCAAAAGTCGGTGGGTGTCAAAGCGGTATGGGGAACCTTTGCTCCAGAACTGCCCACCCTGATTGCGGAAGAGTCCCCACTTGATGGAGAGGGATTCCTCCAGCATCAGCGCAGCATGCTGCAGGCGGCCCGTAAGGTGCCATCTGCGCTCACACAGCAGATGCTAGCCTACATGGAGAGACAAGCGGGTGTACCTCATGATGAAGCCCTCGAGCGTATCGATCTGCGGCTGTTTGGTCACCGCAGTCTCGAAGACTGGTATGGTGCTCAGTTCGTGGAAGGGTGCGTCCGCCTCGTTCTTGAGGGCGCCCATCAGGCTACCCGTGAAGGGCTCTCTGTCACACCTGTTGAGGTGCGACAGACCTGGTTGCACGCTTTGGCTCCGCTCTCTGCACAGGGGATCGAACCCCGTGAGGCGCTGCATCATGTGATCGGCTCCTTGGGCATACCAGAAGGCAAGGCGGTCGAGGCCTGGCAGCAGGTCATGCTCTTTGAAGCATGGATGCAGCAGCATCTACAGAAGTCCGTAGAGCAGGATCGCTCCTTGCGTGATGCCGTGATGGTAGCTCTAGAACAAGCTTCCGAGAAGGCTCATGTGCAGGTGCGATCGGCTCCGGTTGCACTGCAGTCAGCAGAGGATCTCTGGCAGCTGGAGGCCTATTTTGAGGCGATTGGGCGTAAGCGTGAAGAACCTTTCCAGCTGCCGTCTGAGCTGCTAACTGTCGAGCAGGTCCAGCGCAGGGCGCCGGAGCTGGTCGCTCAGCCCGTTCATCTGACGTTACGCCGGGTCGATCGCCATCAGGTGGCAACGCAGTTTCCGATGCACGAGATGGTCTTGTGGCAGTTGAGTGAAGAGGGCTGGCCCCTTCTTTGTGCACGTGTGCGTGCATTGGCTGGTCAGGAGGGGGTCGATCCTGCACAGCGAGCTCCTCTTCTAGAGGAGCTTGTCGCTGCTGGCTCGCAGCAAGCCGATCAGCTTGCTCGGGAGGCATGGCTGAAGGAACACTCTGAACTCATCGAAGAAGCTTTAGCCGAAGCGAAGACGGAGGAGTTTGATTGGGAACTCTGCAAGGCGGCGTTAGCGACCGCTCTTCCTGATTTCCCTCAGGCGGACCAGGTGCTTGGTTGGATCGACCAGGGTGTGCCGAGCACATCGGTTGCTGGTCAGCGGTGGGTCTATCGCGTGGAGGGCTGTGAGGCTCGAGGAGCTCCTCATGTGGTGACCTTTGAGGTGGCTCGTCGTCAGGGTGGTTTGGCCATCTATGCCGATCGACGTCTGCGCGAGGACTACAAGACTCTGCAGGTGCAGGGGGATCCCGACCTCTTCAAGGAACGCACAGCTCGTCTTTATCAGGACGTGCGACCCGTTCTGGTGCAGCGCCGCATCCAGAAGGTCTGCGATGGCACTCGTGAATACTTAAGTCGTCAGATGAGTGAAGTGCCCACCGAGATCGATGATCTGGTGCGGTATCGCCTGGCAGCGGCGCTCATGACGCCTCCTGAACAGGAGTTCCTCGCTTCGCAGTTCAGCCCTCAGTCGAAAGACGAGGAGATCCTAAGGGAGCAGAATCCTCAACATATGGCGTTCCAGCTAGCAGAAGGGGAGTGGTCTCTACCTCAGTTGGTTCAGGGTGTTGTGCAGCGTGTGCAGGTGCTGGAACGTGAGCAGATCGCCACCACGTTGAAGGTGGATCACCCCAGTGTGCAGTCTCTCCTCACCAAGACCAAATTGGGTCTGGCAAGAGAATTGCTGCATGAAGAGGCCGCAGTCCCTGCGGCCCCTACATCCTAGGCTTCTCATGCGCTATGTCACAGAGACTCAGGAATGGATCGAGCTGCAAGGCGACGAGGGGACCTTTGGTCTCACCAAAGCCGCTCAGCTCGAACTGGGAGAGATCGTCTATGTCGGAACGGTTCAGGTAGGCGATCAGCTACAGGCTGGGCAGGAGATGATCGTTCTTGAGAGCCTCAAGGCAGCGGTGGATCTTCTGGCGCCCGCCGCCTGCGTGGTCTTGGAGGTCAACCCTCAGGTGATGGCTTCACCGACGCTGCTACAGCAGGATCCAGAGGGGATTGCCTGGCTGCTCAAGGTGCGCTTCAAAGAGCCTGTGCCATTGTCCAGCTGGCGGTCTTTAGCGTTGAGCTCTTGAGGACAGGTGTCGATCACACGTGCCCCTGAGGTGCATACGCGCGCTCCTTCATGCCAAGATCTACCGAACCTTGCTAAACAGTCGCTTCGGGAGAGATCTTGCAGGGTGGTGAGATCTCTCAGTTTGGAGTTTCCCTCCAGCACACGTGTGCTGGTGTCATCGTGCAGCTGTTCCAGCTGTGGTGATGGGGGTGTCTCGAGGTTCATGACTCCGCATCCGAAGCCATCGGACAAGTCGCTGTTGGCTCTATCTGGCGTCGATGAGAGTCTGGATGGGAGTCTGGATGCGAGTGCGGCTCTGGTCTCAGGATATCTGGAACAAGCCTCGCCATCAGAATGGTCGGCCGGCCACGACGTAAGCGGAGCGTCTCCTATGCTGCTCTCGAGGGATGACTCTCAGTCAGCGCAGTCCAATCCTGTGCCGTTGAACGCCATCCAGGGCAGCCGTTTGGTGGCTGATTGGTCTGCTCGGCTGGTGGCCATCGTGAAGGGTTTGCAGCCAGCATGAGTCGTATGGTCGCGCGCGGCGGCTCTCCCTACTGCATCGAGAGGCATTAGAGATGCTCTTTTGGCAAGTTAGTCCTTGCTGAGTAATGGTGCTGCTCGGTTTGATGAAATCAACGAAGAGTCTGACCATGGGTCGGAGCTCTTGCATGGAAGATGAGGAAGTATCGATATGGGTCTTTGGAATTGGCTGACCGGAGCCTCGCGGACTCGTGTGGTAGCGCAGGTGCAGCTGGCGCCTGGCCAGAAGCTCACTCTGCGTGGTCAGGGTGCAGGTCTTCAATGGGGAGAGGGTGCTTCGATGAAGCAGCGTGGCCTGGGGACCTGGGTTTGGGAAACTAGAGCGACCGTTCCCACAGATTGTGAGTTCAAAGTCCTGATCAATGATCAAACATATGAAGAGGGCCCAAACCACCGCCTCTTCCATGGAGAGACGTGCACGATTCGTCCTCAATTCCCTGGGTAGATAGGGTTCTTAAAGTTCTAGAAGCGGCACCTCAGGGCCGTCTCCTGGTTGGTTGCGATGGATTCATCGACCGCGTGGTCAGGGTGGTCGAGCGAGAGGGGACTCCTCCCATTTGCTACGAGACCATACGTGACTTCCTTGGTTCGGTCAGCCCGGATCACTCCTCTGGTTATGGCCTCCAGGTGCGTGAAGAGCGTCTTGGCGGCAATGCCCCTCTCCTTGCTAGAGGAGCGGCCAAGCTAGGGCTTCCCACGACACTCGTCAGCACCTTGGGGTGGCCTCAGTCTGTGCCCATGCTGGCTTCTTCCCTTGCTGGTCTACCCATCGATCTACACACCATAGGCGATCCAGGGAGTACCTTGGCTCTCGAGTTCACCAACGGGAAGATCATGTTGGGTGAGCCGAGAGAGTTGGCCACCCTCACCCTGCCCGAGGTGAATCAGCGCCTGCAGACCGCTACCTGGGCTACACTCCTAGACCAGGTGTCTCTAATGGCTTGGGTGAACTGGACGATGACGCCATGGATGGAAGACCTTTGGGCGCATCTGAGAGATCTCAAACCACCTTTGTGTCCGATGTTCATCGATCTGGCCGATCCGAGTCGGCGTGGTCTTAAGGCACTAGAACAGGCGGTTCGTCTACTGAAAGAGTGGCCCGGTCCTTTGTGGGTGGGCCTCAATCGGAAGGAAGCGATGGCCGTGGCTAGCCTAGCGGGAAGCCCGCGCAGTGAAGCTAACTTGGAAGAGCTCAGTACGCAGTGTGCGAAGGTGCTTCCTCATGCGCATCTCGTTCTACACAGCCGCAGGGGTACAGTTCTTCAGACCCAGGGGACGACTCTGTCTATGGCAGTCCCAGATCTCGGCAGCCCCATGACGTTGACTGGAGCGGGAGATCACTTCAATGCCGGGCTTTTGGCTGGTCTAGCCTATGGCTTGCAGGGAGAGGCCCTATTAGGCCTAGCCTGCGCCTATGCAAGCTCCTACGTGATGACGGGGGAGTCGCTCACTCGTTCGGGCTTTGCCAAGTGGCTAGCGGAGCAGGTGATTTTTCGAGATCTTCCTCTCAGATAGGAGGTCTGGAGCACAGCGTCCTCCAGTGGGGCGCGGGGCAACGCCCCGCTGAAGGAGACTCGCCTGGATTGGGAGCGTCTGGCAGAATAACCCTTTTGAACCCCAGAGGTCCTGCCTTCCCCGTGCCCTCCCTTCTAGACGCCTACTTAAACAACACCCCACCAGGAGAGCGTAGCCGTGCGGCCATTGCCTCTTTGGCCGGGTTGGATGTGATTGCTGAGACCTCCCCAGAGGTAGCTCGTGCGATCATCGATGAGTTGATCGCTCAGCGCACTCATGTGAAGCTCATTGCCAGCGAGAACTTCTGTTCCATGCCAGTGATGCTCTCCATGGGGAATTGGCTTACCGACAAATACGCCGAAGGCGTAGTAGGCAAGCGATTCTATGCCGGTTGCGAGCAGGTGGATCAGCTAGAGGGCCGTGCGGTCAGCTTGGCGAAGCAGCTCTTTCAGTGTGAGCACGCCTATGTGCAGCCCCACAGCGGGGCCGACGCCAATATGGTGGCCTACTGGAGCGTACTGATCCAACGGATTCAGCAGCCCGAGATCGAGCGCCTGGGTAAGAAGTCGGTCGATGCCCTGACTCCCGAAGAGTACGAGTCGGTGCGCATGAAGATGATGCAGCAGACGATGATGGGCATGGCCCTTGATTCGGGTGGGCATCTGACGCACGGCTACCGACACAGTTTTAGCAGCAAGATGATGCGGTCGGTCTCCTATGGAGTCGATCCGACGACAGGGTGGCTAGACTATGACCGTCTTCGTGAGCATGTTCTTCGTGAGAAGCCTCTTCTGCTGATCGCGGGGTACTCGAGCTATCCACGTCGGCTGAACTTCGCGAAGATGCGTGAAATCGCCGATATGGTGGGCGCTACACTCCTCGTAGACATGGCGCACTTTGCAGGGCTTGTGGCAGGGGGCGTCTTCCATGGGGAAGAGAACCCCATACCTTATGCCGACATCATCACTTCGACAACGCATAAGACCTTGAGAGGTCCTCGTGGTGGCCTGATCCTGTGTAAGAGTGCATGGAAAGAGACGATCGACCGGGGATGTCCTCTAGTTCTGGGTGGTCCTTTGCCTCAAGTGATGGCTGCTAAAGCTGTGGCCTTTGAAGAGGCTCTAAGGCCCTCATTCAAGGATTACGCAGCCAAGATTCTAGAGAATGCTCGCGCATTGGCGGAGTCCCTGCGGAGTCACGGCGTTGAGCTTGTGACAGGTGGGACTGACAACCATCTCGTGATGATGCAGGTAGCGAACTCATTCGGGCTAACAGGTCGGCAAGCCGAGATGGCGCTGCGCGAGTGTGGTCTGACTGTCAATCGCAATAGCATCCCTTCCGATCCGATGGGGCCACTTCATGGTTCTGGGATCCGCATGGGCACTCCTGCGGTGACTACGTTGGGTATGGGCACGACTGAGATGGGCGAGCTTGCCGAGCTGATCGTGACGGTCCTACGTGCGGCTGAGAAGAAGCCCAAGCCCGACGAGGCTCCGCAGAAGGCTGCTGTGCGTGTGCCGCAGGCGGCATGCCAAGCGGTCCGAGCTCGTGTGCTGGATCTGATGCATCGTTTTCCCCTTTATCCTGAGATTCCTTTAAGTGAGGCCATATCCGTATGTTCATGATGGCAGAAGAGAATGCCCCCCAGAAGCCCAAGCAGCTCGACGATGAGATCGACTGGGCGATGATCAAGGCTCGTCGGCTCTTCTTTTCGGATGCCGTGAGCAGCGAGTCGGTCGCTGAAGCGATCCGCCGGCTCTGGTACATGGAGTCGATAGATCCTGGTAAGCCCATTACCCTGATCATCAATAGCCCCGGCGGGTCTGTGGATGCAGGGCTGGCACTGTGGGATCAGATCAAGATGATCACCTCTCCGGTGACGACTGTGGTGACTGGTCTTGCCGCCTCCATGGGATCGATCCTCTCACTAGCAGCAGCACCAGGTCGTCGTTTTGCGACGCCCTATGCTCGCATCATGATCCACCAACCTAGTATCCACGGAGTGATCCAAGGACAAGCTACGGACTTGGAGATCCAGGCGAAAGAGATCTTGAAGACGCGTAAGCTCCTCGTGGATCTCTACGTCAAGGCCACTGGGAAGGATTTTGAGACGATCGATCGTGCGATCGATCGCGATACCTGGATGAGTGCGCAGGAAGCGCTGGACTTCGGTCTCCTAGACGGGGTCGTCAACTCCTACGCGCAACTAGGCGGCTAATCCGCAGTGATGTGAGTCCGTATGTGAGGGGCAAATGGCCGTGAGGTCGTTTGCCTTTTTTCTTTGCCGTTCGTCCTACAACAACGATAGGGCCTATGCCGGCCTGAGAAATTGCCATCGGTGTTGCGCACAAAACCTATCATTTTGATAGGTTGTGTGCGCCGCTGAGGCTTCTCAGTTGTTCGTGCGATTGGTTGGATAGACCAGGTGATAGGGATCCCACCACAATATATGGAGGATGGCGTTTGCCTTGATCCCCCACACTCTTTGCTGTTTCGTGATTCTCAGAGAAAACAGGCTGTCGGCACAGTCGTCGAGTTCCAGAGCGGCCAGTCTCCTGTGAGCATCACGGGACAGCCCAGATCCCTGCGGAGAGTGAGACTTTTGGTCTCGTAGCTCTTGCCATGTCTTACGTTGCACTCAAACAGCATGGTGAAGACCCACGGCAGATGGACAGGCTCTAATTTGTCCCAGCCGAATGGTCCACCCAGGTCCATCGAGGAGAAGTCGAAAATCGGCTTATTTGTCTCATCTGCCGGTCGTTCCTGAATGCGCGGTTGCTTACCGCCTCCAGGCTCAAAGGGAACTTGAGGGTTCTTGCTGGCAACATTTCCGAGAGGTTTACCCATGGTGCGAACTCGGGATCAAACCGTAGTCGCAACGCTATCTAGACCATCGTCGGGCATGAGTCCGGCGTAGTACTCTTCCATGGAGGCAAGCGAAATTTCCTGTTCCCCGCGCTCGCCGTCACTTAAATTCCCTCGGGCCTGTTTCCAGGGCAGCTCTAGATGACTTAGATCGCTAAGCCATTGAGCCGTCCTATCCCCATAGGTCTCCAGGACCTGATCTACGGTATCTTGCTGATTGGTTGACAATCGTTCGCTATTCCCGCCGGAGATGCAGGTCAGATGAAACTCTCCTCTGTGCTTCTCGTATAGGGCCGGAACTACAGGACCATTTGCCCAGGCAAAGATTCTCTCAGAGAACAGCGGAGTTTCATCCCACACCAGCGACCAGGCCTGAGAGTAATAGACCAGCTTCTGTAGCTTCATGGCGGTCACCGGCTTACCCATACCCTGGAACTTACCCAAAATGTAAGCTGCCACATCAAGCACCGACACTGCTGTTTCCATAAAAATTCACCGTCTCTGCGTGGAGACTTCCACCCTGCATCCAAGTAGCAAGTCTATCATTTTCCCCATTGATCAGCTCAACTAGACCATCAGTTCTAGATCCTCTTGACTCCAGTGGGAGGGATTCCCATCATCGTGAGCCGTCTTTGGAGTCTCTATGCGCCTCGTATCCCTCAAAATTCAGGGTTTTAAGTCCTTTGCAAAAACGACGGTCTTACGCTTCTCCGATGCCCTAACGGCCATTGTGGGGCCGAATGGATGTGGGAAGTCCAACCTTGTGGATGCTTTCCGCTGGGTACTCGGAGAACCCAATGCCCGTGCTCTCCGCGGCGAGAAGATGCAGGACGTCATCTTTGCAGGCAGCGAAAAGCAGAAGCCTATGCAATTTGCTGAAGTCACGGTCACCTTGGCCGACGTGCAGGGGATCCTCCCAGTGGCTTACGATGAGCTCTCCATCACCAGACGCGTGTACCGATCTGGCGACTCTGAATTCAGGCTCAATGACCAGCCTGTGCGTCTGAAAGACATCCAAGCTCTTCTCTGGGACTCTGGTCTTGGTCGCCAAGCATTCAGCGTCTTTGAGCA
This sequence comes from Chlamydiia bacterium, assembly GCA_049314435.1. GTDB lineage: Bacteria > Chlamydiota > Chlamydiia > Chlamydiales > JBMOFD01 > JBMOFD01. Next base: position 38,281 of record JBMOFD010000001.1, on the reverse strand, counting down.
GGGACGTGTGGACCAGCTCCTGCAGGCATCGCCTGCTGAGCGTAGAGGCATTTTTGAAGAGATCGCCGGGATCAGCCGCTTCAAGGAGCGCCGTAAGGAGACCTTGCGCAAGCTCGAGGAGAACCACACCCACTTGGAGCGGCTCCAAGACATCCACAAGGAAGTGGCCCAGCAGGTCTCCGTGTTGGAGCGTCAGGCAGCAGCAGCCCGTAAGTTCCGGGAGCAAAAGGATCGTGCTGATCGCCTGGAACGAGGGATCTTCCACTATCGGTACCAGACTGTCCTCCACAAGAAGCTCAATCTGGAACGTCAGGGTGCTCAGCTACAGGACCAGCTGCAAGGTGGCGCTGAGCTGCAACAACAGCAGCAACAGGAGCTGATCCAGTCTCAGGAGAGGGTACGTCAGGCGCAGGCCTCGTGGGATGCCGAACGTCTAGCCCAGCATCAGGCTGAGCAGAAACTGGAAGGACTGCGAGCCTCTCTCAGGATGTTGCAGAGACAGCGTGAGGAAGGGCATCAGAGGCAGCTGCGTCTCAAAACAGACCAGGAGCGCATTGAAGTGCGCATCGAGCAGTGGGCTCACGAGCTGGTCGAGCTACAGGGGATGGAGGTCTCCATCCAAGAGGGGGACTCTGCACAGCATCAACTTCTGAAGATGGTGCAGGAGTCCTATCGCGAGGCTCAGGAGCACGAACAAGCGCTGCGTCAGCAGCTCGAAGCGTGCTGGCAAGAGGAGCGTCAGGCGGTCCACCTGCTACAACAGCTCTCCGTTGAGGTGGAGCGCCAGCACACAGAGACGCAGCGTCTTCAGGACCGAGCGGGACAGCTCCAGCAGCGGATGGAGCAGCAGTCAGAGGAGAGGGAAGCTCTCCGCCAGCAGCATCGCGAACGCGAGAAGCAGCTACAGGAGACGCGCGCTCAGGTGGCTGCCGCGAAGGCAACCCTCGAAGCGTGTGATCGGGAGTGGACGCAGCTGCGACAAGCGAGTGAGGCCTGTGTCCAGGAGTGGCAGCGCCTTACGAGTGAGCAGACCTCGCTGCAAAGTCAGCATCAGCTGGTGCAGCAGTGGGTGGAAGAGGGCCAGTCGTTAGGCCAGGGCGCGCAGGCCCTTTTGCAAGAGGCTCAACGCAAAGGAAGCCCACTTCATGGGAAGGTCTCCAGATTGCTGGACCATGTAGAGGTCCATCCAGGGACGGAGCGGCTATTGGCATCGGCCCTAGGCCGAGCCAATGCCGCTCTCCTTTGTCGAGATGAGGAGGCCCTGCGGGCGGCGTTTGCCTTCGCACGTACGCAACAGCTCACCGATCTCGTGCTCTATGCACCTGGTGCTGGAGAGCTTTCCGACAGCTGCGATGCCTTGTTAGGGGGACAGCCTTTGCTGGCGCCGCTCCTACAGGGACTGGACCTGGTGGAGAGTACTCGTCTCTTAGCGGCTTCAGGATGGGTAGCTACGTTGGATGGCTGGGTGCGTACTCCGGCTGGGCTTGTTTGGTGCGGCGCGGGCTCCTCTGGGGACCCTCTGTTGCATCAGGCGCGTTTGCAAGCGCTGACGCTGCAGTTGAAGACGGTGAATGAGCAAGTCGGGGGTGCAGAGGAACGTTTGCGTCTGGCGCGGCATGCTGAGGCGGACGCAGAGCAGCGTCGTCAGCTCGCCGATCGAGAGGTGCGTCGCCTGGACATCCGGTATGTTGAAGGAACGATGGCTGAGCAGCAGCTGCGGCTGCGGTTGGAGCAGATGGCTCAGCAGGAGATCTCCTTCCAGCAGGAGCTTGGCTCGTTGGTCAGCCAGCGAGAGCAGAGACAGAAGAGTGTAGAAGAGCACCGTAGCCAGGCGGCTCAGCAGCAAGAGCTGGTGCAGGCACTTGGGGTGAAACGCGAGTCCGTACAGGCGGCGGCTGAGCAGGGCAGGTCCAAGTACCAGGCGGCACAAGAACAATGGCACCGGATTGAGCAGGAGTCTCAGCAGGGACGACTAGAGCAGGCGCAGAGGCTCAACCGACAGCAACTCCTCCAAGTACAGCAGGAGGAATCTCGACAGCAGATCGTGATGTTGGGTCAGCGTGTTCAAGACGAGGAGCAAGCTTCTCAACGGGCGGAAAAAGACGCAGCCGCAACCCTGGAAGAGATGGAAAAGCTCCAGCATCAGCTCGTGGTGGTTCAGCAGCAGGCCAAAGAGGTCGCTCGTCAGCTGGAGCAGCTGAGAGAGCAGGCTCATCAGGCGGAGCAAGTCTTAGTGCACGGAGGTCAACAGCTGCGGCACGCGCAGACACAGCGTCAGCAGATCGAACAGCAAACAGCAGCTCTGCAGGAGACTCTTACTCAGCTGGCACATGACTACACTCAGCGCTTCTTTGAGCCTCTTGCCGAGATCAGTGCTGAGGTGGCGCTGCAAGAGGGGATCAGCCACGCTGAAAAAGAGGTGCGAGAGCTGCGCCAGCAGCTGGAGCAGGCTAAAGACATCCACCTAGGGGCTATCGAGGAGCTAGAGAGAGTGGGTGAAAGACACCGTTTCCTCGCTCAGCAGTTGCATGATGTGACGGAGTCGGAGAAGCAGCTCCAAGATGAGCTCCAATCTCTTGAGGTGGCAAGTCGGAAGCTCTTTAAAGACAGCTTTGAGGAGATCCGCGGGCACTTCCAGCGTAACTTCTCGCTTCTGTTCGAAGGGGGCACAGCCGATCTAAAGCTCACTGATGGTGGGGACTTGCTAGAGGCGGGGATCGAGATCTTTGCGCAACCGCCAGGGAAGCACACGAAGATCCTCCAGTTGCTGAGTGGAGGGGAGCGCAGCCTGACGGCCATGGCGCTGCTCTTTGCGATGTTCGAGACCAAGCCTGCTCCCTTCTGCCTCTTGGATGAGATGGATGCTGCGCTGGATGATGCGAACGTCGAACGATTCCTCCGTCTCTTAGAGCGCTACATGCACTCGACGCAGTTCCTCCTCATCACCCACAACAAGAGGACGATGGCCGCAGCCGATCTATTACTGGGCGTCTCGATGCAGGAGAAGGGGGTCAGCACCGTGTTGGCCTTGGACTTTGCAGAAGCTGAGCCACAGCTAGAGATGTTGGATACAGTGGGAGTCTAATACCTCCCATTCAGGAGGTCTGGAGGACGGCAGTCCTCCAGCTGAGGCCCGAAGTGGAGCTCCGCCTACGCAACGAAAAATCCGCAGACAGAGACTGCTAGTCGGGGAGCCGGATTTTGCGTGAACGCATCATAAGGGCCGTGAGGATGCTGGCCATCGCTTCTTTGTCTGTAAAATTAGCGAGAAGCATTTGTCGCCACATGGGGTGCTCGCACAGAAAGTCAAGGGCTAGAGGATCTTGGCGAAGGGTAAGATCGCCATACAGCGCTCGCATCCGTATGAGGTCTTGCTGATGGTGGGCAATTTCTGCCCGCCACTGATTCAGGGCCTCCGGGGTGAGGAGGGGATTAAAGGGCGTCGACATCGGGGTCCCCGTAATTTGGGTGACCATAAGTTGGCCAGACTCTGACAGACGTTTTAAGGAGTCGTTGTCCGTTTCAAGAAGGGCCGATGCCTCATAGGGACCGAGGACAGCGACATGCACCAGACCCGCACAGTCGCGTAGCCAGAAGAGGTAAGGGTTGGGACGTTTCGTGCTACTGAGGGAGATCAGGTCCGGAAGTTCACCTTTGTCTGTGCAAAACAGGAATTGAGAGGCTGGTGAAAAGTGGAATGGCTTCAATTCCTCAACCAGTGATTTCTTTAGGGCTTGGAGCTGCTGGGCAGGGGTTAGACGAGGGACGTCCCCTGCAGGATTCGCTCGTTGCAGGATAGATCCTAAGATCTCATCGCAACGGTCTACCCTCGAGATCTCGAAGGGCGCCGGTGTTCCTACCAAGCCGGCAAGTTCTTCGCAGGATCGGATCGACCGAGAAAGCCTGGGGTAGTGAGACAGGTCTTCCAGTTCGTGAGCCGATCTAGAGAGCTCTAGCTCGCGCTCGATTTCGCGCTCCAGGAGGAGTTCGGCTTCTGTTGCCGTCTCCTGTGCGACTTCTGAGGCGGTGGCAAGGACTCGTTCTGTTTGGACCTTCTCGGGTTGGATACGTTCCTGCTCGAGGGGGAGTGTTTGCAGCCAGCTTTTCCAGTGCTCCAAGCCTTGTCTGATCTCTTCGAAGCGCTTCGTGAGTTCTGGGGAGAGCGATCTACCGTCTAGGATCGTCTGCAGGCGATCCAATCGTCGAGTGACCTGTCGACTGAACTGGCTCTTCAAGGATTCCTTTCGATCGGCCTCGACCATCTTAGAAAGCTGGGGAACGGGGCTATCGATGATGATCTCTCTGACACAGGGATCTTGCCTGAGTGCGGGGTCGCCCGAAAAGAGGGCGTTCATGGCCAAGAGCAGATCGAAGGTGCACAGGTCTGCATCTAGGATGGCAATCTGCTTGAGCGGGTCTCGTGCCTTGTCGATTTGCTGAGCATGACGGAGGAAACCTTGGTTGAGGGTCAGCCCCGGGCCACTGTGTTCGAGCTCCCGTTTGAGAGACTCCTCCATGATGAGGACCAGAGCCTGTTCCTTATCCTCTAGTCCTCTCATGCGCAGGGCGGCCTGAATGTAGTCGCGGGCCCCTAGGTCAGCCGTGGCGTTGCCAAGCAGAAGCCAAGCGATCTCGCCCTTGGTTCTGGGCAGATCGGTGCCGCGACACTGAGCCTGCCCGAAGACAGCGACCTTCTGCTCACCAGCTAGGGCCGCCAGGTTGGGAATCGAGTGGAGCTGACCATGTGCATCGCGGTGGTTCATAACTGGGTAGTTGTGCTTTTTCTCCAAGACCCACTCAAGACGCATGGGGTCGTTTGAGCGGTTGATCTCGCACAGAGTGTCAACTGCACGGTCTACGTCTCTATCGATGAGGCTGCCAGTCGGGTCCAGAAAGAACTGCGGCTTCAAAGCTGATTCGTTACGGGCCATCTGCAAGGTGCGGTCGGTGAGAGATGCATTGCCTGTGGGTAGAACTCGGACAGGGCACTGCTCTAAGAGTTGCTCCATGCGCTCTTGAATCTGAGAGGCCGGCTGCTCTACGCCGCGGTGCAGTCCGAAGGGTAGCGTAGAGGAGGGGGCTGCCGTGCCGGTTACCGCAATGCACTTAGAACAGGTGGAGGCCAGAGCCGCTGCAGGAATGGAGATGCGGCGTGCGCCCGTTCTTGCTTCAGTCTGTAAGAGGAGTGCCGCCATCTTGGCGCGCAGCTTCTGGTTGGAGGGATTGGCTAGGATGGTCTGCAATGGTCCCGGGCCACTGCTGAGAGCAGGGAGTTCCTGAAAGAGAGCTGTGATCCATGGGTTATTCTTGAGATCCACCAGCTGATGATGGAGAAGTTCCACTCTAGGAGCCGTCCAAAATGCGGGTTGTAGCCATCCGTTAAAGGAGACTGTGGCGATGAGGCATGGGTCGATGTACTTTTCATCTGAGGGCCAGTTAGCTGCCCGATAGGGGACGATAGAAAGAGAAGTTTCTGAAGCGGGTCCATAGTCCCTCCCATACTTCATCTGTTGAAGAGAGGGGATCGATTTCCTGATCATGGTGGCCAAAGCGGCAAGCTCCTCAGCTGCTGCATGGTGTTCGGGTGTCGATCCACTCTTCCGGAGGCATTGGTCAATCTTGGCTTCTGTTGGCAGCGGCATCCCAAGTGCGGTGATCCAGGTGTCAGTTTCCGTTCTGCTCCAGAGTCCTAGGGCCACATGGGTCAATATGTGCTTCTCCTCGTTCGAGTAGAGCGTGCTCGGTAGGACCTCTTGGCATAGCTGGAGCGCCGCTTGGCATTCCTCCTTCTTCGACAGATCAAAGGAGCGCAGGGCGCCGTGAGCATCCATGAGCTGGCAGGTAGCGGCCACTGTGGACTCTCTAAGAGGTTCTTCTGCCCCGACCTCGATATTGAAGCTGCGGGAGGGGTCGAGGTTCTGGTCTCCCTCATCGACGAGGACGATCGACCCAAGGAAGGTCTTCATCGCACCCGCATCATCTTGGTGTTGGTCGCGTTCAAGGGCTAAATACGCTGCAAAGCCCTGCGTGAGGCGCAATTGACTACTGGTCAGTAGAAGAGGCAGCCCCCTACGAGCACACTCCATGGCAGCTGCTATCAGGTTCTCGGGTTTCTCTAGACTATTCGGTGGTGCCGTAGGAAGCGGCTCTCCTAACAGTTCCATTCCCTGCACCATAGCCTGACGTCTCATATCCGATTCAAGAGCATCTGGGAATACGATTAACGTTGGATGGGGATCACTAGTCCTGGCTCGTTCACGAGATGCGGCTTCCAGGGCCGTGGCGATCAAGAGGAGAGAGGTCTTTCCTCCGCCGGGCGGGATTTCAATCAGCCGAGAGGGCGCCTGCGGATCGCAGAGAGCTTGAAGCATCTCCACTTGATGGGGGTAGGCCCGTATATCTCGCAGCCACTCCAGAACGAGTAGAGCGCGAGCTCCTGGAGTGCGTTCGCCACCTAGCAGGCGGCTCTCTACGGCGCGTAGCTCCTTAAAGATGAGCTCCCGGTTCGCAGCGAGATCGAAACGCGAAATCCTGTTCAGGAGTTGTTTCTGCACGCTCAGACTGGCCAAGTTGCTGAGGCGCCGATGTAGGTCTGCCAGTGCTTCTGGAAGAGGCTGACTCCCTACATGAGACACTTGCCCAAACAGATTTTGGTACACTACGAGGGACTGTGCTTGCTCAGCTTGCACCCACAGGTGCAGAAGAGAGCCAACCAAATTGGCCGTTGTTTTGAACTTAAGGCGAGCCTGCACTGCGGAGGGCAGCTCGTTCCACCAGGATTCGATCTCTTGTATCGCTTTGCCGTGGAGCAGACCCACCTCGTTGGAGAGAGAGTGCAGTCGATCGGCCAGAACGTCCGATTGCGGTTGTTGGAGCGCCTGCAGACAGGATTCAAAGCCGCTCGGGATTACAGCTCTCTGTGGGGGGAGGGGCATCGCAGTGCGGTTGGCTTCGCTCCAGCTGACTGGCGGCGGAGGCTCGAGGGCCTTAATGATCTGCGTCACGAGAAGCCCATGACCTTGGCGAAGCTCCGCGCAGACCTCCTTGAGTTTTTTGCCCAGCGATTCTCTTAGATCGGGGTCCCCACGTAGGTACGGAGCCATTTGTAGGGCGAGGTCCGGGTTGCGATGGATGGAGGCTAGAAAGGCCACCGCGGCATCGTGCGCGAGGTCATGCAGAGGGACAACCTCCTGTGTGATCGGATGTGCCTCTAGGAGAACGCACTCGCCCGTTTTGGATCCGTACAGGATGCCCACGCGGTCGCCGCGCCGGATAGGAATGGCGATCTGGTCGTCCTCATGGACAAGGTTACGAAGAACAAGAGGCAGCCGATCGCGCATGGACCAGTCGAGTTCCCAGCCATCCTGTGTCACAAGATGAAGATCTCCGCCTGACCAATGGCCCCCTAATCGCAATGCTGTGCCCTGTACTGTGAGCTCAGGGATCACAAAAGAATAGCCCTCTCCAGGCTCCAGCTCGGCGATGCGAAGGCCTTGGAAGTCGAATACCTGTGTGAGTTTTCTGGGGGAGCCTCCAGGCTCAACGAAGGCTCTGCTTTCAATCGGCGCCGCCCCGTTTGGCCCAGGAGAAATCCTGATGCTAAAGTCAAGCGAGGCGTCATAAGGGCGGAGGTAGTGTAGTGAGAACGCATCAACCCGAAGACCAGTCTTAGGTGGAGCCAAGCTAACTCGCCCGAGACCGAGGGAGGAGCCGGCTGATCTGGAAGAGGAGGGCTCTTGCTTGCTTGTTCCACTCGTAGAGGCGATGACGGGTCGACGGGCAGGAATGCGGAGGAGTTGACGGATGTCCTGAGCTAGATCGCTCGATTCTCCCTGGTATGGGTACAGTGGGCATGCCCCCAAGTAGGCGCCACTGGTGAGCATGTTCATTCTCGAGCCCGCTGTGGATGGCTCCTGGCTTCCCATGGACAGGAGCTCCTTGAGCTTCTCGTCGGACAGCTCCATGCTCAGTCGAGGAAGGAGACTACCCTCCGGTGTCGCCAGTTCAAGGGTACAGCCGCCGGTCTTGTAGCACAGGGAGAGCCACGGGTCCAGGATGATCTCGAGGGAGCCCGGTGAGGCTAGCATTTGCTTTTCCCGCTTGTGCGCCCATTCGACGAGCTCGTGGTGAGTGCTGATGGAGTAGGCTCGTGGGTTGGCAAAGTAGTCCTTTTTGCGAGTCGCAATGGGCAGGAGAAAGAAGCTTCCATCGCCTAGGTCGATCGTGTCCGGATTTGTAACACCCGCGGTTCTACGCTTCTGCTCGAGGGCTAGGCACAGATTGAGGCGTTCGCGATGCATCATGCTGAGTATGAGGCGGTTTCCGTCGGGTTGAGCGACATCCACGTTATAGATTTTGAAGATGCGCTCAAGAAGAGGTGGGATCTGGTCGGTGGCCTCGGAGTCCATCCCAGACCACTGCATCGGATCTGAGCCATGGATACATGTGGCCATCAACAGAAGGGCGTCGGCTGCATCGGTCTGCAGGCCTCCTCGCTGCTCTAGGCAAGCTGAAAGGTCTTCAAGCGCCTGTGACCACACTGCGCGTATCTCTCCAGCAGATGAGCTCGGTGGCTCCAAATCACGCAGCCCTGCAATGTCGAATGTCCACGCGACCATAGCAATACTTCTAAGGAAGTTCACGGTTGGCGCGTCCTGAAATTTCCCGACCACCTGTTTGAGAAAAGCCTTCCAGAGTTCTGGAGCGAGGCGAAGGACTGGATGCAATTTTGGAATAGCCTCAGGCATTCCCTTGAGTGGATCACAGTAGCTTGCTAGCGTACATAGATTAGCAGGCGTGATGTTGATTGGGTCGGAGAGCCACTGTACAAGGGATTCCAATCCGAACGTCTCTTGGATGCCTATGCCGGTCCAATGTCGATCTGCTTCGCCGTCAAGACGCAGCTCAGAAGACCCGCTAGCGTGCCCTGCTATAGGCTGAGTCCGTCCAAAGAATTTGAATGCGCTCAGACCGGCTAGGGTTTCAGCTAGCCTTGAACGAGTCTGCAGACTATCGGGTACGCCTGGACTAGGAGCCTCTTGATCGTAGGAGATCCAGTGTGAGCGCTTTGGAATCAACTCATAAGTGTCAGGAGCCTCTCTCGCCATGTGCATGTTAACGGGGAACGGGTCATGACGTAGGGCTTGTTCCGTAGCGATGCCCACGGCCGTAAGGCAGCAGAGAGCCCAGCATGGGGCGGCCTGGGGGCTCGCTCTGCCGGTAAACTCAACCTGTGCGGCATAGAGATGCTCGCAGGCAAACCTCAAAATTTGGTCGAGACTGTAGAGATCAAGCGTGCGTAGGTTGTCGGCAGAAAAGTCAACGCTGAGTACATTGCCGCTTAGGGCCTCGCTAGGATGCCTCCTGCATGCCGCTTGGATGGCTGCGCTGTTTTCTCCTATGAAGGCAACAGCAAGGTCATGGATGCCATTCAGTGATGTTTCAACCCGTTCGTCGATCTTTGGAGCGCCAGAGGGAGGTGGATCACTCCGAGAGCTAGTCCCCAGTGACGCAATTGCCTGGCGGATCCGGATGAATAATCGAGCGACCGATCCCAGCGTCTGGGGAGATGGCTTGTGCACTTCCGGGCTTGGAGGGGCTAAAGCCGCTGCTGGTACAGGCGTGTCTTCATACCCTGGGACTAGCAATTGAATGATTTTGAGGATCGCTTCCTGACCCTCTTGATTGGGAGAGGCGATGGTTTTGAGAGGAAGGAGCGTCCGCATACCTTCCACAAGGCCTGGGGTGAGTGTGGATTGATCCTCCTGGGAGAGCTTGTTGAGAGCGGCAAATATGGGTGCCCATCGTGACAAAGCGCCCAAGGCGACTCCCAGAGGATCGCTGGGCTGGACCAAATAGGGCCATTCCAAGGTGGCTGATTTGACTGGTTGGCCGATCCCTGTATCAGGGGAGTGTCTAAAGAGATATTCACGAGTGGCGTCGGGATCTTGCAGAAGAAACTCCCACAGATTGCGTGTTTCTTCAGTGGAGAGTTGGAAGCGCAGCGAGTCCTTGAGGCCGTCTGCAACGGATTGCGCGCCCTCATGGGAGTCTCTTGAATAGCGTTCCCCTGTGGGTAGACGCATGACGAAGGTAGCGGGAGGGTTTGCTCCGCCTAAGTGGCTGACTGCCCTCTGTTCGTACACGCTGATGACTACAGGGGCATTCATCTTGGGGAGGAGGGGGACAGAGGAGCGTGCTTCCACGGGCTCTGGAGCGAGTCCTCGCTCAGCTATCTCCAGAGCAAGACGGCGGAAGGTCGCTGGCGTTGGTCCAGGGGGAAGGGGATACTGTCCATGGTATTTGCCATAGCGATAGCCTGCTTGATACCGTGCAAAGTGCGTGAGGGTGGCAAGGTCCTTGCGGGAGAGTGCCTCTGCGCCCTCCACAGAACGTAAGGTTGCTACGGCCATCGCATCGACGAGGGCATTGATGAGATCGACTTCGGTTTGTTGCTCTTTGGCTGCAGGAAAGGCTTTGAGGTAATAAGCCCAGGACTTAGCCACGCAGGTGGGGCCTCGCTGTGGCTTGCAGGGTTCTGCGGGGAGGAGCTCCTTTGATGCTCCTATCGCCTCCAGGAGGGCGGAGAGATTGATACGGGCATCCACCTCATAGAGCTCTAGGAAGAGCGCAGCCAAATGAGCAGCCTGTTCGTCGGGGAATCGCCAGACAACCGCGGGATGGACTTTGCCATCGTTCGCTGGCTCCGCACCGGCTCCCGAGTTCCATATCGTGAGGCTCTTGGCATCGGAGCTCCATTCCACCACGACGGCGTGACCGGCTACACCAGGATGGTCAAAGGCATAAGCTAGAGGAACGCCTCGATGCTCGGCTGGTATCTGTAAAGCCAATGTCAGCTCCTGAGGAAGCGCGGCATAGACGTCTCGAGTGAAGGTAGCGCTTGGGTTGAGATGAGCCCTTTGCTCAAGGTCACGCCTTACATACAGAGCCTCTCGATCGATCAGACATCTGAGGTTCTTCTGCTTGGGCGGAGCATTAGGTTGAGTCGCTGTGCTGATCTGGCGCAGCCATTCCTGGAATCCCTTAAATCTAAATTTCCGCCTGGCCATGAATAGCGCGGAGGCTCCCGTTGGGGACAGAGAGTCTTGAGCTGCTTTGAGCCTGATGCGTGTCTGGCTCGTTTCTGGTGATTCCCAGAGTTGCAGTTCATCGGCCACACCAAGAGCTCCATCAAAGAGGCGAGAGAGCGATGGAAAGGAGTGTCTACCTGAGGGGTTATCAGCAAGAGCACTGAGCGCGGCACCGCCAGCGCGGTCACCCAGCCATAGCAGTGAGGCGGAGGCATCCAGGTTGCTTGGAGGTGGGAGCTGTTGAGACACTTCTTCGAGGATGTGCAGAGCTGAAAATTCCTCGTCCGTTAAGCTCAGATTGATCTTCCCTGTAGCGATAGAAGAATTGGCTTCCAGATGGGTAGCTGAAGGGGGGGGCAATAGGCGCCGCCCTAGTTCCTGGGTGGCCGCCTGAGTCGTCGAAAGAGGGGCTCCTTCCTGAGGTTGGTCTGTGGCCTTCCCTCGCATTGGGGTGGATTGCTGCGTCGCGGCGGCAAAATCCTCAGAGATCTGTCGCAGGGCCTCCCGAACGAGTGGTGGTGGCCGCTCCTCATGAGGAGATGACCCTGCGGCATCGGGTGGCCCAACCCCCTTAAGGGGATCCAGAGGATTCGAAGTCATCAGGCAACGCCGGGCTTACAGGGTGGATCTTCCGTGGATGTCCTTTTACTTGCAGAGTGGGTGGAAGAAAATATCACCCCTCTCCAATGGAATGCATCTCTAGGAGACTCTCATCCATTCAGGGCCCGTCATGCCTCCATATCAGGAGGTCTGGAGGACGGCAGTCCTCTAGCTGAGGTGCGGAGCGGAGCTCCGCTTCTTCCCCTGCGTAGGCGATATTTTGTGTCTCTTAGAGCAAGAACCTTTCGTCTGCACCCAAAAAGAGTTATTCTAAAGGGATAGAACGAGGGGCCATCAGGGTGGAAATCGGGGAAGTCATCTTTTCTGGTGGAACGTACCAGGTCCAGGTGCATGCTGGGGCCGATGAGTACTGGCCTTTGCTCACCTATGCGGATCATGGGCAGCTCCAAGACGCGCTCTGTTCTTGCGATCATCCTGGCTGTGAGCATCTTAAGCTAGCACGCGCCCTGATCGAGGGTAGCCGTGGGATCCCCCTGCATGTTCGTTGGAAGGAGAGCTTTTGGCGGGCATTGGGATGGGCTCTTGCCCAAACCTTTGGCTTCGACGCGGGTCCTTTCCAGAAGGAAGGGGATAAGCAGTTCTTCCTGACGCATGATGGGGAAAAGATCGCGACGATTGTAGCGCGCTCAGCTGGTATCAAAAAGAGCCTGAAGGGTCTCCTGGTCGACCGTGTCGCTGAAAACGAGGAGAACAGCCTGAAGTTCTCTCATCGGTCAGCGGAGGAGCTGGCGGAGTGGAGGGCAGGTCATCCCAGTGGGGATCTGCGGTTTGATCTCAGTCTGTGGGCAGACCTGACTCGCTTCTGCTTTGTGGAGCAGGAGAAGCAGCAGCTGAAGAGCCTGACATGGGGCGAAGGAAAAGAGGCTCCGCCTTCTTCATTGGAGATCGAGTGGCTCTCCTGGTCATGGCAGCAGGTCATTCGTCCGGATATGTGGCCCTTCATGATCCCAGCTCTTGGGACGGTTCCTAGTGACCTCAAACAACTCCACTCCAAACATGATCAGGCTGAGCTTCTCTTTGACGCCGACGCACCTAGTTTGAGGATCGCCTTGGCGAAGGGACCTCGAGAGGAGCTAGGCTGTGCTCCAGGGATGCGGATTGCCTCTTGGTGCTATCGGCCTGGAGTTGGCTTCGAACGACTGGGTCGCCCGGTCCTCGATCGGCTGGAAGCGGAGTCGAAGGAGGGGATCACTCGCGTGCTCCAGCAGCATGCGGAGGAGCTAGCTCGTTATCTAAAAGACCCTCCGATCCATCTAGGCGGGGTCCGGCCCATCGTCGAGCTGCAGTTCCTTGAGGACTGGAGTTTGCAGGTACGGGTGAGTCTGCATAAGAAGGGAGACCTGGATCATGAAGGCGTGCGGCTCTATAGCCCATGGGTCTACCTGCCTGAGGGCAAAGATCGTGGGTTCTGGAAGATGGAGGGGCTTCCCTTTGCGCAGCTGCAGACGATCGTTCCACCCGTTGAGATGGATGACTTCATTGCTCGCCATCGGACCTTCCTGAATGGGTTCCCAGGATTCACGACCCATCTCACGACCATTGAGACACAGCTAGGCTATCGGGTACAGCCCGATGGCTCGCTCTGTTTCGTGAACCTCCTGGAACGTCAGGAGGAGAAAGGCTCTCGTGATTTTGGGGAGTGGGTCTATCTGCCAGGTCAAGGGTTCTACGCTAAGATGAACGGTCCTCTAGGGCCACTGGTCAGAGTAGGCACGGTCGTTCCTATTGCTGAGGTGCCGGTGTTCATCCGTAACCATCGAGAGGATCTGGCTCTCGTCAGGGGCTTCTTTGCCACGGAAAATCCCATTGAGCAGTTGGGCGTGAGGATCATGACTCAGCCTGATCACAGTATTGTGGTCTCTCCCGAGCTGAAGCTGACGCCTGGATATGAGCTGGAGCAGCTCCGTTTTTATGGAGACTACATCTACGTGCAGGATCGGGGCTTTTGGGAACTTCCCCCAGGGCAGCGGCTGCCCGATGAGTATCAAAAAGAGAAGCGGATAGAGCCAGAGCACACAACTTGGTTCATTGCTAAGCAGCTCGAGGTGCTCAGGCCCTTTGCTCTCTCCGTTGATCCACGACTCACTCCTATTCAGGAGCTTGAGCAGCAGATCCAGGCGATGACCGAAACGCCTGAGGGCTGGTGGCTGCAGATCGCTCTCCAGTCGGATCTGGGGAAGGTAAGCTTGGTCGAGGTGTGGGAGGCGATTCGTGCGCAGCGTGGCTACCTGATCTCCGATGCTGGGCTCATCGATCTGTCTCATCCAACGCTTCACTGGTTGCGCTCCTTCCCTAAAGGGCGAGTGGATCCGAGTAAGGGCTCTTTTCAGCTGAGTCAGATGGAGCTGATGCGTCTTTCCTTCATGGGAACATGGGATGTAGAGGGGCAGCGTCGGCAGGTGCGCACGACCCTAGAGCGCATCCTCACGACGCAGACCGATCGACCCTTCTCGACGGATGGATTCCGTTCGCAGTTACGACCCTACCAGCAAACAGGGCTGGCATGGCTCTGGTCTCTCTATGCCAACCACCTCTCCGCTCTGCTGTGCGATGACATGGGGTTAGGGAAAACCCACCAAGCTATGGGACTCCTCTCCGCCATTGCCTACGATCGTCGACATCCAGAGGCCGCTCAGGGGGTATTCCATACAGGGGGGCAAGCCCCCTTATCGAATCGGCCTGCAGAGCCTCGCTTCCTGGTGGTGTGTCCAACGTCCGTGATCTACCACTGGCAAGACCAGCTGCAGAGGTTCCTGCCTCACCTGAAGGTGCACACCTTCCATGGACTAGGACGTTCCCTTGAAGACTTTGCTCGTGATGGACATGTCCTGCTGACCAGCTACGGCATCCTTAGGACATCCAAGAACCCCTTTAGCGAGTTCTCCTTCGACGCTGCGATCTTTGATGAGCTCCAATACGCCAAGAACGCCTCCAGCCACACCCACGCCGCCCTGTCAGCCATTAAGACGCGTATGGTGGTGGGACTGACCGGCACGCCGATTGAGAACAATATCTGGGAGTTGAGGGCGCTCTTTGAGGTGGTACTTCCTGGGTATATGCCAGGAGAGGCGGCTTTCCGAGAGCTCTTCGTGAACCCTATCGAGAAGCATCAGGATGTGCAGCGCCGTGAGCTGCTCACGAGGTTCATCCATCCCTTTGTATTGCGACGGAAGAAGTCTGAAGTGTTACAGGACCTCCCCGAGAAGATCGAAGAGATCGCGATGTGTGAACTCTCGCCTGAGCAGCATCGTCTCTACCAGGAAACGCTCATCAAGGGCCGTGAAGCGGTCCTCCCTGAGTTGATGGACGACGTAAAGCCGATCCCCTACATGCACATCTTCACCTTGCTGGGTAAGCTCAAGCAGATCTGCGATCATCCCGCTCTAGTCCTCAAGGAGGTCGATACCTACAAGCATCATGCGAGCGGAAAGTGGGATCTCTTCTGCGAACTCATGAAGGAGGCGCGGGAGTCGGGACAGAAGGTGGTGGTCTTCAGCCACTTCCTCAAGATGCTCGATCTGATGGAGGAGTACCTAAAAGACCAGGTGATCGGCTTTGCCTCGGTGCGTGGTTCGACTGTGAATCGGCAGGAAGAGCTACGCCGCTTTAAAGAGGATCCGACCTGCGAGGTCTTTTTAGGTTCATTAGGAGCCGTAGGGGTTGGTGTGGACCTCTCATCAGCTTCTGTTGTGATCCACTACGACCGCTGGTGGAACGCGGCGCGTGAGGAACAGGCAACGGATCGTGTGCATCGTATTGGGCAAATTCGAGGGGTGCAGGTCTTCAAGATGGTGACTCGGAATACGATTGAAGAGTCGATCCACAAGATGATTCTTCGTAAGGGGGCGCTGATGCAGGATGTGATCCGTGCGGAAGATCAGGAAGTGCTCAAGAAGCTGGATCGCAATGAGCTGATGGAGCTTCTTCATCTGCTGGAGCCGATGTCTCGTGACAAAGGCAAGACGACAAGTCGGGATGACGAGTAACGCTACTTTCCTACAGACCGCATTGTATTCTTTCTCACTCAGGAGGTCCGGAGGATGGAATCCTCCGGCGTGGTCCGGAGCAGAGCTCCGGCTCTGATCACTCTTCCGGCTCTTCCTGGCCGCGCTGGCGTCCGCGCAGGTGGATGATGAGTGGGCAGCCTGTGAAGTCAAAGCAGTCGCGGAACCGGTTGACCAAGTACTTGTGGTAGGTATCGGTCATGAGGGGAGGCGCATTGACAAAGACGATGAAGCGGGGAGGCTCGATGGCCACCTGAGTCATGTAGTAGAGCTTCAGTCGTTTCCCTAGGATCATCGGCGGAGCTTGCTTTGCGAGGGACTGCTCTAGGAAGCGGTTGAGCTGACCTGTGGTCACGCGCTGTTTGGAGGCGGCGACTACGGCGTCTATGGCTTTGAAGACCTGATCGATGTTCCTACCCGTGTGGGCAGAGAGGAAGATCGCGGGGCAGTGACCGAGGAAGGGGACTTCGTCTCGGATCGCCTTGAGGCAGTGCTCCATACGGAATCCGTGCACTAGATCCCACTTGTTGAAGAGGAGGATGCAGCCCTTTCCTTCCTGTTCGATCGCCTGAGCGATCCGCTTCTCCTGGGTGGTGATCCCTTCGCGGGCATCGAGCATCAGGAGGCAGATGTCGGATCGTTCGATAGCCCCCTCGGTACGCATCGCGGCAAACTTGTCGACGACCTCTTTTTCCGACTTCTTACGTCGGATCCCGGCCGTATCGACCAGCACATAGGGGCGTCCTTCTACTTCGATGGGGACATCGATGCTGTCGCGGGTCGTTCCTGCCACCTCGCTGACGATGCAGCGCTCTTCACGACAGATCGTATTCACCAGGGTGGACTTGCCGACATTGGGACGCCCAACGATCGCCAGGCGAGGGCCGCGGTCTTCGGGAGCTTCGTCTGGTTTTTCAAATGTTTCTAGAGCCAGACCGAGGAGATCGTGGAGTTTCACGCGATGGATCGCGCTGACACCCATCGTCTGTCCGATGCCCAGCGATGCGAAGGGGGGGAGGAGCGGGTCCTGGTCTTTGCTGTCGATCTTATTGACGGCGAGGACCAGTGGTTTCTTGGTCCGCTGGAGGATCGAGGCGATCTGGCGATCGAGGGGAGTAGGGCCTACTTGACCATCGACTACCATGATGAGGGCGTCTGCTTCTTCGATGGCGATCTCGGCCTGGCGGCGGACCTGCTCATTGAAGGGGAGCTTGGCTGAGGGGTCCATGCCTCCGGTGTCGATGAGCTCGAGGTGGTAACCATGCCAGCTCATGTCAACATAGAGACGGTCTCGGGTCACACCCTCTGCCTCATCCACAATGGCGAGCCGCTTTCCGCAGATCGCATTGAAGAGCGCCGATTTGCCCACATTTGGTCGGCCTACGATAGCCACCTTGATTCTTCGATCCATATTCCCACACACTGGCCATCGAGTATAACCGGCGTATTGCTTATGGGCCCAGGGTCTTATTGTTACGGGTTCATCACGGTGGTCTTCTCCTGGCTACCTGCGATGGTGTGGGCAGAGGGAGGACCCTGGGGTATGGACGCGGGATTGGCCTATCCTGCTGTGGTGACTCAGCCATTACAGCCTCAGTCTCCTGGAGCTTGGGTGATTCGAGGGGTGGTCTCTCTCCATCAGATGCTGCTTTCCGAGGCGGAGGCGTCACGGAGCCATTTTCGTCCTAGCAGCTCGCAGTACATGCTCCTTGCCGTACAGAAATATGGCTGGCTAGACGGCTACTTGCGGGGCATGGATCGCCTGATGCGCGAGAATGAGGATCCCTGGATCTACTCGCGCCTGAGCGTTACACCAGACTCCTGGATCAAGTGGGATCCACCATGATCACCGCGAGTCCGACGTATCTGGTCGGGTGATCTTCCACTTAGGCAAGAATTGCTTGTTTGTTAGGCCGGTCTGACTGAGTAGGAGTTCGATCCGACGACGGTTACTCTTGTAGCTGTAGGTGTGGTCGAGGATGAGTTGAAGATCTTCGGCGATCTCATGTGCGAATTCTACGGTGGAAGTCGCTCCTGAAGGCGTTCGACGAAGATAGTGGGAGACCCGAAAGGCTTCGCAGACGTCGAAATAGAGTCTGGTCGTAGCCAGTATGCGCGACACCTGGGTACCGAACCGGCACTGGTTTTGCCCATAGATCAACACGCTTTCAAAAATTGCAGACAACACATCGAGGCATACCTCAGTTTGCGGCTCCACCTTGGGTAGAGAATCCCGGTCTGCGTACACTTGAACGGTCGCGCGGTTCACTGAGGTGTCGAGAACTCGCTGATCAGGGGGTTTGGGTTGCAACTGTAACACTTCTGCAATGCAGTCCCAGATGACTCTTGGCAGTTGGGGCGCATTTGTAATGCTGGGCGACTGCAGGATGAGAGCCGCTCCAAAAGAAGCTGCCTCCGAAGCGGTGAGCTTGCCCTCGGACTCGAACTTGCTTCGGTAGAGGGTGAGGAGATTGGGCACCCACAGTTGCTGGTCATTGGAGAACATAAGCAGAGGATCGAATACGAGTTCGCAAAGCTCGGTCGGAGTGGCAAGATTCAGTACGGTGTTGTCCAGAACCTGCAGGCGTAGCATGGCTTGAGCCAGGCTAACGTAGAGCGGATGTTCCTCGGCCGGCAGTGTGTCGAAGTCTTCTGGTATCCTGATGACTCTGTTCAGAAGATAGATCATCAGAAGAAGGGCATCCAGATCTTCCGTAGCCGAGATCTCCCGCCCCAGCGAGACCACCGCTGCTCTGAACTCAAGAGCGTTAGTGAAGGGCCGATCCGCGAGGTAGAGCATCCAGGGTTTTAGCCAGCCAAGAGAGAACTCGGTCGAAGACCCCCGTTCAGGTGTATCTCTCTCTCCTGTCGACTGACTTGAGCTAGAGGACGGCTCCGAGGCTCCATGCAGAGAGCGTTCCTTCCTCTCGGTTAACGTGGACTGGAGGAGGCCGGAGGCGAGTATGATACCAATAAAGTCTTCGCGATGATCATCCAGAGGCCTGTCCTGAGGCAAGTCTGAGGTGTCCGTGACCTCTGTGTTGCCTGAAGAATGTGGGAGTTGGATGGAGCCTAGTTGGAACTGTCCCAAGACGGAACGTACGAGCATGGCTCGATCGAGGTCTGGGAGGAGGTTCTCCTCCTCCCAACTATCAAAGACGTCTTGCATCATCTGGAAGCTCCTCTCTACAAACAGGGTTCTGAGCTCCTCACCGAACGGGATCTCACGTGCTTTCAGAGCATGACATGAGGTGATGCACCGGAATCCATCCAAGTCCGCAGCATTTTCTGGGCTTCGGCCCCTCCTGCAGTTGTCATACAACTCAAAGAGGACCTCCCATATGGGAGCCATGAGCTGATGGTTCCGCGCCATCTCTGGAGATGCCATGGCCCTTGAGCCCCTAGGGATAGGTGTAAAATAGGCCCTCGATATCCCACACAAAAGCGCGCCGCTTAACCTGGACGTAGCCGGGTGCTGATGTTCGAGGAACTTTCGTACGTCTGGCTTATGAAGAGTTTCGAACAGATCCTGTAGCTGGTCGAGCCCACTTACAGGAGTAAATAGGTGAGAGGCTAACTCGCTGGCGCACTGCAGGATCAAGGGGCTCTCACCAGAATACTCGCGGAAGACCAGAACGGTACGGAATACCGTGAGCCAGTGCCACAGAGTAGGGACGGGCACAAAGATGAGGTTCTGAAGGACGGAAACATAGAGATCGGTCCGAACCTTGACGTTCTGTGTAGAGGCCAAGTCGCAGGCTCTTCTCAGGACTGTCTCATACTCTCGCCACATCGATTGCGGAGTCTGTTGTGGGCGCGAGCCACCTCGAGCCTTCGGTGAGGAGGCGAGGTTCATGGGCTTCCCTTCAAGGGTCCATAGTGTGGTCAGGCTGACAGCGAGATCGGCTAGCCAGTGCCACCCACTTGGTGGGTCCACACGGAGACCGATGTCGACCCAACTCAGGTGCTCGGAAAAACTGCGGGTGGCAAGAGCTTGGTCCAGCTGCGGCATGAACAGGCGTAGGGCATCTTGAAGGTCTTTAGAGGGCTCAGCCGATTGTAGACATGTTTGGCAAAGGCTGAGCAGCCTATCCGGAGGCAGTTGGATGGCTGCATGTGCTCTTTCAAGCAGACTGATGCTTCTGGCTGCACTGCGTGGCACGACATCGACCGTCAGGATGAACCACTCAGCGGCTAGCCGTTGTGCCTCCGCACTTGTCAGGCGTCCTCCCTCTGCTGAGGCCACCAGCGCATCACTGGGTGGTTGTATGAGGAGGAGAAGGCCCGAGCATAGAGCCTCTACCCGCTGAAGCTGACGGGCTGGGAGGAGTTTGACACGCGCCGGATCGAGCATGGGGAGCAAAGCCTTCAGTGCCAACAGCTGCTGACCTCGCTGATCAGAGTCGATATAAAGGGTTGCTCGGTGGATCAGCGAGGCCTTGTTCTCGTCTGAAAATTGGCCAAAGAGACCTGGGGTCTTGAGCCAGGTTTCGAAGATTGCCCACTCCAGAGGATCTGGCCCAGAGCCCTCGCAAAAGAGAAACGCTCTCCAGCGCAAGAGGTCGTGGCTCATGAGACCATAGAGTTGGGTGACATGCTGTAGCTCCCTACCTGCCTCAAAGAGAGCTTGGCTAGGCTTCTTGACCGATGAAAGGATGCCAAAGAGATCGATCAGACAGCGCTTAGAGCCATCCTGTAGGGATTGTGCTGGATTTGTCGTCTGGGATTGAATGGCCGCGATCCACGCCTTCATCATATGGGGTGCTTGGTCGATGCACTGGATCATCACCTCGCGTAGGCGTTGTGCAAACTCCTTGGCCTTGTTCGCTGAACAGGCTCGTATCCAGCTCTGGCTTAGACGTTGAGAGGCGGTAGCACCCAAGGGGGGCATTACGTGTAGATGGGTGAGAGCTTGTTGGAGCTGCTCATAGGAGATGTCCTGGTCGGCAAGAGCTTCCCAAAGCAATCGTGTGCTGCCAGCAAACCTCTGAGGAATATGTCGAGCCGCCATGAGATCTAGCATGTCGAGCAGTGTGGGTGCGTCGGTGCCATGCCAAGGGAGCGTAGCAAGCACCTTAGCGCTCCATCCTATAGCTGCTCGCTCCATCGTTAGACGAAATGCTCGAGCCACCTGAAGCAGCACATCGCGGCAGATCGGATAGCCCTCTGCATGATCCGAAAGCGCTTGGCACCATGCAGGTAGATGCTCGGACTGCTGACGCACCATATCGCATCCCCACGCCACTAAGGTGTCGAGCTGAGAGCCACCTGGGATGATCGGCTGCTCAGATAGATTCTGTTGGCGTGACGTACAGACGGCTAGCCACTCCGCCTGAGTGCCTAGGAGTACAGCTCCCACATCGAGGCGCGTCATCCAAGGAGAAGAAGCGGGAATGGATCGAGCGCGTGTCAGGTTGGCAGCAAGCTGCCAACTCGCCTTGGCCAACGATCCCGGCTTAGCCGTCCATAAGATCCATAGGCCATCCAAAACATGCTCTAGAGAACGTGGACCTCGATCACTTCGTGTCGGGTGCAGGGCCATGTGTAGCTGACGCAACACGACCCAGATTTGCATGGGATCGGTTAGCCCTCCAAAGGCCTTAGAAAGAAGCTCTGCCAGCCGTTTAAGGGCACAAGAATCGATGCTTACATCGGGTAGCGTATGGAGGAGAGAGAAGAGCTGAAGAGCCTCTTCTTTGGAAAACTCACGTGTCGAGAGCTCCTCCCATACGGGTCGACAGAGGTCTCCGAACTGCGCATGCATACTGAGCGATGTGAGGAGCTCGATGAGCTCCGCTGTGGCGGCCTCTAGATGGCAAGGGTGATTGATGTTGCTTATGGCCATCAAAGAGCCAGTCAAACTCTGAGGATCGGCCATCCCTTGAGGAGAGAGCCCCTCCGACAGTGCCTGGGTCAAATTCTCCAGTGCTGCAGCGCAGGATTCACAATGTCTGGTCGACTCCCTGAGTGCGTAGTGCCACCAGGGGAGGAGATCCGGGGCTTCCCTGGCAAGGACAAGGCTGAACCCTTCGAGAGGAGAGGCGGACGTGTGCGCGACCTTCAAGAGGAGAGGAGTGAGTTCTTGGAGAAGTGGTGAACTGGTAGGCCAGATAGGCGGCTTCGCTGGGATGAACGAGCTGAGTTGCAGATACCCGATTGCAAGACGAAGCACCCAGGCTGGCGAAGGCTGAGGGTGCTTTGCAATGACCCACGATGCCAGCTCCCATGCAATCTGAGCGTCTTCATCCGACTCCAGCCATACCGACTCGAGCTTGTTGAAGACCATCTCCCAGGCAGGTCTGGATGGGTTGCCGTCGATGGGAGCATCCCATGGTTCCATCCCGGAGGCACCCCAGCATGTGGTATTGGCAGGATATTCGAGCAGCATCTCGATCAGCGAATGCAGCTCGGAGTTCCCCCAGACCAGCAGAGATTTCGCCCCCTTTGCGGGAGAAGAGGGAGCAGCATCCCTCTCTGTCCCTTCTGGTGAAGGACTCCGATCAAGGAGTTGTCGCAAGGCGTTCGGAAGTTCCGGATGGCCAGCGATAGGCTGTAGCAGCCATACAAGGGCGCGGTAGGCGTCTTCATTCGGTTCAATAGAGGGTAGAAGAGCTTCAACGAGGCGTGTCAGTCGCTGGCCACAGCTCCGCTGTCCGGTCAACAACTCCAGCTCAGGTGCTGCAGCCATTGTGGTGGGCTGATCTACCTGTTCCTCTTGCTCAAGGACCTCGTGAGACAGCCCCGATGATGCCCTAGATTCATGGGTGATCAGGTGATGGGAACAACCTACTGACTGAGTGGTGGGGGAGCAGCGCATCGTTTGCTTGAACCATGAATAAGGAAATAATTTTGCCGATTTAGTTTATGCGCGACTCCATTTGTGTAGTATAGAAATGTTGTCCAGTCTAACTGTAAATGATCTGAAGGGGCGCTGTGAGGAGACCAGCGCCATGTTTAGAAGGAGCGAGTCCTGGCTTATGCATCGGGTGAGGTGTCTAACACGAGAGCTCTTCCGGATCGTATGGAGAGAGTCGCAACTAGTGCCGCGTTGTCGGATCTTCTCATGAGCTTCTGCCATAGGGTATGCCCCATCTCGAACACCTCTGGTAGTGGGTTGTCTGTAAAGTCTGGGACCAGGGGGAGCATCTTTCCTCCTCCTCCGGTGAAGATCGAGGAGAAATAGTCGAGAGCTGATGCACTGCGCTCGCTTTTTTCTATCGGAGAGAGAGGCAGCGAGTGCACGAGGTTGCCATAGAACGACAGACTAGTCAGGACCTGTTTGAGGAGGTCAGTCAAACGTAAAACATGGGCTTGGGGATCCTGGAGGACCTGGTCCTCTAAGAGTCCCACTACAGATGAGATCGCAGCCCATCGTTGAATGTCGATCCCTTGTTGACCTCTGGGCTCAGCGCGGATGATGAGAGCCGCGGCTAATGATGCTCTTTCTGTGTCGTTCAGTGGCTGCTGACAGTGGATTTTATTGTAGAGAGCCCGAATGAACGAATCGATCCAATCTTCCGACTCCAATAAGTGATGGGCAGCTGATAGGCGCTGGTTGCGTCCCAGTTCGAGTGCCGTTCGGAAGAGATCATCATCTTGGCAGCCAAGAAGAACGGTATTGAGAAGAGGACTACGGAGTGATTCTTCGGGTGCAAACGATGGGTCTAGCATCTGTATATGGACCATCAATCTAGCAAAGGCCATCTGCATCTGCCTAAATTGAGCCATGTGGTCGGGAGTGGGGTCACGCTTGACGGATAGGGCTGATTTTAGGATGCGTGCGAGCGATTTTGAGGACTCAACATCCTCTCCTTCAAGGGCCTGATGACTCAAGGTTAGTAGGGCATCCTGGAAGACCGGATCCCAGAAGTTGGATGGGTTCAGCTGGAGGAGCCGACGTAGCCATGGTTGTAGTCGAGCGAAGGTGAGACCCTCATGGAGAGCTTCTGCGCTCTTGGACCTCATTGAGCCCTGGCCACAGAGCGGCGACGTTGCATTTGCAGATGGCGACTGTGTAGAGCGGCTTGCTTGTGATGCTTTTGGTTTGAGGAGATGCGAGGCGATGATCTGGGCAACCCAGGTCACCCGATAGTCGCTGGGGCCACACCCATCGCTGTGTGATGCGGGCTGAGGTGGAAGGCGCTCAGCGGCGCAGTCGTAGGCAGCCGCCGCTTCTTCCCACTCCATGTATATTTGCTCCACGATGTGCAGGCATCCCCTTTTGAATAGGGGGGCTATCTCTTTGGAAAGAGGCGCGCCCAAGATCGCTCGCCGGCCCACAGTCGCCCGAAAGTTCCCGATAGCCTCGTCAGTGCCCCGCCCGTCATGTTTGACATAGAGTTCGAGCAGAACATCGAGGAGCGGATCGAGAGGATCAGGTCTTCGGAGTCGTGAAACATCTTCTCCGCTATCACTGTCGTTACTGCTCGCTTCCTCATTCACCCCCAGGTAGACGCAGGAGATATTACGAAGGATCTGAGCTCTAAAGCGCGATGGGATGATTCCCTCCGATTGAAGGCGCTGGAGAATCGCAGGGTTTTGCCGTAGCCATTGTATGAAAGGCCTTAAAGGTGTCACGTCCTGCAAATAGCCAAATTCGTAGGAGGAAATTTCATGAACGAACTCGACCAGAGGCTGTGTATCTCCGCAGTATTCCTGAAAGACGAGGATGAGTCGTAGAGTGGTCCACCACCGAATGAATGGCTCGCGATTGGTCGACAGCCGCCACAATGCATCCTGTAGGGATAGAAAACGCTCGGTCAGGCTCGTTTGGGTCTCAAGAGGAGAGCTGCAGGCCTTGCGTAGTATGGTCTCCAGGCGGGTCGAGACAGCTTGAGGAGAGAGTTGTCCACGTGCTGTGGAGGACAGAGCATCGAGCAGAGCGCCCTCTTGTTCAAAGGATTCAGGCAGCCAAATTCCCCCGCTCAGGAGTAGGAGCTCAGCCGCTGCCGGAATGGGGATTCTTCTGATTCCTGAAGCGTCTTGTTCCACCTTGAAGGCTGATCCTAGCCGTTGCTTAAGCTCGCTCTCTTCCTTTTGAGTAGGGGAGGAGATGTAGCCTCGTACTTCCATCAGTTGTTCTAGCCAGCGCCAGCCGCAGGAAGGGTGCAGAACGAATCCCTGTTCGATCCAATGCAAACGTTCGTTGATGTTGCAGCGAGCGATCCCTGCATCGAGTTCTGGATAGAGGGGAGCTAGGGTTCCTTCTAGATCGGTCGAAAGATCAAGAAGATCTGGGCTCTCTCCGGCCTCCGTCCGGTGTGTGGCTGGTGTAGCACTCTGGATCAGTCGGCCAAACAAGCTGAGGAGCTTATCTGGTGGTAGCCGCGCATGGGTCTGAGCCACGGATAGGAGCTCTAGGCCTCGATCCAAAGGTCGAGGGATCCAATCGATGGTCATCAAGAACCACTCAGTAGCCAGAGCTTGCATGCCGAGATCCGCTGGAGGCTCGCCCCTTTCAGAAAAGAGCGCACGCAGCGAGAGATGTTCTGGCAGCAGCCAGCTTATGCATAGAGCCTCGATATGTTGGAGGTCCTGAGGAGCAGGGAGCCGGTGAACATGTGGTGGTTGGACCAACTGCATGAGAATCTTCAGGGAGGACCTGCGATAGTCATCGAGGTGGGTGTAGAGCATCACCCGTCGGATGAGCGTCTGCCTGACATCGTCGGGCAGCTCTGAGAAGACTCTCCGTTCGGATAGTCTCTCAACCAGGTCCCATTCTAACGGACATGTGTCAGCCGTATCCGTAAAGAGGAGGGCTCTCCACTGCAGCAGATCTTGGCCCATCATGCCATCCAGGGAGACGATCCTCTGTAGTTCCTTGCACCCATGGAGCTGTTCGTCGGTAGGAGCGCTCTTGGCTGGCTTATGGAATTCCTTCCAACATGCCTGAAGCAAGTTTCCCACGTATTTCTGACAGCCCTCTCGTAGGCTAGTGGCCTCTCCAGCACCAGCTTGTTTGCGGATGGCGCGGGCCCATGAGCCCATGAGATGAGGAGCTCTCTCGATGAGTCGCGTCATCACCTCATGTAACCGAAAAGCGACGTCGCTTGGTCTGCCAGCCTGACATGCTTGTACCCACACCTCCGCTATTCTATCTGCATGCGATGCCTCGACTCGCTGCATCATGGGGAGAAAACGAAGAACTGCCAACAGCTCATCGTGTGTGACCTGTGACATGCGTCCGGCCATGGAGAGCCATAGAGGTTGACTCGCCTCAATCACCGGTGTCCAGCGGCTGCGCTTGTTCGCGTACCACTTCGGTTCCCAAGCCACATGGCTCAACGCTTGTAGTGTGTGGATGAGGTGACGCATGGGGAGGTCTTCCCACGGCAGCTCAGGAAGCATCTGCGCCAGCCATGGCCATGATGCTCCCCCTACCGCGCTGGGAAATCTCTCAGCAACAGCCACTCGAACAGCTAGGCAGGGCGAGGTCGGATCCAGTGCAGAGAGCTCTTGGCACCAGAAGGGGAGTAGCTCGGAATGTGCCTTCAGTAGGGCGTATCCCCAAGTTGTCAAGGTCGCTTGAACGTCACCGCCCGACGGCGCGCAGTGCGCAGCCTCATCCAATCCCAATGCGGTGCACGCAGCTTGCCATTCCGCTTCAGTGCCCAGCAGCGCCGCTTCGATACCTAAACGAACCATCCATTGCGGAGACATGGGCGTCTGCTGGTTTCGAACTAGGTTCACTGCCAGCTGCCAACTGGCTTTGGCCAGGGATTTGTTCTCAGCATGGGCTGACCACACCACGCGTAGAGCCTGCAGCACATGTTCCAATGTCCGTGGACCTCGGTCGCTTCGTGCGGGGTGTAAAGCGCTATGCACTTGGCGTAGTGCAGCCCAGATTTGTAGGGGCTCACAAAGCCCCTCAAAGGCGGAAGAGAGAACCTCTGTCAGGCGCAGGAGAATCGGAGATTCGGTCCCTAGATTGGGGAGCATATGGAGGATAGAAAAGAGCTGAAGAGCCTCCTCTCTAGAGAACTCACGTAGGTAGAGTGTCTCCCACACTGGTCGACTGAGGTGGGCGAAAGGCGCATGCATGCCAATCGATTGTAAGATCTCTAGTAGTCCCGTCGTGGTCATGTCCTCGAGATGTTGAGGGTTGAGCAACCTGCGAAGACCTCTCTGAGCTTTCGTTAGACTCTCCGCGTCCTGTTGTACAAGCTGCGGAAGCGCATCTGATAGGGCTTGTGGTAGCCGCCCCAGAGTTTCAGCTGGCGCTTCGGCATGGGTAGCAGCGTGACGCAGCGCATGGTGCCATGAAGGCAGAAGGTGCGGAGCCTTTTCGACTAGAACGCGGCTCAAGTCGTGGAGGGGAGAGTCCGATGTGAGCGACACTCGTTGCAAGAAGGGCGTCAACTCTTCCAGATGTGGCAGCTTCGTTGGCCAGACCGGCGTCGCCTCTTGTTCAGATGACCTGCCTTGCAGATACCCAATGGCTAGGCGAAGTACCCAGCCCGGGGAGGAATGAGGTTGTTGAGAAAGGATCCATGAAGCCGTTTTCCAAGCCGTAAGGTCGTTCCCTTTCAGCCACTCCGTCTCGAGTTCGTTGAGAAGCAGCTCCCAGATCGGCGAGGATGCCACGCTTGAAGGGCAAGCATTCCATGCGGCGCTGCCAAAGGCATCTGGACAGTGGACTCGGAGGGGATTAGCGAGAAGCAAGTCTAGCAGGCTGTGGAGAGGCGAGTTGCCCTGTGCCATGAGGGATTTCACACCCTCTGCCAGAGACGAAAGGGCCTCGTCATGCTCTTCCTTTTTAAGGATAGCATGCCTACCAAATGCCTCTTTAAGAACATCAGGAGCTAGCGGATGGTCAGCTAGTGGCTGTAGAAGCCATACAAGAGCCCGCAGAGCAGACTCATCTAGGGTACCAGGCTGCAATAGCACAGACAGGCGACGCTTCAGAACTCCGCCGAGGTACCTCTGCTTGGCTGGCGACTCTGCTTCGTCCTCGACTATCTGAGGTGACGACGTATGCCCGTTGATCGACGACTCTTGAGAGAGCTGATCTACACGGCCTGCTGATCCCATGGTAACTGGGGAGGTCTCTGATGATCCCCTGGACTCATCGAGAGTCGCTTGATAGGGCACATGGATCAAACGAGGGGTGATGGAGGAACAGCTCATTACTTTTTTCTATTGGTCAAAATAGTTGCTCAGTGATTTTACGGAGTGGTGTATTTTTCTGTTAGTGTTGGTTGTTTCGAAATTATAAATGATATGAATTTGGCATTCGGAGAGTGGCCGGGCTAGCTGGCTGGTGGCGAGCCCGGCGTCTTGTTCAACTTCTCCTGCAGTGCCTTGCGTACAGCATGGCTCACCCTTGTCCAATGAGCGGCTCGTGGCCATGGGTTGCTCCCCAATGGTTCGAACGGAGGGAGTTCGGGTTCGGTGTCGAATGTGGCATGGGCATCGTTGGAGATGTTTTCCAAGCGACGCCTCTTTTGCGGCGGTTCATCGTTGGAAGGAAGCTGCGGATCTCTCTCTCGTTTCCTTGATGGTGTCGAGTCGACACGACGCTCTTTCTTGTGGCACCAGTGGAATGCAAATAGGCGATCGACCAAGGTTTGGGTGCTGTCACAGGGACCCTTGGTGAAATGGGGGGGGAGGGCAGGACTGCCCAACACGGCGTCGAGAACGCGATAGGAGATACGATTCACTGAGTTCTTGCGGCTCGTCCCTGTCGAACCGGCCAGCTGACGTTTACGGCATGAGCCTATCTTCTTGCAGGGCCATCCCAGGTGTTCGAAGGAAGCTCGAAATTGTGTGAAGGCAAACGACGT
This sequence comes from Chlamydiia bacterium, assembly GCA_049314435.1. Classification (GTDB taxonomy): domain Bacteria; phylum Chlamydiota; class Chlamydiia; order Chlamydiales; family JBMOFD01; genus JBMOFD01. The sequence continues at coordinate 9,784 of JBMOFD010000001.1, read as the reverse complement.
GGCATTGGCTACCAGTCGTTCCGCACGGCGATGCCGGGCTACAGTCACGAGTGCGTTCGTGATGGCACCTGGAGTCCACGCCTTGGAGGTATAGCGCGACAAGGAGAGGGCGTGGACGCGTTGAGTGAGAACGGGTGGCAGCAGGCCATTGCCATCGTCGACCCATCGAGGCCCCTTGTCTTGGACGGTCAGACTCTCAAGGACGCCGAACGGATTGAGTAGGGCGAACACCTCGGCTTCGTTAGAGAGGAGGGTTGAACGGATACGTGCTAAGGCGTCTACAAATGGGTCCTGAGGCATTTGAGTCTCTGTGGAAGAAGAGCCTTTCTCCCGTGTACAAGGATCCTCCGTCAGCTCCTGACCATGACGTGCGGGTTTGGTCGCTTGGGTCGCAAGAGCCTCTCTTTCCCAAGAAGCTCGCAGGTCCTTTTCAAGCAATGGCCAGAGTAGGTCAAGGTCGTCGAGAGAAGCAGCCTGCTCTTTGGGATCTTTTGACTGGGGATCGTAGCTGGTGGGTGGAAAGATGCGACACGGTAGGATGCATAGAGGCACAGACCACTCCTTTTGTCGAGCGAAAAGCGACTCAACCCGAATAGGCTAAGTCACCTAGGCGAAGGTGACAAGAGGAAGAGCTTCTCCCAGCCAGAATGCTTCTTAGAGGCAGCCATAGAGGGGGCGTGGGGGATGAAATCCCCCACAAAAGAAATCCCCCACAAAAGAAATCCCCTACTAGAACAGGTATTCAAGCCGAAAGAGCGGGGCGTAGCGATCTTGGGTGAGGAGGGGGCGACCTAGCTGCTCACCGAGGCGTTCGTTCCAATGGTGGGCGGCGAGGGAGGCTCCATGGATCCCTCCGAAATACCAGCCGACCTCGAGGGTGCCCACTAGACAGGCCGCGGCAATCTGCTGGTGGTTCACCAGGGAGGCGATGGCCCAGATCGAGAGGGCATTGACAACCAGAGAGGTGACGGCCGATTTGGTTTGACCTACATAGAGGTAGCCAGCACCTGGGATCATCTGCAGCATGGCGGCCTTTTTGGGGTCCTTGCGATGTGCTAGGTAGGCCTCCGTGAAGGTGTCTAAGGGGACGGTCTCCCATTGCCGGAGTTGCAAAGGGCGAGAGATCTGGTTGACCTCCTTGTCTGGAGAGGGGAGAAGGGGGTCGATGGCGGCACTTGTTTCGATTTGCCCTGTCTGTAGGAAGAGCTCTTGGACCAGAAGGAGCAGATCTCTTCTGCAGACAAAGTCTGGAGGGATCATGGGGAGATCACTCTGCCTGTAGTAGTCAAGGGCGTCTTGCCAGTGACCGGCGAGTGAGTAGGCGAGGAGGATGTCGTACTGGAGGTAGAAACGCTGACTGGTGTCCTCTTGCGGCAAAAGGATGAGAGCCCGTTTGAAGGCGGTGATGGCTCGGTAGTAGTCTCCCTCTCGCCCAAAGGCTTGCCCGATCTTCCATTCACTGGCCCACAGGGCTCCGGAATCTGGGGGCTGACTACAGGAGGGCAGTCGCTTAAGGAGAGTAGAAGGAGGTAGAACGGTGAGGGGCGCCGAGGGCTCCGGGGTGCGTGCGCACCCCGACAGAAGTCCAAGGCTAATAATCGCCATCACAGGGGATGTCCACATCGTCTCGTAGAGGTATCTTGTCATAGCCGATTTGGTCAAAGCCCTCTTGCACTTCATCGCGTGTATAGCAGTCTCCGCCTTCACGAATGAGTTTAGCATTGTTCTGCGTTACGGCTCTCATCTCATCCAAGGAGGCGATGATGTAGGGCTTGATGAAGACCATGATGTTCTGTCGGGTGTCAGAGTTGGCCTCCGAAGAGAACAGCGCTCCGAGCAGAGGGATGGCTCCCAAGCAGGGAACGCGCTGGACCGTCTGCTCGACGTCGCGGTCGAGCATGCCGCTGATGCAGAGGATCGCTTGGTCAGGCACGTGTGCTCTTGTTGAGCACTGGAGGATGTCTGTCGGGAAGGCACCTGCTCCTGACAGAGCACCCAAGCCTGGGGTCGGGGTGAAGCCCTGGCTCACGTTGGAGTAGGTCTGGTCGATCTCCAAGGTCACCACGTCACCGCTGATGATCGGGGTGATCGTCAGGTTCACGCCGACTGTACGGTAGTCGATGGTGGTGGCATTGGACGTGGCCGTGCTGAAGACCTGCGTCTGCTGTGTAATGAAGCCGAGGGTTTGTCCACGGAACATCGTGGAGGTGTTACTATCCTGAGCAATGAGCTTGGGATTGATCACCACAGTCGCGGACTGGTCGGTCTCAATCGCGTTCACCAGGGAGCCTAGGTCAAAGTAGGTCTTCCCGCAGTGGCGCACGATGTTCCCGATAGCCCCCATGGAGAACTGGTTCGAGAGCAAGGACTCAGTGGCTGAGGTGGTCACAGGTTGGTTGATGCCTGTGCTCGTTACGAGGTCAAAGAGAGGCGGTAACGAGTTGGATCCCTGCCCTGTTGTGGTTCCCGCTGAGGAGGCATTTCCAAGTGACACGGCAAAGTTCGGGTTGATCACGCCCTGACCTACCCAATCCAACTGGAAGTTGTAACTGTTCTGCAGGGAGGTCTTGATCACGAGGACTTCGATGAAGACCTGCTTAAGCGGTACGTCGATATTGGCGATGATGCTGCGGAGTTTTTCGAGGGTATCTTGCACGCCGCTGCAGCAGAGCGTATTGCTGCTTTGGATCCACTGCATCGTGCCGATCGCATGGACAAGGTCTTTATTGGCATCGGGATTGATCTTCAGCAATTCGGCGCCCATCTGCCTAAGCGTGTTCTCGATCTCGTTGCCCTGTAGATAGCGGAGCTTGTAGACCATGAACGTCGTATTAGAGACCGGTTCGATCACAGCGCGATCCGCATCTGTGGAGTTCGCCCGTACATCATAAACCGCAATGATCGGCTGCAGCTGTGAGAAGGTTTCTTTGCCCCCAGAGAAGACCAGGGCATTGCTCTTGTGGTCGATCTGCATGTTGGCGACCGACCGGAAGAACGCGTCGTCTTCCAGACCCGATTTCTGTAGCGATTGGGCTAAAGCTCTCAGGCTGCTCTCCACTCGTTCCGGTGTTGCGCTTTGGAGGCGGTAGATGAGGAACTGGGTGCCTACAGTGGCATTGGCTCCAGGGCCGCCGTCTAACGTCGTGAGAGTGGCTTGCAGGCGCGCCAGAGTAGATGGCGTGCCCGTAAAGAGAATGCTCTTCCCATCTGGCATGACGTGGGCACCCTTCAGGGTAACCAACAAGGCCTGATCATCGGGTGAATTGGGTAGGAGCGTCTTTTCCAAGGCTGTTAGACCAGCTTCAATCTGGGCGACCGGGACCGCTTGAGCTCGGTAGAGGAAGAGCTGCGGCTTATCTGGCTGGACTGCTGGGCCTGGCGCTGCCACATCTAAAGTGGGAATGAGCTTCTGTATCTTCTCCAAGGCCTCTGTAGGCCCACTGAATAGTAGAGAATGGGCCGCCGTCAGCACCTTCACCTTCTGCATGGCAGCCGCGATCTGTTGATCCAGTGGAGCTCCTGTCTTGGCTAGGTCTTCAGCGATCTGAGCCAAGCTGTTCTCTAGATCAGCGATGCTGGCTTGTTGGATGGGATAGATGAAGAGGCTTGTTCCCGAGAGAGTTGGAACATCGAGGTCGGTGAGGATGGCCTTTACAGCGTCGATCTGTGTGGTATCCATGGTAAAGAGGAGGCCACGACCATTAGGTAGGGCTTCGGCGGATCGTAGGCCCGCTATCAGTGCGGAGTTGGCTCCCGCCTTCTGCAGGTTCTGAGCGACCGACTCCAGAGATTGCTGAAGGGCCGAGGCGACCATGTGCACGGGTCGGTAAGCAAAACTCGTGAGATGGTCCCCTGCGACCGTAAGCTGAAGCTGGGAGAGCATCGTTGGGAGCTGATCGAGGACATTGGCCGATCCGGTAAAGCTCAGAGTACGAGACTCCCCGAGAAGAGCCCGTGAGCGTAGTGCACTCTCTAGGCTCGGATCGGGATGCTGGCTCCTGCCCACCTGTGCCGCTAGAGCGTCGATGGCCTGTATATACTGTTCACTGGACACACCCGCTGGAATCGGAATCAGGCGTACGGTGCCCACTCCCTGCGCTGTATCCAAAGAGGCTAGAAGGCTCTCGACCGTAGGTCTGAGCATTGGGTCTATTTGGATGACAATGGCATGGGTGGGTCCGACCGTCTGCGCGCCTTGTAGAGCACGTATCAGAGAATAGGCTCCGCCTGATGCAGAGAACTTGTTTGCGGCATCTTTCAGGCTGCTTAACAGCGCATCGGGAGCCACGTTCTTGGCTTGGTAGGTGAGAGTCTCCACTGTTCCAGTGCCCGCTGGCTGAAGATCCTTCATGAGGCTCTGTAGCGCTTTTAGGGTCGCCTCATCTCCATTGAAGGCAATCGAGTTGCTCTGGGTCAGGTAGTTACGGCTCTCCAAGGCTGCGATGAGACTATGATTGCCTCCGCGTGCCCTTAACCCACGGGCAAACTGATCGACCGAGGTGAGCACTTCAGTCGGGTTGCTTGTGGGTGGCAGCACATAGAGCCATACACTCCCTGGTATAGCGACCGCTGGGTGGAGCTCGGCTAGAAGCGCTGGGAGCTGGTCCAGGGTCGCACTGTCTCCTTTGAAGGCGATCGCATTGCTATCGGGCATATAGTGCCCGCTTTGCAGGGCTGCAATGAGCTTGCGATCCCCACCAGCCTGCTTGAGCTGCTGCGTAAATTGAACGATTCGGTCGCTGGTTGCCTGCTCCGTCGTGTTCGCCGGAATGTGATAGAGGTAGACACTCCCTGCCTGAGTCTGGGGTTGATCGAGCCGATTGAGCAGATTCTCAATCTGCTGAACCGGTTCCTTTTCCCCAGTGATCGAGAGGGTCTTGCCATCGGCCATCACAAGGGCGGAGTCCGCCGCCTTCTGCAGCGGGCGATAAACCTCTGCTGTGAGACCCATGGCATGGAGGAACTCCACGAGGTCGGTCTTTAGTGCGGAGGCACTCATGTTCTTGGCAGAATAGAAGGCGATCGCACCTGCGTCGGCTTTGTCGAGCTGCTGCATTAAGGCCTGAAGATCACTCAGCGTCTTATCATCGCTAGAAAAAGCGATGCTTTGCCCATCATCGATGATCTGGGCCATCTGGATCGCGGCAAGGAGGCTCGGATTGGCCAACCCGGATGCCTGAAGCTCCGATGAGAGAGACCGAAGTTTCTCGAGGGCCGCGACAGCTCCACCCGGTGTTGAAATCGACGCAATCCAATAGTGGCTCGACGCTTGTGCCCCTACTGCTTGGTCGATCTGTTTGAGCAGAGCTTCCAACTGTTTCTGGGCGTTGGCAGGAGCGGTGAAGACAAGGCTGTTCGATGCGGTGGAGATGCGCGCGGAGGAGAGAGCCTCCAGAAGGTGTGTGTCGGGGTGAGCTGTCTGTTGGAGTTGCATCGCTAAGTCGGCCACGCCAGCTTGAAGAGCTGGCAGGCTAATCGCCATCGGCCGATAGACGATCACCGTGGATTCCTCCTCGGGAGTCGCCAGCGCACCCATCGACATGAGTAACTGCCTAACGGCGGCGATCGTGCCCTCATCCCCCTGCATGAGAAGAGTGTTGGACTGCGGGATCAAGGTGGCGCGGCTGAGGGCCTCGCTTAGCCCCGGATCCAACGTAGCCGACGTGGCTTTTAGCTCCTCAAAGACCTTGGTGGAATCTCCACGGAGAGGAATGGCCACCAGTGTACCTGGATTATAGCCTGAACCGCCTCCAGAGCTGCTTCCTGAGCCGACCCCTGCTGATTTGCCAACGGCCGCCGGTACGTCTAGTTCATTCAAAAAGGCCTGCAGCTTCTTCAGCGTAGCAGGGGGCCCCCCAAAGAGGATGCTATTGCTGGCTAGGAGTCCTTGTCCGTCATTTAAAGTACGAAACAAAGCCTCATCAGAGTCCCCCTCCTTCCGGAGCATCGACTCCAACCCAGCAAGCTGGGCTCGGAGCTGTGCGACAGAGAGGTTCTTGGGGTGGTAGATGAGGAGGCTAGAGCTACCTTCACTCACGCTGCCCAGCTTGCCATCAGCTGACTTCAGGAGCTCCTGGAGTCGGTTGAGCGTGGCTTGAGAGGCGGTAAAGAGGAACCCTTGCCCAGGGATCTCGCGAGCTCCCCGTAAGCACATCTCCAGGTCGGGATCGGACTGCTGGGTGCTGAGTGCATCGGCCAGCGAGGTCAGTAGCTTCTGCATCTCCGCAGTGGACATGCTTTGTGGCTGGTAAAGCAGGGTGGCCGCCGTGGATCGATCGGTGGGAGACCCGTCCAGCTCCTTCAACAGATCGGAGAGCCGTTGCTGCGTCTTCTGATCGACCGTAAAGAGTAGGCTATTGTTGCTGGGGATTGCCTTCGCCTGCTGGATGGCCGTAAGGAGATCGCTCTTCGTCACGCCACTATCTTCTAGACCCTTAGAGACTTCGCGTAGGGCCGCCAAGAGAGTTGGGGCGCTCTGCGTGTGCACGGGATAGAGGAAGGGCTGGCCCTGTTGGGCGCCTACACCCGCCTCTTCGATCGCTTGAAGCACTTCCTTCGTCTGGTCGATTAGGTATTGGGTGGAGACAATGAAGATCTTCTTGTCGTCCACTCCTGGCTCTAGCAGGAAGGGTGTCTTGTCGATGAGGGGCGCAAGGATCGATTTTGCTTGGTCTACCAGCGCCGCTGGATAGGGCGACTTCGTCTCATAGATGCCCATGACGATGTAGTGGTTGGGAGCATCGAGGGCTTTTAGGAGCTCGGCCACCTTAGCCACGTTCGTGCTGACATCGGTCAGAATAAGCTGCTTTGTGGTCGGTGAGGCCTCTAGCTTGGCTGATGCTGAAACCAGCGGTTGCAAGATAGGCATCGCTGCATCGGGAGTCAGGCGATCCAGCCGAAAGACGCGTGTGACGATCGCACTGGAGTCGAGGTCGACATGTTCTCCCTCCGAGGTGATCACCTTAGCCACCTGCGAGACATCGGTGCTCTTATGGATGACGAGGTTGTCTCCCTGCTCAATCAAGCTATATCCGCGAGCTCTCAAGAGCTGGATCAGCGCCGTCATCAGATTCTCAGGTCCTGTCGGATCCTCAGAGATGACGGTGATCGGAAAGTCGAGGTTCTCGTCCTCAAAGATGAAGTTCTGTCCCGTAGCCCGTGAGATGAAGCGGATGAACTCGCGGACACTCACATTGGAGAAGTTAACAGTATAGCCCTCTTGCGCAGTAGGGGGGCTCGCCGAGGCGTAGGTCCATCCCGCGAGTGGAGCGATGAGGAGCCAGGCTCCCCAGCCGATTCCCGTAGGCAATTTGGCTAGTCGCAACTTCATAAGACGCGGCCTCCTCGGACATTGGCGCAATGGACGCGCAGAATGTCTTCCCGAGATAACAGTCCATGACAATTTTTTCTACTTTTCCCGGCGCCGCTACAGGAGAACTTAGGAAAGTGGTTCTCCGCTGAAGCCGGGTTTGAACAGGTTGAAGCTCCCCGTAGTCTGGATAGAACGGAAGAGCCGACCTTGGGTGGCCGTGTGACCTAGGCTTGTTTCGAGAGAGCCCACTGGGCAAAGGGGATGGCCGAAAGCTGGATGCCATCTTGTTGCCATTCCTTGGCTTCGTCGAGCGTGACAATGAGACCTTTGTCGAGTTTGCACTCCTTGGCCGCCGTGACTAGTGCCCTGACTTCTCTCTCCAAGGCATCTTCATTGAGCTCAGCGCACACCTGTACCAGGGCCCAGGCGTTGTTGGATTTGGTGATGAAGTCCACCTCGTCCCCCTGATCGGTCCGGTAGTAATACACTTCGGAGTGTCGTCGCATCAGCTCGAGGAACACCGCATTTTCCAATACCCGCCCGCGATTTTCAGAAAATTTGAAGGCGATGGCCTGTGCCATACCAGGATCGATCAGGTACGCCTTTTTACTGGATCGGACCTGTTGCTTCACCGAGACGCTAAATTGATCCACCACAAAGAGAAGATAGGCGGCTTGTAGGGCATCGACATATTCTTTGACGGTCTTATCGGTGAGTCCGAATGGTTCCGCCAACTTGACATACGAGAAGCGAGTGCCTACATGGCCTGCTAGATAGTAGAAGAGACGCTCAATGGCCAGAGGCTTCTTGGAGCCCAATCTTCCCGCCACATCTTGGTAGAGAATCGATTTGGCGTAGTTCTCCAAGACCTCGTCGGCCAGCTCTTTAGGGATGTCCAAGGCCACCTCAGGAAAGCCACCATAGCGAAGATACTCGTCCACGAGCTGCCGCACCTTGGCTTGTTGCCGGACCAGGTTGGCGGCTTCGATCTGGGACCCACCTAGGCGAGCCATTACTAGCTCTGCAAAAGAGAGAGGAAAGACACTGATCGGAAGAGTTCTTCCGGACAAGAGCGTCAAGAGATCGGAAGAGAGTAGGAAGGAGTTGGACCCAGTGACCATGAACTTGATGCTGGAGGATTCATACTTGGCTTTTACGAAGACTGGCCAATCCGCGAAGAACTGCACTTCGTCCAGACAGCAGTAGACCGTGCCTTCCGGCTTCATCAGGTTGAGGTAGTCATCGAACCAGCGCTCAAGATGACGTACATCCGCGGCATATTCGACGAAGAACGGGTGCTCCAACTGTCCAAAGACGATGTTTCGCGATGGAACGCCCTGGCGGATCAACCATGCCATGGCCTGGCGTACCAGGGTGCTCTTGCCCGATCGCCGCACGCCGGCGATCGAGATGACATGTTTGAGCGGTAGGTATTTCTCCAGGGAGGTCTCAGCCTCCCGCGCCACTGAGGCTGGGAAGGCGTGACCCTCCCACTGAGGGTTCTGGTCGATGAGGATCTTCTCAAACACTCGGAGTGTACTCCGGTAAAAGTCGTCTTTATTCGGAGTATACTCCGAATAAACAGCCTGGTCAAATCCTACAACGAGTGTTTAGGTGGCGTCTGTGTCAGTCTCTATGATGGTGGTCCACTCAGCGTTGACAATCTGGAGGTCCGCTTGGGAGACCGCATGGCGGGCACTAGGTAGACGATGGTTGAGATGGCTGAGTTGGCGGGACATCACCCACTCAAAGGTCGCTTCGCCAGCCGGAGTCTCGCTGTAGCTCTTCTGCAAGTCGAAGGCTCTCACGAGGAGCACCACAGCCGTTCGAGCGGCTTCGATGTGTCGTGCTGACCGGAGGTCCGCTACGATGGGCGTCATGAGGTGACGTCGTTCTATAGAGACAACGTCCGAAGCATCCCCAAAGCCCTTGAGCGCAATGTTTCCTGCAAAATGACTTGTGGGTGAGCTCATGGGAGACCGGCTGATCATCAATAAATTCCTGGGTTTGGGCGGCGATGATCGGATAGATCATGTGTTCTTGGCAATCAAGTAATTGATAGCCCATGGCTTGCGATGGTTTCCCTCAGCTATTTCTGGACAATGGTTGACGTGGTGCTCGAGCTGCCTTCCGAGCTTTCTCCTCTCTGTTCCGGATCTGACTCGGTGCGGACGGCCGACTCAAACTGCTTTAGAATGTCATCCAGTTCATCAATCACCTGGTCAATCGAGACCTTCACGCAATGGGGATGCGTCATCTGCTCCAACAAAGTTGTGTAGCGCTCGGCGATAGATGATCAGAGCCATGCTATGGAACACACATTGCTCATCCATCACGATCAGTGGCATGGCCTTAGAATGGAAGCAACCTTGCTGTTAAGCGCCTCCGCCTAGGCGCACTCCTATCCAACGCTCGGTCTTGACTTCTCTCGATCGGCTAAAGCCGATGAGATTCCCACTCTCGCGAGTGGGC